>NZ_DASYTH010000077.1:0-39556 GCF_036002505.1 Actinophytocola sp. | reverse complement strand
ACGAGGTGGATGGCGTGCTGTACACCGAAACTTTCGGTGAGGACGAGGAACCGCCGAAGGGTGCGGGGGCGGTGTTGCTGCCGTGGCCGAACCGGGTGGGCGGGGCGCGCTGGACCGACGAGGGGGAGCCGCGCGACCTGGAGATCACCGAGCCGGAGCGGGGCAACGCCATCCACGGGTTGGTGCGGCACGGGGAGTGGACGGTCACCGAGCACTCGAAGTCCAAGGTGACGCTGGAGATTTCTGTCGGGCCCGCGCCGGGGTGGCCGTTTCCCTTTCGCACCAGCGTTTCCTATGAGCTGGGGCTGCGCGGGCTGAACGTCACGCACGGCATGCACAACCTGAGCGAGCGGGTGATGCCGTTCGGCATGGGGGCGCACCCGTACCTGCGGCCCGGGGCGCTGAAGATGGAGGACTGCGACCTGAAGCTGGCCGCCACCACGATGCTTCCGCTCGACCCGGTGCGGATGGTGCCGACCGGCGAGCCGGTGGACATCCGCGGCACCGACCTGGACATGCGGCGCGGCCGGCTGCTGTGCGACATGCCGGACCTCGACCACGCCTTCGGCGGCTGCAAACCCAGGGGCGACGGGCTGATCCGGCACGGCATCGTGCACCCCGGCGGCGGGGTGGAGCTCTGGGCGGACCTCAGCTTCCGCTGGGTGCAGGTGTACACGCCGTACGACTTCCCCGGCGCCCGCGGCGGCTTCGCGGTCGCCATCGAGCCGATGACCTGCCCGCCGGACGCGCTCAACTCCGGCATCGACCTGATCCACCTCGAGCCGGGAAAGACCTGGGCCGGACGCTGGGGGATCATGCCGCTGTGAGCGAGCTTGCGAGCGAACCAATGTCACAGGGCGTCCGCTCGCGGCGGCTCCGAGCCTGCGAGGAGGCGACGTGAGCGAGAGAGAGGCCGCGATGCCGGCTGGACGGAGGAGCAGCGCAGGTGCGAGGAACGAGCACCGAGCAGCGCACGGAGGAAGCCGGCATCTTCTGCGGCCGAACGGGAGCGAACATTGGGCACTGTGAGTACAGCATTCATGGGTGGATACGTCGTTCCCGTGGCCAGCGCGCCGATCGAGGACGGGACGGTCCTGGTCGAGGACGGCCGGATCGTGGCGGTGGGCCCGGCCGCGGACGTGGATGTGCCGGACGGCGCGGAGATCGTGGACGCGTCGGGTTCCTGGGTGCTGCCCGGCTTCATCGAGGCGCACGGCCATGCCGGGGTCAACGAGGAGGCCGAGCACTGGATCGGGGAGGACGCCAACGAGCGGACGGACCCGAACGGCGCCCGGCTGCGGGCCCTGGACGCGCTGAACCCGGACGACGAGGGTTTCCGGGACGCGCTGGCCGGCGGCGTCACCACGATGGTGGTCAAGCCCGGCTCGGCCAACCCCATCGGCGGCCGGACCGTGGCGGTGAAGACCTGGGGGCGCACGGCCGACGAGATGCTGATCCGCGAGCCGCTGAGCGTGAAGAGCGCGCTCGGCGAGAACCCCAAGCGGGTCTACGGCGAGCAGAAGAAGCTGCCGTCCACCCGGCTCGGCGTGGCCGCGGTGATCCGGGACGCGTTCACCCAGGCGCAGGACTACAAGCTGCGCCGCGCCCACGCCGAGCGCGCGGAGGAGCCGTTCGAGCGGGACAACACGCTGGAGACGCTGGTCCGGGTGCTCGACGGGGAGCTGCCGTGGAGCCAGCACACCCACCGGGCCGACGACATCGCCACCGCGGTGCGGCTGTCCGAGGAGTTCGGCTACCGCCTGGTGATCAACCACGGCACCGAGGCGCACCTGCTCGCGGACCTGCTGGCGGAGAAGAACATCCCAGTGATCATCGGGCCGCTGTTCACCAGCCGCCCCAAGGTGGAGCTGCGCCGCCGCTCACTGCGCAACCCCGGCATCCTGGCCCGGGCCGGGGTCAAGATCGCCATCACCACCGACCACCCGGTGGTGCCGGTCAACTTCCTGGTCCACCAGGCGACCCTGGCGGTGAAGGAGGGGCTGGACGCCGAGACCGCGCTCCGCTCGATCACCACCAACCCCGCCGAGATCATGTCGCTGGACGACCGGGTCGGCTCGCTGCGCCCCGGCCTGGACGCCGACATCGTGATCTGGTCCGGGGATCCGCTCGACGTGATGTCCCGCGCCCTGCGGGTCTACGTCGCCGGCCGCGAGGTGTACCACTTCGACGACCACACCGGCGAGGGCGTCACGGTGAACCCGTTCTACCGGGAGTGATCGCACTTCAGGCCCTGCGGAGATCGCGGGCGATGACCATGCGTTGGATCTGGTTGGTACCTTCGAAGATCTGCGGCACCTTGGCTTCGCGCATGTAGCGTTCGACCGGGAAGTCCTTGGTGTAGCCGGCGCCGCCCAGCACCTGGACGGCGTCGGTGGTCACCTTCATGGCGGCGTCGGTGGCGACGAGCTTGGCGATGGAGGCCTGGCGCTGGAACGGCAGGCCGCGATCCCGGCGGCGCGCGGCCTCGAGGTAGGTGGCCCGCGAGGACTCCACCGCCGCGGCCATGTCGGCGAGGAGGAACTCGACGCCCTGGAAGTCGATGATGGGCTTGCCGAACTGGGTGCGCTGCTTGGCGTAGGCGACGGCCTCGTCGAGCGCGGCTTGGGCGAGGCCGACCGCGCACGCGGCGATGCCCAGCCGGCCGGACGAGAGCGAGGAGAGGGCGATCTTCAGGCCGTCACCCTCCGGGCCCAGCAACCGGTCGGCGGCGACGCGGGCGTCCTCGAAGATCATTTGAGTGGTGGTGGAGCCGGTGAGCCCCATCTTGCGCTCCGGCGGGGAGGCGGACAGGCCCGGCGTGCCGGCATCGACCAGCAGACAGCTGATCCCGCGGGCCCCGGCGGTGTCGAACTCGGACGTGCGCACCATGGTCGTGTAGAAGTCGGCCTGGCCGCCGTGGCTGATCCAGGCCTTGGTGCCGTTGACGACGAACACCTCGCCGGAGCGCACGGCCCGGGTGGTCAGCGCCGCCGCGTCCGAGCCGGCGTGTGTCTCGGACAGCGCGTACGCGCCGAGCAGGTCGCCGGCGAGCATCTCGGGCAGCCAGCGTTCGCGCTGCTCGTCGGTGCCGTACTCGGCGAGCGCGTAGCAGGACATGCTGTGCACGGACACGCCGACGCCGATGGTCATCCACGCGCTGGCGAGCTCCTCGAGCACCTGCAGGTACACCTCGTAGGGGACCGCGCCGCCGCCCCAGCGCTCCGGGTAGGGCAGGCCGAGCAGCCCGCTGCGGCCGAGCAGCCGGAACTGCTCGCGCGGGAAGCGCTCCTCCTCCTCATACTTCGACGCGTGCGGGGCGAGCTCGTCCCGGGAGATCTCGCGGACGAGTTTGAGCAGGTCCTCGGCCTCGGTGCTGGGCAGCAGTCGCTCTGCGGGCATGCTAAATAGTATGACGTCCTACTGTGTAGTAGGGGAGGCGTGATGATAGTCGTCGGCGGTGAGGCGCTCGTCGACCTGGTTCCGGCCGGGCCTGTTGAGTCCACTGTGGATGCCGCGCTGGCGCCGCTGCGGCCGATGCCCGGTGGTGGGCCGTACAATGTGGCGATCACGGCCGGCCGGCTCGGCGACCCGGTCCGGTTCCTCTCCCGGCTGTCCACCGACGGCTTCGGCGACGCGCTGCTGCGCCGGCTCCAATTGTCCAATGTGGACGTTTCGATGGTGCGGCGCGGCCCCGAGCCGACCACGCTCGCGGTGGCCGGGATCGGGCCGGACGGCTCGGCGCGCTACTCGTTCCACGTGGAGGGCACCGCCGACCGGCTGGTTTCCGACCCGGGTGAGCTGCCGGCCGAGGTGACCACGCTCTCCCTCGGCACCCTCTCGCTGCTGCTGGAGCCGGGCGCCACCACCTACGAGACCATGCTCCGCCGGCACGCCCGGCGCGGCGGCCTCACCGTGCTGGATCCCAACATCCGTCCGGTCCTGGTGTCCGATCCGGACGCCCACCGCGCCCGGTTCGTGAGCTGGCTGCCGGACATCGGCCTGCTCAAACTGTCCGTTGAGGACGCTCGCTGGCTGGGCGGCCTCGGCGACGGCGAACCGGTCGAGGCGCTCGTGCGCGCGTGGGTGAGCAAGGGCCCCGCCGCGGCGGTGCTCACCCGGGGCGCGGAGGGGCTGGCCGTGATCACGGCCGACGGCGAGCTGGTCGAGGTGCCGGCCGCGGCGGCGACGGTGGTGGACACCATCGGGGCGGGCGACACCGTGCACGGCGCGCTGCTGCACTGGCTGTACCGGCGGGGCATCTCCGCCACCGCGCCACTACGAGCGGTGAGCGCGGCGGACTGGCGGGACGCGCTGTCGTTTGCCGCGCGGGCCGCCGCGGTGACCGTGTCCAGGGCGGGAGCGGAACCGCCATACCTGCCAGAGATCATGTGAGGGCTCACCGGCGACGAGGGTAGGCCACAGTCAGGCACTGCGGCGCGGAGCGCCACGATGAGCGGGTGGGCGAGGCAGAGGATGGTCTGCCCGAGGAGTCGGTCCGTGCCAAGCTGGCCACAGCGGCAGTGGCCCGGGGCCCGAGCCCTCACATTGGATTCAACGCTGTGAGGCAGGTCGCGGTCGCAGAAACTGTGCGTGGCGCGTGCGGAGCACTAGCGTAAGAATGGGAGACCCCAACGGGGCGGTGCTTGCGTTTTCTCGCAGCCGGGCTAGGCGGGCCTGGGACAACACCATCGGCCGCCCCGCAAAGAGTGCGAGAGGGACGTTACATGCCTGACGCAACCACGAACTCCGGCAAGGTCGTGCTGCAGTATCCGGGCGGCGAGCATGCCATGACCGTGTCGCCGGCGACCGAGGGCGCCTCGGGCATCGACCTGGGCAAGTTGCTCAGCGCCACCGGCCTGGTCACCCTGGACCCGGGCTTCGTCAATACCGCGGCCTGCTCCTCGGAGATCACCTACATCGACGGCGACGCGGGGATCCTGCGCTACCGCGGCTATCCGATCGAGCAGCTGGCGCAGCGTTCGACCTTTATCGAGGTCAGCTACCTGCTGATCTACGGCGAGCTGCCGACCCAGGCGCAGCTCGACGACTTCACCGATAAGATCAAGATGCACACGCTGCTGCACGAGGAGCTCAAACGGTTCTTCGACGGTTTCCCGCGCGACGCGCATCCGATGCCGGTGCTGAGCTCCGCGGTGTCCGCACTGTCCACTTTCTACCAGGACAGCCTGAAACCCTTTGACGCCGAACATGTGGAGATCTCCACGATCCGGCTGCTGGCCAAGCTGCCGACGATCGCGGCGTACGCATTCAAGAAGTCGACCGGGCAGCCGTTCCGCTACCCGGACAACTCGCTCGGGCTGGTGGAGAACTTCCTGACCATGACGTTCGGCCTGCCCGTGGAGCCGTACCAGTTGGATGCGGACGTGGTCCGGGCGCTGGACCTGCTGTTCATCCTGCACGCCGACCACGAGCAGAACTGCTCGACGTCGACCGTGCGGCTGGTCGGCTCCTCCGAGGCGAACCTGTTCGCCAGCATTTCGGCTGGAATCAACGCGTTGTTCGGCCCGCTGCACGGCGGTGCTAACAGCGCGGTGCTGGAGATGCTCGAGCGGATCCGGGACGACGAGAGCGATGTGGACTCGTTCGTCAGGAAGGTGAAGAACCGCGAGGAGGGCGTGAAGCTGATGGGCTTCGGCCACCGGGTCTACAAGAACTACGACCCGCGGGCCGCCATCATCAAGAAGACCGCCGACGACATCCTCGGCCGGCTCGGCGGCGACGACGAGCTGCTCAACCTGGCCAAGGAGCTGGAGGAGCGCGCGCTCGCCGACGACTACTTCATCGAGCGCAAGCTCTACCCCAACGTCGACTTCTACACCGGGTTGATCTACCGCGCGATGGGCTTCCCCACCAAGTTCTTCACCGTGCTGTTCGCGCTCGGCCGGCTCCCCGGCTGGATCGCCCACTGGCGCGAGATGATGAACGACAAGGCCACCAAGATCGGCCGCCCGCGCCAGGTCTACACCGGCCACACCGAGCGCGACTACACCTCCATCACCAACCGCTAACTCCAGCCCGCGAGTCCCCGGTTCCAGCCCGCGAGTTCCTGGTTCCAGCACGCGAGTTCGTAAGTGAAGGGGCCCCCGGGCGGACCGGGAGCCCCTTCGTCTGCGCGGGTTTACTTGGTGCCGACCCGGATCCTCATCGAGGTGCCGTTCTGCGACTGCACCCGGATGGTGGTGCCGGTGGCGGGCAGGACCACGCCCGCGTTGGGCTGCTCGGCGAACCAGAACTGCTTGGTGTCGTCGAACAGCGGCACACCGTTCTGGCCGCGGATGTAGCTGGCCTTGCCGTTGATGTGCAGCGTGAACGAGTCCGCCTTGCGCAGTGAGAACGGCGCGTCGTAGCCGGCGATCCGCTCCCGCCAGGCCCGGCCCTCCAGGTTGAAGATCGGCGCGGGGTGCGCGTCGACCGGCAGGACCAGGCCCTCACCGTGGTGCTGGCTGGTGTTGTTGTCCATGAACGACGTGTCCCAGTAGGACACCAGCAGACCGGTCTGGTACGGGAAGTGCTCGACCCACTTCGGCCGGTCCGGGAACCCGGCGTTGTACGGGCCGGACTGCATGTACCGGTCGTAGGACTCGTACGTGCGGTTCGTGGCCACGTAGAAGTTGTCGAACGACAGCGTCTCCGTGTCGGTGGTGGTCCTGAAGCCGACCGCCGTCCAGCCGTTGTCGCCGCTCTCCGCCCCGTCGCTGACCAGCGTCGCGCCGTCCGCGGTGATCGTGATGTCGTCACCGAAGAACCCGCCCCGCGCCAGGCCGCCGTCGGTGCGGTAGTTGAACCGCAGCAGGATGTTCTTGCCCGCCTGGGAGTCCAGCGGCACGGTCAGGTCGACCCAGTTGCCGCCGGAGCTGCCGGACACCGCGGGGGCGTTCGAGGAGTCCCGGGCGAACGGTGCCCCGCCGACCGTGCCGTCCAGCGCGGTCCAGTTCGCGCCGCCGTCCGAGGACGCCTGCACGTACAGGAAGTCGAAGTCCTCCTCGATGTCGAACCGCGCCTTCATGGTCAGCG
The DNA here is from genome assembly GCF_036002505.1 of Actinophytocola sp. Taxonomy (GTDB): domain Bacteria; phylum Actinomycetota; class Actinomycetes; order Mycobacteriales; family Pseudonocardiaceae; genus DASYTH01. The sequence continues at coordinate 32,521 of NZ_DASYTH010000077.1, read as the reverse complement.
CCGCGGTGGACTTCCCGGTCAGGTTGAGCTCGCGGGTGAGCGTGGTGTTCAGGTCGTCGCCCTTGGTGCTCCACCACTGCCGCGCCCCGGCGAACGGCGCGCCGAACTGGAACGTCTTGACCTTGTCCGGCAGCACCACCACGACGCCCTGGGCCTTGGCCGAGTTGTACTCGTGCGGGCCGAGGTCCAGCGTGCGCGTCTGCCCCGCGACCACGACCTCGTAGTCCAGCCAGCCCAGCTGCAGCTTGGACCAGGCGTCCATGTCGTTGACCCGGGTGGCGAGCACCTCGCCGGGCCCGGACACCCGCTGCTGGGCCATCAGCGACCACCAGTTGACGTTGTTCTGGCCGGCGAGGGAGGTGTCGTAGAGGTCCGGAAGGTTCAGGTCGTGCCCGTACTCGTGGCAGAACACGCCGATGCCGCCGTTCTCCGGCTGCATGGTGTAGTCGCCGACCCAGAGGCCGGTGTCGGCGATCTGCGTGCCGCCCCGCAGGTTCCCCACCGGGCCGGTGTTGGTGCTGCTGAACGCGAAGCCGCGGTGGCTCCAGATCGCGTCCTCGCCGTAGACCGGATCGCCGTCGGCCTGGTCGCCGCCCGCGTGCACGATCTGGAAGTGGTCGATGTAGCCGTCCGGCTCGTTGAAGTCGCCGTCACCGTCGAAGTCGTTGCGGTCCCACACGTCGAACGTGGCGAGCTCCGCCTTCACCTCGGCGGCCGGGCGGCCGGCGGCGAGTTGGTCGGTGTACCACTGGTTCACCGCGTCCGAGACGAGGAACTGCGAGTTGCCGCAGACGATCCCGGTGCACGGGAAGCCGTTGGACCGGCCGTAGCGGGCCTGGTTGAACCGCACCCGGACCCAGTCGGTGACCGTGCCCTCGACCGAGTCCCGGCCGGAGGACTGCTTCTCGTAGTAGTTCTTCACCGAGTCCACGACGGGGTCGTGCGAGAAGTACAGGTCCTGGAAGTGCTGCCGGTCGTAGTTGGGCAGCCAGAGCGTGACGTTGTCCACCGCCCGGTTCGGTTCCGGGATCTGGTTGAGCAGTGGCCCGTCGAACCGCGCCGGGCCGGGAGTCGCCGGGTCGGTGTCCTGGTCGGGGTAGCTGGGGTGGCGCTCGTTGCCGAACTCGGCCAGCACCACGAAGATCCGGTCGGTCTTCTCCCGCGCCAGCTCGACGTACTCGTCGACGGGGCCCGAGCCCCGGCGCGCCTCGCTCTTCGGCCCGGGCTTCTTACCCACCTTGACGACGGTGCTGGGGCCGCGCTTCTCGGCCGTCCGGACGCCGCTGAGCACGTCGGACCACGCCTTCTCGCGCAATGCGCGGCGTTTCTGCTCGGCAGGGGTGGCGAGGTCGTCGGTGCCCTGTACCACCTGGTTCTGTGCTTGTAGATCGGCGGCGGGTGCCGCGGACGCGGCCGGCGCCACCGAGACCAGCCCCGCCACCACGACGGCGGCAGCTGTCAGGCTGGTAATGACTCTTTGTCGCAAGAGGGTCCCTCCAAGGATCGCCCAGAAGAGGACCAATGACACGATCGGGTCATATGGTCCGGCGCGCATAGTTGCATACGACGGCGCGTGGAGGGACCCGCCGAACGGCGGAAAGCAATGTCACATTGCAGCGGTAGAGGGAAAGCAATGTGACATTGCTTTCCAACCCTCGCCTAGCGCAGGGCGTCCCGCAGCCGGAGGCGGGAGCCCATGTGCAGCACGGCGTTGCGGTAGATGCGGCCGCCGAGCGCGGTGAGCAGCACGATCGCGGCGATGGTGAGCCCGAGTGCGGCGCCGATCTGCCAGCCCGGCGCCGCGCCGAGCGCGATCTTGCCGGGCATCAGCACCGGGGAGAGCAGCGGAACCAGGGACAGCACCGTGCTCGCCGTGCTCGCGGCGTTGCGGGCCAGCACGCTGAAGCCGAGCACGAACGCCACCAGCAGCACGAGCGTGACCGGCATGATCACCGGTTGGGCGTCCTCCTGCCGGGACACCAGCGAGCCCACCGCGGCGAACACCGTGGCGTAGAGCGCGAACCCGAGCAGGTACCAGAGCAGACCCCAGAGCACCGAGCCGGTCGCCGAGCCCGGGATGGTCAGCACGCCGGTGACCGAGGCCAGCGTCAGGCCGGCGACGCCGAGCACGGCGAGCTGGATCAGACCGACCAGGCCCAGCCCCAGCACCTTGCCGGCCAGCAGCTGCCACGGGCGGACCGTGGCCAGCAGCAGCTCCACCACGCGGCTGGACTTCTCCTCGATCACACCCTGCGCCAGCAGGTTGCCGTAGAACACCAGCGACACGTACAGCAGCGCGATGATCAGCAGAGCCACCGCGAGCCGCTCACCGCGCTGGGAATCGGGCCCCCGCAAGAACTTCACGCCCACCTGGGCGGCGGCCACGTTCTCCAGCACCTGGTTGGCGTCCAGGTCCTCGATGGCGGCGAGCTGGGCGCGCAGCACCTCCTGCTGCACGATCGCGTCCAGCGCCACCCGCAGGTCCTGGTTCAGCTCGTCCCGCACCAGCACCGAAAGCTGCGCCGGCGGGCCGCTCACCAGCGCGTCCAGCTCCTCGCCCGCGACCATCCGCTCACCCGCCGGCAGGTCGGTGACCTCCCGGGTGCGGATCTCCCGGCCGAGCTGGCGCCCGGCCTGCCCGAGCTGGTCGGCGACCCCGATTGCCTGCCCGTTGAGCCCCACCGTGAGCGAGCCCGGCCCGCCGAGCGAACCCTGCATGAGCACGAACGCCACCAGCACCACAAGCGACACCGCGGTACCGATCACAAAGGACCGGGTGCGCAGCTTGGCGTTCAGCTCACGGCGAGCGATCAACCCGACGGTGCGGATCACCACGCGCACCCCTTCCTCGCCAGCACCCGGTTCACCAGTATCCAGACCGGTCCCGAGCGCCGCGCCGGGGGCCTACGCGAAGACGTGCCACGACTACGCGAATGCCGAACATGGCTACCTGAGGGCGGGACACGGCTACGCAGACGCGGGACACACCGGCGGACACCCGGCACCCCGGGCGTGTCCCGCGCTCACGTAGTCGTGTTCCGCCTTCGCGTAGTCGTGTCCCGCGTTCCCGTAGCGATCCGACGCTAGCGAGCCGTGATCGTGCCCAGGAACGCCGACCACCCAGCCGGAGCGAAGACCAGCGCCGTGCGGCCGCCCGGATCACTTCGGCGGTATCGGATCAGTACCGGGAATGCCGTGCGTGCCCGGGTAGACCAGCGCGACCGCTCCGTCGCGGGCCGTGATGCCGACGACCTCCCCGCCGTAGCTGTGGCCAAGCAGCGTGCCGCCCTGGACCCCTACTGTCTCGCCCTTCGCCCGGAGCGTTCGGTCCCAGCTGCTCTCGCATGGGCACGCCGTCCCGAAACCCCCTCTGGGTAACGGATCGCCTATGCGGCGTCACACGATGATGTTGCCCGCGGGACACGTGTGCCTCAGCGTTACGGAACCGTGACCGAATGAAGTTCGGAGAAACTAGGCTCTCGAGGGAACCGGATCGGGCATGCTCCATCAAAGATGCACGATGATCCGTCATGGACCATTGGAGGGCGCGCGATGGATCCACAGGAGTGGCTCCAGCAGTACGACGAGCAGCTGAAGGAGGTCGCCGCGCGGGCGGAGCAGACCGAGCAGACCCTGGCGAAGGTGGGCGGCGAGGCGACGTCGGGCGGTGGCGAGATCACCGTGCGGGTGAGCGCCAGCGGGGTGACCACCGATCTCGTGCTGCGGCCTGGGGTGCGCGAGCTCGAGCCCGAGCAGCTGTCCCGGCTGATCATGCAGACCACCCGGCAGGCGCAGCGGGACGCCGGCGCGCAGGTGGTCGAGGCCATGAAGGGGTTGGTCGGCGAGGGGCCGGCCCTGGACGTGGTGAAGAGCAAGCTGCCGGAGGGCTACGCCGGTGATGGCCGGGACGAGCCGGTCGTCGCGGAGATGCGGCCGGACATGCGGCCGGACGACGAGTACTTCGACAACCCACCAGAAGTCATCCACTGAAGGCGGTCAGGCGAATGAGCGAGGGCTTCAACGTCCATCTCGGGGAGCTGCGCCAGCACGCGGCGTCCGTGGGCCAGATGTCGAATCAGGTGAGCCAGGCGTGCAACGTCGCCCGGGCGGTGCTGGGCGGCAACGCGTACGGCGTCGTCGGGGCGTTCTTCGTGGCGGCCATCATGTCGGCGAGCGGCGAGGTGGGGGATGCGCTCATGAAGGGCGCCAAGTCCTTTATGGACGTCCAAAAGGGACTGAAAGAGGTCGCCGACCTGTACCAGCAGATCGACCAGGCGCGCGCCGAACTGTTCAAGCTCAGCAGCACGGAGGGAGCCCGATGAGCCCGGCGCAGCAGGCGGCCCGCACCCCGCAGCAGGCCGCCACGAGCCTGTTCAACGACGTGCAGAACACCTCGTCGGCCATCGAGCGGGGCGACTGGATCGGCGCCGGGCTCGGCGTCTCGAACGTGGCCATGGACGTCATCGGGCTCGGCGGCGACCCGCTCGGCGCCATCTCCCAGGCCGGGTTCGGCTGGCTCATCGGGCACATCAAGTTCCTGCGTGAGCCGTTCGACAAGCTGCTCGGTGACCCGACGTCGATCATGGGCAGCGCGCAGAACTTCACCAAGGCGGCCAACGATTTGTCGTCGACGGCCAACCAGTACCGGCAGGCGATCCGCGGCGAGACCGCCAACTGGACCGGGGCCGCCGCCGACTCCTACCGGACCGCGGGCGCGACCCAGGCACAGAACCTGGACAGCTTCTCCGAGGTCACCAAGGCGATGTCGGGTGCCATGGAGGGCGCCGGCAAGATGCTCGCCGAGGTGCGCAAGGCCGTGATGGACGTGATCAACCAGGCCTGCAACCGGATCGTCATGATCATCATCGAGGCGCTGGCCGAGGCGTGGGGCAGCTTCGGGGCGAGCATCGCCAAGGGGATCGCGCAGTCGGTGACGACCGCGGTCCAGTCCGCGCAGAAGTGCATCTCCAAGATCCAGAAGCTGATCTCCACGTTCCAGAAGATCATGCAACTGGTGCAGAAGGTCATGCAGCTGGTCAAGGCGGTCAAGCAGATCATGCAGACCATCGGCGGGAAGGCCGCCGGGGACACCTCCCTGCAGGTCTCCGGTTCGCAGCTGAACTACGCCGGCACGATCAGCGCGGGCACCGGGCCGCAGGGCGTCAGCGGCACGGTCAACCTCCAGGCCGCCGCGCCGACGGCCGCTTACAACTACGACGCCTACGCGCCGGGCGCCATCCCGGGCGTCACCCTGCAGAACGCCGCGCCCACCAACCCGTACCACTACGACGGCTACCAGCCGGGCGTGCAGCTCGCGCAGGCCACCGGTGGCGCGCCGCAGGGTCCGGTGTCGCAGAACGGCTGGCCGGTCAACCCGCCGCGGACCGCGCGGTTCGTGCCCGGCACGACCGTGCGGGTGGTGGTGGCCGACGGTCCGGCCGGGGACGTGCTCGTGCACGTGCTGACCCAGGTGGACCAGCGGGTGGAGCGCCTCGACCCGAACGCCACGTGGGGCTGGGCGAACCGCGAGATCCGCGGTGGCGGAGACATCTCCAACCACGCGAGCGCAACCGCGGTGGACGTCAACGCGCCCCAGCACGCATTGGGCGCCCGCGGCACGTTCACCCAGGTTCAGGTCGACGAGATCCACCGGATCGTGGGCGAGACGAACGGAACGGTCCGATGGGGCGGCGACTACCGCGGGCGGGCCGACGAGATGCACTTCGAGATCATCGGCAACCCCGAGCAAGTCCGGGCCGCCGCCGACCGGATCCGGCTTATCCAGGAGCGCACTCCGTAGGGCCAAAGTGCGATGAAGGGGGCCTTCCTCACGGCCACGGTGAGAAAGGCCCCCTTCACCGCACTCCGAGCCCGGCGATCGCGAGCCCGACCAGATCGTGCACGCGCGGTCGCGCCGCCTCCAGTTCCGTTGACACCAACCCGATCCGTGTACGGCGGTGCAGGACGTCGTCGGCGTCCAGCGCGCCCTCGTGCCGCACCGCCCACACCACCTCGGCCGCGGTGACGTCCAGGCCGGGCGCGACAGGCTGCGCCAGGTCGGGGTCCAACTCGCCCAGCGCGGCCACGGTCGGCGCCTCGCTGCCGTACCGGGCGACGAGCCGGGCCGGTGCGTCCACTGTGGACTCTGGGGTGCCGGTGAGCGGGATCTCCTTGGTGCGGCAGGGACCCATGGGCAGGGGCACGGCGTCGACCGCGTCCTGCGCCATCTTGCGGTAGGTGGTGAGCTTCCCGCCGACCACGGTGATCACCCCGTCGGGCGCGGTGAGCACGGCGTGGTGGCGCGAGAGGTCCGCGCTGCGCCCGCCGGCGTCCAGCAGCGGTCGCAGCCCGGCGTAGCTGCCGAGCACATCGGCCTCGGTGAGCCGGCGGTCCAGCACGGTGGAGGCGATGCCGAGCAGGAAGTCCACATCGGACTGCGGAACCGTGGGCACGTCCGGGATCGGGCCGTCCACCGGCTCGTCGGTGAGCCCGAGGTAGACCCGGCCGTCGCGCTGCGGCAGCAGGAGCGCGAACCGGCCGAACTTCCCGGGTACCGGCACGGTGAGCGCGGTGCCGGTCAGGCCGGCCGTGCCGGCGTCGAGCACCAGGTGTGAGCCGCGGGAGGGCCGCAGCCGCACCGATTCCACGAGCCCGCCGGCCCACACCCCGGTCGCGTTGATCACGCTGCGGGCCCGGACCTCGAGCGTGCGGCCGGTCACGGTGTCGCGGATCTCCGCGCCGGCACCGGAAACGGTGACCGCCCGAGCCTGGGTGATGATCTTCGCGCCGAACCCGGCGGCGGTCCGGGCCAGCGCCACGACCAGCCGCGCGTCGTCGATCAGCTGGCCGTCGAAGGAAAGCAGCCCGCCGCGCAACCCGCCGCCGCGCAGGCCCGGCACCAGCGCGAGTGCCTCCGGCCGGGACACCCGGCGTGGCCGCGGCAGCAACGCGGACGGGGTGCGGGCCAGCCGGCGGAGCACGTCACCCGCGTGCAACCCGGCGTGGGTGATCGCCGCTGAACCGGCGGACATGTTGCGGTACAAGGGAACCAGCTGCGGCAGCGGGCGGATGAGGTGCGGTGCCGTGGTGCGCATCAGGATGCCGCGCTCGACCGCGCTCTCGTGCGCCAGCCCGACATCGCCCTTGGCCAGATAGCGCAGCCCGCCGTGGACCAGCTTGCTGGACCAGCGCGACGTACCGAACGCCAGGTCGTGCGCCTCGACCAGGGCCGTGGACAAACCGCGGGACGCGGCATCCAGCGCCACGCCGGCGCCGGTGACCCCGCCGCCGATCACCAGCACGTCCACCACCTCGCCGCCGGCCAGCGCGTCCAACTCGACCGCCCGGCGCTCGGCGTTGAGCGAGGTGCTCATGACATCACCTCGCAAGCTCGGTGATGCTGAACCTGTCGCTTCGCAGGCTCAGCGTCAGGGCAGTGCTCGATTGTTCGCTCGCAAGCTCGCTCACGGCCTTTTCTCCTTGGGCCGCAGCGCCCCGTCCATGAGCTGGGTGAGCTCGCCGATCAGCTCGGAGCGGTCGACGCCGCGGGTGGCCGGGCGCATCGAGAACACGAACGACTGCATCATCAGGAAGATCGCCCGCGCCTGCACCGCCGGGTTGCCGATCCGCACCGAGCCGTCCTGGTGCCCGGCGATCAGCTGCTCGCGGATGAACTGCTCGGCGATCCGCTGCACGCTGCCGACCCGCTCGACGATGTAGGGCAGCACCAGCTCGGCGTCCCGGTCGAGGACGCTGCGCATGAGCGGGTCGACCGAGAGCGCGCACACGCTGTCCACGGCGGCGGCGACCAGCCGCTCGCGGGCCCGGGCCCGCGGGCTGGCCGCGCCGGACGCCCGGGTGAGCAGCACACCGAACTCCCGGGTCATCAGCGCGGCGAGGAGGCTCCGCACATCGGGGAAACGGCGGTAGAGCGTCATCCGGCTGACCCCCGCAGCCCTCGCCACGCCGCTGAGCGTGGTCCGCCGCACCCCCACTTCGAGCACACACGTTCGGGCCGCGTCCAGCAGCACGTCGTCCTCGAGGCGAGCCGGCGACGGCGTTGGCGGCGGCGCGGTGTGACGTTTGGACGCCATGTGTCACACTGTACCAGTGGACAGCCTCGATCACCTCGTGCGGTGCGGATGGACCCCGGACGGCGCCGCGGACGCGCACCTGCCCGCGCCCGCTTTGCGTTGGTTGCGTGGAAAAACCGGCCTGACCGAGAAAAGCACGCCGGTGGCGCCGGACTCGGCGTTGCCCGTCGGCGAATCGGCGCTGCCGGACAATGTGCGGGCGGAGCTGGCGGCCGTCGTGGGGCCGGAGCGGGTGCTGGTCTCCCGGGCGGACCGGCTGGGCCGTGCCGGCGGTCTGTCCTATGTGGACCTGTTGCGGCACCGCGGGGCCGGCGAGCTGGCGGTGCCGGATGCCGTGGTGGTGCCCGGTTCGCCCGAGGAGGTCCAGCGGGTGGTGGAGGTGTGCGCGGCACACGGCGTGGCGATCGTCCCGTTCGGTGGCGGCACCTCGGTGGTCGGCGGGGTCGACGCGGTGCGCGGCGGCCGGCCCGCGGTCGTGGTGCTCGACCTGATGCGGCTCAACAAGCTGGTCTCGGTGGACGCGGAGTCCCAGCTCGCCGTGCTCCAGGCCGGCGTGGTCGCGCCGGAGGCGGAGAAGCTGCTGCTACCGCACGGTTTCACGCTCGGCCACGTGCCGCAGTCGTTCGAGCGGGCGACCATCGGCGGGTTCGCCGCCACCCGCTCCTCCGGCCAGGCCTCCGCCGGCTACGGCCGGTTCGAGGACATGGTCGAGGGCGTGCGGCTGGCCACCCCCCGCGGCGAGTGGCGGCTCGGCGTGGCGCCGGCCTCCGCCGCCGGCCCGGATCTCCGGCAGCTCGTGGTGGGCAGCGAGGGAACCCTCGGCGTGATCACCGAGGTGACCGTGCGGGTCCGCCCGGTTCCCACGGTGCGGCGCTACGAGGGTTACGTCCTCGACGGCTGGAACAGCGGGGCCGACGCGGTCCGCGCGCTCGCCCAGGGCCGGGTGCTCGCCGACGTCACCCGGCTCTCCGACCCGACCGAAACCGAGGTGGCGCTGCGCCTGTCCAGCGGGTGGACGGCCGCGGCACTGCGCCGTTTCCTCGCCTTCGTCGGCCACACCGAGCCGTGCCTGCTGATCCTCGGCTGGGAGGACACCTCCAAGCGGCGCCTCCGGGACCGGCGCAAGGCCACGCTGCGGGCGCTGCGTGGCTTCGGCGCGCTCCGCCTCGGCCGCTCCACCGGCGAAAAATGGCGGCACGGCCGGTTCGCCGGCCCACGCCAGCGCGACGCGTTGATGGATATCGGCGTCTGCGTGGAAACCCTGGAAACGGCGACCCACTGGTCACGGCTGTCCGAGTTGCGGTCAGCCGTGCGGGACGCCCTGACGACCACGCTCACCGCCCCCGGACGGTCGCCGGTGGTCGCCTGCCACATCTCCCACGCCTATGAGACCGGCGCTTCCCTGTATTTCACCGTCCTCGTGCCGAGAACCGACGACGACCCGGAAACCCAGTGGCGGCAGGCGAAAGCGGCGGCGTGCGAGGCGATCAATCCACTTGGGACGATCACGCATCACCACGCGGTGGGCGTGGACCACGCGCCGTATCTCGGTGCGGAAATCGGCTCTTTGGGGGTCGAGGTGTTGCGATCGGTGAAGAGCGTGCTCGATCCGGCCGGGGTCATGAACCCGGGGAAGCTGGTGCCGTGACCTTGCTTTCGCGGCGGACCACGCCCATCCAGATGATCGTGAGGGCGCCGGCGAGGAACATCGGCCAGGTGGCGAAGGTGCGGTTGCTGATGGCGGTTTCGCACATGGTCACGTAGGCGGTCATGGTGGGGCGGTCGGGGTTGTTGAGGTTGGCCGCCACGCTGGCCGGTTCCACACCGCCGATGGTGTTGCCGCAGGAGACGGTGACGGGGTTGGCCGGGTCCGGGCCGGCGACATGGACCGGGACGATGGCCAGGATCAGGCCGAGCAGGAGGCCGATGGTGGCCAGCAGGGCCGCGAAGCCGCGCGGGGTCAGAGTGATCTTGGCTAACGGGTCGGGCTCGTCGGTGGTGACGGGTTCGAGCGGCTCGACCCGGGGCGTGGTGAGGACCTGGTCGGTGTTCATCCGGTAAGGGTGCCGCGTGGGCCCGGGGTTGACCAGGGTTCAGGGCTTGAAGTAGGCGCTGCCTTCGATGCGGCCGTGGTCGCAGACGGGGCCGAACTCGTAGATCACGGTGAAGGGCTGGGTCTCGTCGGGCGGGATCACGGTGGCGCCGGCGGATGAGGGTTCGCACGGGCCGGTGACGGGCTCGTCGCCGGTGGGGACGACGGTCCAGTGCAGCGTCTTGTGCGCGGTCTGGCCGGGTTGGAGGGTGACCAGGGCGGGGCCGGGGTTCGGCGTGCGGACCAGGTTGGTGGGCGTCGGCTTTCCTTGCGTGTCAACGAGTTGGAGGCCGCCGTAGCCGTAGAGGGTGCAGCGGGACTTGGCGGTGACGACGAGGGTGGCGTAGCGGTTGCCGGCGCCGGCGTCCGCGGGCTGGATGGTGCCGGACAGGGTCGCGGCGGAGCAGCGCGGCACGCCCGGGGAGGTCGACGGGGGAACGGTGGTGGTGCTGCTGATGGGTGGGGACTCGGAGGTCGGGGTCAGCGGTTGGGCGCCGGTGCCGGCGGACTTGTCGCCGCAGGCGGTCAGCAGCAGGGCGAGGGCGCACAGGGGCGCGACCAGGCGGATCACTGCACAAGTCCAGCACGGAGCGTGCCTCCTCGCCCGGCCGGCGCAGGTCGACCACCCATCCGGAGACCACGCATCCGACACTAAGGGGTGCGCATTCCGGGTGGGGTGATGACGTAGGCGACGCCGCCGGAGCCGCTGGCGATGTTGCCGCTGGCGGTGAAGCGCTTGGTGCGCAACCAGATCGTCTCGAACTGGTCGCGGCGGTAGACGTTGCGGACGGCCTCGTCGCTGCTGGACGCCGGGTCGTTGGCGATCACGTCGCCCGCCGGGGTGAAGCCGATGATCACCATCAGGTGGCCGGCGGTGCCGTAGCCGGCGCCGTCGAGCTCGTCGGCGCGGAAGGACTGCGAGGTGACCACCGGGATGCCGGCCATGATGTAGCGCTCCAGCTCGGCCAGCGAGTGCAGCCGGGTGACGTGGCCGGTGAGGCCGTAGGTGGCCGCGTAGGCGGTGTTGAACGGCCAGTTGCCGGTGCCGTCGTAGTCCTTGTCGTAGGTGAACCGGGCAGCGTGGTCGACGCTCGGGTCCACATAGGACGGGTCAACCCAGGAGGTGTCCTCGGCGCTGGGGTGGCGGCCCCAGTACTCGACGACCATCTCCGTCGACGTCGGGCTGCACCAGGCCTCACCGCCGCCGCCGTACTGCGGGTACTGTCCGATGTGGATGTTCTGGGAGAACCGCGGGACGGGCAGTTCGGTGCCCCAGGCGCCGGCCGGCGGGGAGATCGGGACGGTGAACCGGTCCGGGATGGCCGACGTCATCGCGCCGATCATGGTCAGGGTCGGGGAGGCGTGCGTGCCGGCCGCGCGGTACAGGGTGACGCGGAGCTGGTAGGTGCGCAGCGTGCCGCCGGCCTTCGCGACGAACGTGTCCACGTCGACGAAGCCCGAGGCGTCGGACTGGTCGGGCACGCTGGTGCGGATGATGTCCTGGTCGCCGCTCGCCCAGCGGCCCATCGTGTACCACTGGGTCGTGGTGCCGGCTGCGGTCCGGCCCTGCATCTCCACCTGCAGCCAGGTTCCGGCCGGGGTGGTGGCGTTCCAGGACGCGACGAGCTGGGTGGCGTCGAAGCCCTGCCGGTAGAGCGGCGAGGTCCACCGCCCGTACTCGTAGGTTCGTGTCGTACCAAGGAAAGGCTCGGTGTGCTCGACCGTGCCGGCGGGGCGGCCGATCCGCAGCCCACCGCGCGGCGCGGGCAGCAGCCCCTCGATCCGGCCCGAGAAGAGCTCCGGCAGCGAGCGCCACTGGTGGAAGTCGACCGGCGCGGCATCGGCGCCGGTGTCGGCGGGCGCGGCGGCCGGGAGCGACACAGCCGTCGCGGCTCCGGCGACACCCACGATCAGCAGTCGAGCAAGGCGAGAACCAAACGGGCGTGCGCTCATGGGTAGGGATTTTCCCGCTTGATGGTCGCTATGTAAATGGTTGGCGAGACGAACCTGTCCCGAACCGGGAACTCATGTGTCTGAACTGGGGACTCGCGGTCCTTCCAGCTCGGCGAGGAAGTCCGCCCAGAACTGCTCGACGGTGCGCTCGTAGCGCAGGCCCAGTTCCAGGGTCTTGACCTGCCAGGGGTCGGCGAAGTCGATGATCCGTTCGTGCATCTCGAGGTAGCTGTCCGCACGCGCCCGGTGCGACTCGTGGCGGTCGCGGGCGAGCTGCAGGAGGTCGGCCCGTTCCCCGAAGGAGGCGAAGAACAGCTTCAGCACGCCGAGATCGCGGACCTCGGTCTGCTCGTGGGTCGGGGTGGCCAGCCAGTCCTGCAGCGCCTGACGGCCGGTCCGGGTGATCGAGTAGGTGCGCTTGCGCCGGCCGCCCTCCTCGACGGTCTCGGTGACCAGGCCGTCGGCCACCAGCCGCACCGGCTCGTCGTAGATCTGCGAGTGCGCGAACGCCCAGAAGTTGCCGATGGTGTAGGCGATCCGTTGCTTGAGGTCATAGCTCGTGGCCGGGCCGTGGCAGAGCATGCCGAGCACGACGTAGGACGTCGCGTTCAGCTTGCGCGGGCGGTCCCCGGCGCGCGAATGCTCCGGCGGTGCGGGCTCGGCTGGCAGGCTGGTCACCTCCCTCGGGTGATCGGCCCGAAGATACATACCTACCGGAAGGTTATCCCCCATTGTGGACGTTCTTCAGCCGGCGTGCCTCTGCTGACCTGGGCGACGAGCCGGTCCTCGTCACCCACGATATCGGTCAGTACAAGCGGAACGTGTTGTCCTCAGGACAGGTGGTGGATGTCCAGCCGGCCCTCGGCGTGCGCCGCGCGTAACCGCTTCTTGTCGAACTTGCCGACGCTGGTCTTCGGCACCTCGTCGACGAACGCCCAGTTCTCCGGCACCTGCCACTTCGCCACCTTGCCGGCCAGGAAGTCGCGCAGCTCCACCGGTTCCGCCCGCTGGCCGTCCCGCAGCACCACGGCCACCAGCGGCCGCTCGTCCCACTTCTCGTCCGGCACACCGATCACCGCGGCCTCGGCCACCGCAGGGTGCGCCATCACCGCGTTCTCCAGGTCCACCGAGGAGATCCACTCGCCGCCGGACTTGATGATGTCCTTGGACCGGTCGGTGAGTCTCAAAAACCCGTCCGGCGAGATCGTCCCGACGTCACCGGTGCGCAGCCAGCCGTGGTCGAACTTCTCCGTGCCCTCGCCCTCGTCCGACCTGTAGTAGGCCTCGGTCACCCACGGCCCGGCCACCTCGAGCTCGCCGACCGCCTCGCCGTCCCACGGCATCTCCTTGCCCTCGTCGCCGACCAGCCGGGCCCGCACCGAGGCCGGGAATCGGCCCTGCAGGATGCGGTACTCCCAGGTCCGCTCCGGCGAGAGGCCGGCGGGCGGGCGGGACACACAGCCCAGCGGCGAGGTCTCGGTCATGCCCCAGGCGTGGATGATCGTCACGCCCAGTTCGTCGAACGCCTTCATCAGCGCGGGCGGGCAGGCCGAGCCGCCGACCACCACCTCGTGCAGCGGCGCCAGGTCCTGCGGGTGCGTGGCCAGGTGGGCCAGCAGCCCCTGCCAGATGGTCGGCACCGCGCCGGCAAACGTCGGCCGCTCCGCCGCGATCAGCCGGGCCAGCGGCTCGGGCTGGAGGAACCGGTCCGGCATGATCATCGACGCGCCGACCATGAACGACGCGTACGGCAGCCCCCAGGACATGGCGTGGAACTGCGGCACGATCACCAGCGCGCGGTCACCCTGGGCGAGTCCCATCGAGTCGGTCATGCACACCTGCATGGAGTGCAGCCAGATCGAGCGGTGGGAGTAGACGACGCCCTTCGGGTTGCCGGTGGTGCCGGAGGTGTAGCACATGGCCGCGGCCGAGCGCTCGTCCACCGACGGCCAGGGGAACTCGTCCGGCTGGCCGTCGAGCAGGTCCCGGTAGGAGTGCACCTGGACGCCGTTCGGCGCCTCGAGCGCGGATGCGTCGCCGTTCACCACGATCACGTGGCGGACCGTGGTGAACGTGGGCAGCACCTTGGCCAGCAGCGGCGCCACCGTCGCGTCCACCAGGACCACGTGGTCCTCGGCGTGGTTGGCGATGTAGGTGAGCTGCTCGGGGAACAGTCTCAAATTGAGCGTGTGCAGCACCGCGCCCATGGCCGGCACCGCCAGGTAGGCCACCAGGTGCTCGGTGTTGTTCCACATGAAGGTGGCCACCCGCTGGTCGCCGGTGACCCCGAGGCCGCGCAGCGCGTGCGCGAGCCGGGCCGCTTCCCGGCCCACCTGGGCATAGCTCGACCTGCGGGAACCCTCTCCCGTCCAGGTGACGACCTCGCTCGCGGCGTGCACCCGGGCGCCGTGCCGGAGGAGGTTGGCGATGGACAGCTGGCCGTCCTGCATGGTGCTCAACATCGCAGCTCAGGCCTCCTTGGCTGGCGGTCGGTCAATACGGTCACGATAGTGCGGACGGCCCCGGGTACGGCACCCCGAAGGGTGGAGCGCGCCACGTTTGCGCGTGTCGGGGCGGTGAAATCGGGCGCGTTGCCGTTTACTGGGCGGCAGCACTATCTCTGACCAGGAAGGACACCACGGTGGCTCTGCCCACGTTGACTCCCGAGCAGCGCGCTGAGGCGTTGGCGAAGGCGGCCGAGGCGCGCAAGGCGCGTTCCGAGCTGCTGGCGTCGATCAAGTCCGGTAAGCAGACCATCGCGTCGGTGCTCAAGCGGGCCAAGGACGACAAGACGGTCGGCAAGACCAAGGTCTCGGCGCTGCTGAAGGCCGTCCCCGGCGTCGGCGCGGTGAAGGCCGCCGCCCTGCTCGAGCAGGCCGGGATCGACCCCGACCGGCGCGCGGCCGGCCTGGGCGACCGGCAGCGGTCGGCGCTCATCGACGCGCTCAACTAAAGACGTTTCCGCAGTTCAAGACCCGTGGGTGGACCGCTCACGGGTCTTGAACGTGTTCAATATCTCACGACCCGGGTCCGCGGGCGCCCTCGCCGGCGGTCATGATGAGTTGGTGGACGTTGACCCGATCGGGTTGGTGGACGACTACCGTCCCGGCTCGTTCTTCCTGGCCACACCGGAGCGCGCGCTGCTCGCCGGCGGCGTCGCGGACACGATCGCCGAGCGGGATCCCGACGAGCTGTCCACTCTGGTGACGAAGCTGCTCGCGGACTCGGAGGCGCCGCTGGCGGTGGGGGCGCTGCCGTTCGACTCGGCCGCGTCGCCGCACGTCGTCGTGCCGACCTCGGTGCGCTGGGCGGGGCCACCGCGCGGGTCCGGGGCGCTGGTGCGCTCGGGAGTCTCCGGGTGCGCGGTCGAGCCGGTGCCCGCGGCGGCGGAGTACGAGCGGTGCGTGGCGCGGGCGGTGTCGGTGCTCAACGGGGACGGCGCGCTGCGCAAGGTGGTGCTGGCGCGGGCGCTGCGGCTGACCCTCGACGCGCCGGTGAACGTGCGCTCGCTGCTGTCGAATCTGGTGCGGGACAACGGTTCCGGCTACACGTACGCGGTCTCGCTGCCCGGCGTGGGTGGCCTGCCGCGGACCCTGGTGGGCGCGAGCCCCGAGCTGCTGCTCCGGCGGCAGGGCACGCTGGTGACCGCCAACCCGATCGCCGGGACCCTGGCCCGCTCCGCGGATCCCGTCCAGGACCGGCACAACGCGCTCGCCCTCCGGGCGTCGGCCAAGGACCTGGACGAGCACCAGGTCGTGGTCGAGGCCGTGGTGGAGGCGCTGCGTCCGTTCTGCCGGAAGTTGGCCGTGGCCGCCGAACCCTCCCTGGTCAGCACGCCCGCCGTCTGGCACCTGTCCACCCGGGTGACCGGCGAGCTGATCGACCCCGGCGTGTCCGCGCTCCGCCTGGCCTGCGCCCTGCACCCGACCCCCGCCGTCTGCGGCACCCCCGCCGACCTCGCCCGCCGCACCATCGCCGAGCTCGAGCCGTTCGACCGCGGCTTCTACGCCGGCGCCGTCGGCTGGTGCGACGCCGCCGGCGACGGCCAGTGGGCAGTCGCCATCCGCTGCGCGGAAATTACGGGCCCCACCCTCCAACTCTTCTCCGGCGCCGGCATCATGCCCGCCTCCCAACCCCACCTCGAACTGGCCGAAACCTCAGCCAAGTTCCAAACCCTCCTCCGCGCCATGGGTCTCGAGCTGGAGCTCTGACGAGCCACACCACCGTGTGTTGGCGTCTCACGTCGTTATATTGGCCTGCTGCGTTGGTGTGTTGGCTCGCCACGTTGGTCCCGGGGAGGGGATGACAGCGCCAGAGGCCAACACGTCGGCGCCAGGCGCCAACATGGCGACGCCACGGGCAAATACGCGCGGGTCAGGAGAGTTTGGCGATCAGGGGGTCGGCGGCGTGTTCGGAGATCCAGCCGGTGGCGGGGAAGTCTGGGCCGGCGAGGACGGCGACGGCGGCGCGGTAGCCGGGGGCGGCGTCGAGGTGGGCCATGCGGATGGCTGATGGGTCCACTTCGGACGATTGGGAGGCGACGACGCGGGGGGGTTGGTCCCAGGGGGTGAGGGTGATCCGGGTCATCGGGATGGACAGGCCGCGGCCGGTGGCTTTGAGGAGGGCTTCTTTTCGGGCCCAGTAGGTGAAGAACGCGGCGTCGCGGTCGGGGTTGGGAACCTCGGCGAAGGTGGCGGTTTCGTCGGGGGAGAGGGTCATCCGGGCGAGGTCCTGGACCTGGACGTCGCGTTCCTGCTCGACGTCGACGCCGACCGGGAGGCCGGCGGTGATGGCCACGGCGACGAGGTCGCCGGAGTGGGAGATGGAGAGCTCGGGCAGGGGTTGGCCGGCGGGGTGGGCCGCGGGGGGAACGACGCGGGGTTTGCCGTGCGGGCGGCCGCAGTCGGGGCAGGTGCTGTCGAGGACGAGCTGGGCGGGCTCGATGGCGAGGGCCTCGGCGGCCAGCGCCTTGCTGACCACGCGGCCGGTGAGGAAACGGAGCTGATCGATCGTCCGATGGTATGCGGTGTACCGGGTTCGTTCGATCGGGTCGAGCAGGTCGAGCAGGCGCGGGGTCTCGACGGCCGGCCGAGCCCACCAGACCTGGCACCGGATGCTCGAAATGGTCACCCTCATAGTCGTACTCCATACTGGCTGGCGAGCGATCAAGGAGGGCTGGGGCCGTGGCGGCGTTCGACGGTAAGCAGCTGACCGGGCGGGACTGGATCGGGATCCTGGCCGGGGCGCTGGCGCTGGTGGTCAGCTTCTTCTCGTGGCGCCACCTGACCGGGGCGCAGGGCGTGGTCGAGTTCCTCGGCACGCTGGGCGTGAAGAGTTGGTACACCGCGTGGGGCAGCGGCGTCTCCGGCTGGCTTCCGGTGCTGATGCTGATCGGCGCCGCCGCACTGCTGCTGGCCCCGGGCTTCGGCATCCGCGTTCCCGGCGTCCCGTTCGCCTGGCTGGTGCTGGCCTTCGCCGCCCTGGTGATGATCATCATCCGGTGGGCGACGCTGCCCGAGCCGGACGCGGGACTGCTGCAGGCGCACAACTTCCGCCCCGAGGACGTCGACGCCGGGGCGAGCATCGGACTCTACCTCGGGCTCGCCGCGGCGCTGATCTCGTTGCTGGGCGCGGTGTTGCGGGTGCTCGTCGCGCTGAGGCCGGTGCACGACCAGTACACACCGCGCACGGAACCGCTGGGCTAACCGTCGGCGAACGGCTGGATCGCCATGCCGTGATCGCGCTCGCGCATGCCGAGCTCGTAGGCGGCGCGGCCGGGTGCGGTGAGGATGACCGGGTCCGAGCCGGGCCGGGACACCGCCAGCTCGAGGTCGGCGATGGAGCAGTTGACCGTGTGGTGCTCGGAGCCGTCCGGGTCGGCGTAGACCCAGCCGACGAACCGTTCCCTGGGCGCGTGCACGGTGCCGCGGACGGTCAGCGTACGGCCGGGCAGCGCGAACGCCAGCCGGTCGGGTTCCTCGCGCACGACCGTCCGCCGCGCCCGCGCCGGGCCGCCGAGCCGGAACCGTTGACCACCAAGGGAGATCGCTCCGCTCGCGACCCACGGGGTGAGCCGGCCGGCCAGCCGGATGCGCGCCAGCACCACGTCGAGCCAGCCGTCCCGCTCGGCGAAATCCATGCCGTGCAACCAGATCCACCGCTCGGCGTGCTGCGTTCCCCAGTTGTGGCCGACCATTCCGGGCCAGCCGTCCAGCTCGATGCGCCGCCCGGCCACCGTGACGGTGCCACCGAACCGGGCCACCGGGTGCACGCTCACCGGCTTCGTGCGCGGCAGCGGCGCCCGGTACATCCACGATCGCGGCAGGTGCGGGAACACGTCCTCGCCGGTGAACGACAGCTCCCAGCCAACCTGCGGCCCATCCGGTAGCTGAATCTCCCCGGCGGCGACCCCCGCGCCGATCCGCCCGCCCGCCACCCGCAGCCAGTCGCCGCCGGTCTCCGGTCCCGGCACGGTGATCTTCGCGGCGACCGGGCCCGGCGCCTCCGCGTCGAACAGCGTGAACCACAGCGACCCGGCCGGCGAGGCACCCGGGCGGCGGTGCACGGTGTACCGGATCCAGACACCCAGCCCACCCTCCGGCCGGCACGCCCGCAGGTAGAAGCTCTCGTACCCACCCCGGTTCAGATCACCGAACTGGGCCCGGTTGAGGTCGTCGTCGCTCATGCCGGGTGCATACCAGTGACGGCGGGACACGGCTACCTGAACGCGGGACACGGCTACCTGAACGCGGGACACGCCAGTCCAGGGTCAGCTGCCGGCGGTGGGTTTGCAGATGGGGGGTTGGCAGAGCATCTTCGAGAGGGCGGCGTTGAAGACTTCGCCGATCTTGGAAGGGTCCTGGGTGGTGAAGGCGGCGCCGCCGGTGGCTTTGGAGATCTTGTCGAGCTCGGCGGGGTCGGTGCCGGGGCCGACGCCGATGCCGACGATCTTGAGGGGGCGGCGGTCGTCGCGGAGCTTGCCCAGCTCGGACAGGAGCTGGTCGAGGCTGATGCCCTGGGGGTCCTCGTTCTTGCCGTCGGTCATGATGATCACGGTGTTGATCCGGCCGGGTTCCCAGTTCTGCCGGGCGACCTGGTAGGCGGCGAGGACGCTGTCGTACAGCCCGGTGCCGCCGCCCTGGACGGCCTTGACCGCGCGGAGCTTGTCCACGGCGCCGGCCGCGACCTGCTCGGCGACGGTGCGCATGGGCAGCAGCTCGACGTAGTCCTTGTCGCCGTCGAGCTTGGTGGAGAACAGCCACCAGCCGATCTTGGTCGTCGGTTTGAACAGGCTGACGCCGGCGATGGCGGCCTGGAGGGTGACCTCCATGCGGTTCTTGCCGGTGCCGGGCACGGGCTCGTTCATCGAGCCAGACACGTCGAGCAGGACCTGAACCCGGCCGCTCAGGTTGACCGCAGCCCAGAAGTTGAGGACGTCCTCGACGTCGGTGACCTTCGGCAGCGGCACCCGGCTCATCGGCAGCGCGGAGCTGCGCTTGTCCTGGGACCGGTCGCGCAGCGCGATCCCGTCCGGGGTGCGGAAACCGGCGTCGGCCAGGGCCTCGGAGGTCTCCTGGCTGGTGAGCCGGCGCAGGAACCGGTCGGCGGCGGCACGCTTCGTGTCCAGGGTGCCGGGCAGCACCGTGTACGGGTAGTCCAGCGAGGGCACGCCGGCGTCCGGGTAGACCGCGACGAGCGGCGTCCCGTCCTGCTTGACGTTGTGCCGCAGCAGCGCGTTCTCCGAGGTCGGGAAGCCGGAGAGGGGCTCGGCCTGGCTGGTTCCGCCGGGCAGCCGGGCGTACAGGTCGGATGCCTGGGCGGTGGTGTTGGGCGACAGCTTCCGCATGGCGGCCACGTTCGCCGCGGTCTGGTCGGCCGCGCCCTTGGTCAGCGCCTGCAGGCCGAGCAGGGTGGACACCCCGATCGGGTCGCGCGCCGGGTCCGGGAAGCCGATCGAGACGGGCTTCGCGGCCGGCCCGATCAGCTCCGACCAGGCCAGGGTCCGCCCAGGCCAGCCCAGCTCGGTGGCGGTGGTGTCGGCGAGTGCGATCACCACCGGGGAGCTGGCGATGGAGGAGCCGTTGGCCTGCGTGCTCCACGCGCCCTTGTCCTGCGCGCGCTGCAGCCACATGCTCGACTCGGGAATCCAGACGTCGGGGCGCTCGCTGCCGTCGGACACCACCAGTGACTCCGCCTCCGCGGCCGAGTCGTGGCTGGCGACGTTGATCTGGTAGCAACCCGCTTTGTCCTCTTCGGACGCTTTGCGGGCGGCCTGGGTGACCGTGGGCGCGATGTCCGGTGCGGCGGTGACGTTGAGAACCGTGGTCGTGTCGCAGCCGGCGGAAGCCAGCCGGCCACGCAGGAAATCAACCGTGAACCAGGCCAGCAACCCGACGACTAGCAAAATGCTGATGACAAGTACCGGCGTCTTGAATCCGCGCCGGGAGGGAGACGAATGCCGCCCCATCGCCGTCGTCCTCCGTCCGCCCCTTCAAATGTGCGCGCAAGTCCACCCGCTCGTGACCTTACTCGCGGTGACAAGAAATCCGAGCCTTGCGGCGGGTCGTCTGTGGCGCAGGCAACCCGGCAGGCTAGGCCGAATGCAGTAACCGTGCGAGCACCGTTACTGGTCAGGCACGCTTCGCTGCATTCACATGCTGGTTCGTGATTGACCGGCTACGCATTGTTTGGGCAGGGCTGTTTCGCCGGGCGGTGGTCAAGAATACAGAGCGTCGACATCGGCGGCGAAGTCTTTCATGATCACATTGCGCTTCAGTTTGAGGGACGGGGTGAGGTATCCGTTCTCCGGAGTGAACTCCGCGGCGAGGATGCGGAACCGCCGCACCGACTCGGCCTTGGAGACCGCGGTGTTTCCGTCGTCGACCGCGCGCTGGACCTCGGCCAGCAGGTCCGGGTCCTCGGCGAGGTCGGCCACCGAGGCGCCGACGCCCTTGGTGCGGGTCGTCTTCCAGTAATAGAAGTAGTCCGGGTCGATGGTGATCAGCGCGGCCACGTACTTCTGCCCGTCGCCGACCACCATGGCCTGGCCCACCAGGGGATGCGCGGAGATCCGGTCCTCGATCACCGCGGGCGCCACGTTCTTGCCGCCGCTGGTGACCAGGATCTCCTTCTTCCGGCCGGTGATCTTCACGAAGCCGTCGCCGTCCAGCTCGCCGAGGTCGCCGGTGCGGAACCAGCCGCCGCCGTCGATGGCCTCCTTGGTCGCGGCCTCGTTGTGCCAGTAGCCGGTGAAGATGCCGGCGCCGCGCAGCAGGATCTCGCCGTCCTCGGCGATGCCGACCGTGGTGCCCGGCAGTGGCTGGCCGACGGTGCCCGGCTTGAACTTCTCCGGCGAGTTCACCACCGACGCGGCGGAGGACTCGGTGAGGCCGTAACCCTCGAACACGGTGATGCCGACGCCGCGGAAGAAGTGGGTGAGCCGCAGGCCCAGCGCCGCGCCGCCGGAGATGGCGTACCGGACCTGGCCGCCGAGCGCCGCGCGGAGCTTGGTGTAGACCAGCTTGTCGAACAGGAAGTGCTTGGCGGCAAGGAGAAGCCCGGGCCTGCCGGCGGCCTCGCTGTAGGCGATCGCGGTGTCCGCGGCCGCGTCGAAGATCTTCCCCTTGCCCGAGGAGTGCGCCTTCTGCCGCGCCCCGTTGTAGACCTTCTCCAGCACGTACGGCACGGACAGGATGAACGTCGGCCGGAACGCGGCGAGGTTGTCGGTCAGCGTCTTCACGTCCGACCAGTGCCCGAGCGTGGCCCGGGCCATGACCGCGCCCACCTCGACGATTCGCCCGAACACGTGGGCCAGCGGGAGGAACAGCAGGGTGGACGCGTGGATGTGTTCGGTGCCAAGGAAAAGCGGGCGCAGGTACTCGACGGAGTTGCCGCCGGCGGAGAGCAGGTTCCGGTGGGTGAGCACGCATCCCTTGGGGCGCCCGGTGGTGCCCGAGGTGTAGATGATCGTGGCCAGGTCGTCCGGCACCACGGCGTTACGCCGGGTGTCTACTTCGGACGGATCCGTGTCCTTGCCGGCTGCGGTGATGTCCTCGACCGCGCCGTGCTCGATCTGCCATACCTGGCGCAGGTCGGTCAGCTCGGCGCGGATCTCGTCGACCTTGGCGGCGTGCGCGGCGTTCTCCACGACCGCCGCGACCGCGCCCGAGTCGGACAGGATCCACTGGATCTGCTCGGGCGAGGAGGTGACGTAGATCGGCACCGGCACCGCGCCGGCCGCCCAGATGGCGAAGTCGAACAGCGTCCACTCGTAGCGCGTCGCGGCCAGGATCGCCACCCGGTCGCCGGCCCCGATGCCGGACGCGATCAGGCCCTTGGCCAGGTCGACCACCTCGTCGCGGAACCGCGCCGCGGTGACGTCCCGCCAGCCGCCGGTGTCCTTGCGCCGGAACACCACGTCGCCGGGCGCCTCCGCGGCGTTGGTGAAGACGAGATCGGCCAGCCCCCCGCTGTCCGGAACCGTGACCCGCGACGGGACCGCGAGCTCGCGCATCATTGCCTCCTGTGCGGCTACCTGCCGGTAACTTGACGTGTATCTTGCCTGCAACGTCGCGTGATTGCCACCTCCGCTAGCGTTCGCGCGGTGACGAGCGTCGATCTGCGGGTCCAGATGTCGACCGCGTGGTTGGTCACCGTGGGGGTTGCCGCGGCGGTGGTGCTCGCGTTCGTGGGGGCGCCGCAGTCGCTGGACATGATCTTCCTGGTGGGGCCGGACAGTCCGAAGATGGTGGGCGGGCAGCTCGCGGCCGCGGCAGCCGGTGCGGTGGCCACGGCGGTGGCGATCCTGCTCGACCGGTACTGGCCGTGGCTGCTGGCGGTCGGCTCGGTCGGCGTGCTGGTGGCGCACGTGATCCGGAGCCCGGCGCCCGGACAGGCGCTGATCACCGTGCGGGTTCCGGGCGGGAACACGCCCGCGCCGGCCCTGCCGGTGAGCCCGGCGTGGGCGGCCGTGGTGCTGGCCTGCGCCGGTCTGCTGGTGGTCGGCCTGCTCGCGGTCGCCCGCGAGCTGCTGCGGACGAGCCGGCTCGGTGCGAGCCTGGCGGGTCTCGCCGGGTGCGCGGGCTACTTCGGCGCTTCGGTGGTGGGACGGTTGCGCGGCGCGGAGCCGGTGGTCCGGATCGTGGTGCTCGGTGTCGCCGCGGGGCTGATAGTCCTGGTCGTGGCGCGATTGCTCGGGCCGCGTGGGAAACCTGATGCGCCGGATCCGGAGCAGGGCGATGCCTCTGACGTGACCACGTCGCTCGAGCCGCCGGACCCGGTGCGGCGGTTGCGGATCGGTGCGGCCGTGGCGGTGCTGTTTCCGGTGCTGCCCACGGTGTTGACCGCGTTCACCGGTGAGTGGGTGTTCGGCACGGTCGCGGGCGGCCTCGCGGGCCTGGTGGTACTCGGGGTGGCGCTGGTCGCCTCGGCGCCGGCCGGGGTGCCGGGGGTGGTCGCGGTGGCGGCGTGCTCGCTGGTGCTGGCCGCGCCGGTGGTCATCCTGTTCCTGATCTATGACGTGGTGGGCGGGCAGGTCTGGTACGCGTGGCCGGTCGCGCTGGGTGGGGTGCTGCTCGGCGCGGCGGTGGCCGCCCGGCGGGGTCCGGTCGCGGCCGTCCTGGTCGCCGCCGCGGCGCTGCCCATGATCGCGCTCGCCGAGCGGCTGGGCGGGGACCGGCGGACCCTGGCCGAGCTGGTCATCTGGTCGTTCCTGCTGCTGACGATGGCCGCGGTGGCGGCGACCGTCGGCACCGCGGCCGGAACCCCGGCGCTGCGGGACGGGTTGCCGGCGCTCGGTGGGCTGGTCACGGCCGGCGCGGTCGGCGTCGAGGGATCGCTGAGCCTGTTGTGGGCCAGCTCGAACGGTCGCGCGGATCTGGCCAAGGTGGCCGGACCGGCCGGGCAGTGGGTCGCGGTCGTGCTGATGGTCGCCGCGGCCGCGCTGCTGTTCCTGCTGGTCCGGTTCGAGCGGGCCGTGTCCCATCAGCCGGTACAGCGTTGAATCCAATGTGAGGGCTCGGGCCCCGTGCGGCTACCGCTGTGGCGGCTTGGCACGGACCGACTCCTCGGGCAGGCCTCGTTCCTCGGCCTACCCTCGTCGCCGGTGAGCCCTCACAAGCTTGACCGTTTGACGAACGCTGTGGTTCGCTCTGCGGTGGGTTGGGGGCATGGGGCACTCGGCCGACACGCGCTTTCCGTTATCTGGCCGCGCATCGAGGGGGACTCACCGTGCGTCGCGGAAGTTTTGGGGTTAGATCCTGCACGCTCGCGCTCAGCCTGGTCGCGCTGCTGAGCGCCGTCACGCCGGCGGTGGCCGATCCGGAGCCGCCGCCGTCATCCACGCAACCCGCACCACCGCCGGCTTCGCCAGAGGCCTTGCCGGGCACCGCCGCACCGCCGGTCACCGCGGAGCAGGTGCAGCCCGACGTGACGGCGCCGATCCCGGCGCAGCCGCGCACGCTGCCGCCGGTGGATCCGGGGCCGGACGGCTCGCCCGACATCGGGCGGGAACCCTCGGCGGCGCAACCGATCCCGGCGCTGCCGGACCTCAACCCCGGGCCGGACGGCCAGGTTCCGGTGGACCGCGCGCCGGTCACGCCGAACCCGCCGGTGCGGCCGCAACCCCTTGACCTGCCGACACATCCGGGCCAGGAGCTGGTGGACGCCACAGCGGCGGACGCGTTGGCGACGCTGGGCCGCGCCGGGCGGCTGACCCCGCAGGGCGCCCCCGACCTGGACGCCAACAAGCTCCAGCCGCAGGTGCCGTCGGCGCAGGTGATCGACCCGTCCCGGCCGGCCACGCTGCAGGAGCTGATCAACGCGCTGCTGTCCGGCAACATCCCGCCGCCGCTGCCGGTCGATCCGCTGGCGCTGCTGCAGCAGCTGCCGGACGGCATCCCGCGGATCACCTACCGGATCTGTTCGGAGTCGCGCACCAAGGCGGTGTCCTGCTCGCTGACCCTGCCGCTCGCGGTGCCCGCCATCGTGGACGTGACCGGTGACCGCACCCCCGACGTGCTCGCCGACCTGGTACCGGCGGCCGGCGTCGGCGACATCGTGGGCGCGGCCAACCGGATCCTCGGCCTGGAGCGGCAGATCGCCGACGCGACCAACCGGCTGAACGCGATCCTGGAGCTGCTCAAGGATCCGCTCCAGGTGATCCTGCATCCCGAGCTGCTGGTGCAGAAGCTGCAGCTCGAGCAGTTGCTGAACGACCTCAGGTCAACGCTGCAGGGGGCGGTCGAGGCGCTGCTCGACCTGGTCCAGATCGGGCTCGGCGTGGTCGCGCTTCGCTTGCCCACCAGCGAGTTCGCCGGGCAGGATCTGCCGGCGCACGTCTGGGCGGTGTACGACCTGCCCACCCACAAGCGGCTCTCCCTCGGTTTCGACGGGTTCCGGCGCGGCAGCAGCCTGTCCACCGCAATGATCGGTGTTTACACGTTCAACCCGCTGCGGGCGTTCCAGGGGATCTTCGACATCAACGCCACGCTGATCTCCGTCGGCGGTGGCGACTCCGTTGCGGTGACGGCAGGTCTGGCCAACGTCACCGATGACAGCCAGGGCAACGCGTTCGACCCGACCGTGGCCAGCGCCCGGTTCTCGCCGGTGCCGACGCTGTTCACCGCGCACGCGTTCATCGATCCGGGTGCCGCGGACCGCGAGCAGAAGGCGACCGTGGACGCGACCAGCAGCGTCCAGACCCACCTGGATGCCCAGGTGCTCTCCGACCGGCGCACGGAAAGTCCGCCGTCGGACCGGTTCGACCAGCTCAAGGTGGACGTGCTGCCGACCTCGGTGTCCGCCGCGCTGACCCGTCCGGTCGGTGGTGGCGCCGCTACGGTGACCTACAACGCGAACTCGACCATCGAGGCGGTGCTGTTCGCCGACTTCGTCTACTCAGGACAGTCGTTGAACCGGGCGGTGCTGGCCGGCGCGCGGTCGGTGCCCGCGCAGTGGAGCGGCGTGCTCACCTCGGTCGGCGACAAGGTCACGCTGACCTACCGGGCGAACGGCCGGCTCGCCGCGCTGGACGCGGCGTTCTTCGACCGCACCCCGGCGATCGTGCTCCGTGGCGCGCTGCGGGACCTGCCGAACGCGGTCACCGTGGACGCCGACCTCCCGGCCCGGCACGTGCTGTTCGACGCGCCGGACGTGCTCGGCTCGGCCGAGGTGCTCTTCTCCCGCGGCCTCGGCGCGTTCGCCCCGCTGGCCGGCGACCACGCGACACTGATCCTGAACGGCGCCGCGATCGGGGTGAGCGGCCGGGTCACCGGGCTGCGCAAGATCGACGTGTTCTTCGGCGATCATCCCAGGGGCACGACGGAGTTCTCCCCAGGCGGCCAGGCGCTGGTGGGTGCGGGCGTGGTCGACGGGCACCAGAAGGGCCGGCTGGACGTGTCCAACCTGCCGGCCACGCTCTCGTTCGACCTGAACCCCGCCGCGCGGACGGTCGCCTACCGGGCCAGTGCCATCATCGACCGGATCAAGGCGTCCTATGTGGACACCACGGCCGGGCCGAGCGCGGTGGCCGCGGTGAACAGGGTGCCGGCGTCGGTGGACGTCAACTGGGACCTCGGCGACAAGCCGCACGTGCACTACAAGGCCTCGACGGCGGTGCCGCTGGCCGAGCTGTTCTACAGCCCGCAGGGCGTGGAAACCGTTGACCCCAATGGAAACCACTACCTGTCCACAGCGCTGACCGACATCCCGACCGAGGTCGACGTGCTGGTCGACCTGCCGGCCCGGCATCTTGAGGGCGTGCTGTCCGCGCCACTGGGCGGAATCAACGCCGTGGCCCGGACCCCGTTCGCCGGCCGGGACACGCTGGCCATCGGCGAGCTGGCGGCCGTGCCGGCGCACTTCGACGCCGACTTCACCAACGGCACCATGCGGTTCCGCGGCATCTCCGGACCGCTGGGCCTGGCCCGGTTCGCGGTCACCAACCACGCCGGCACGAACCTGCCGACCGGGTTGCACGTGGCGGCGCATTTCCGCGAGGTGACCGGGGACTTCGACGGCGGCGTGCTGGTGCGCAACCTCTCGCACGCCGAGTACTCCCGCGGCGACGCGCAGCAGACCGTGCGGCTGGACTCGGACACCGGTGGCGCGCCGGTGTTCGCCGACGTGGACGTGCTGCTCGCGGCGAACGGCGTGGACGACACGCGCCTGGCGGTGACCGCGCGCATCGACCGGCTGCCGCGATCCCTGGTGCTGCTGATGAACCTGGCCGACGGCAAGCTCACCTACACCGGCGACCGGTCCATGGGCCTGCTCGCCGAGGTGCGCATCGGCAAGATCGCCGCGCTGAACGGGCTCGGCGCGCCGATCTTCGCCAACGGCGCGGCGGTACGGGCCCGCGGCTGCGACACCGGGACGGGCTGCGCGCGGGTGGAGACGCCGGTGTGCACCACGTTCGCCCGCTGCCTGGGCCTGGTGGGCACGGTGAACCTGCCCGGGTTCCCGACGTCGATCGCGGTGAACCTGCCGGCCAAGCAGTTCGAGATCGCCGGCTACACGCAGCCGGCGGGCGCGCCGCTCACCGCGTACGCGGAGCTGATCGGGCTGCTGCCGAACCTGCCGCGGCTGGAAGGGTTGGCGAGCCTGGACGGTCTACCGTCCAATCTGGACCTGACGGTCGGCCCGATCACCGTGGACGGCAACCCGGCGCGGGTCGACGTCGGCTACCACGCGTCGGCGCCGCTCGGCACGCTGCGGGTCAACGCCGAGGCGGCGACCGCGACCTCGTTCGGCACGCTGCGTGGCGCGGCCGCGGTGAGCCGGCTGCCGGCGACGCTGCACGTGGTCGGCACGTTCGACGCGGTGACCACGCTCGGTGTGCACAGTGTTGATACCGACCCCCTGCCGGGGGCCCACCCCGACCAGTCCGCGCCGATCCAGGAGATCAGCGCCACACTGTCCGATGTGGACTCCGGGTTCCTGTCCGCGTCGGCCACCGGCGTGCCGGCCGACCTCGACGTGAAGGTGGACGCCCCGGCCAAGCACTTCGAGTCGGTGCTGTCCGCGCCGATGGGTGGGCTGACGTTCGCCGCCGCCCGGGTTCCCTTCCAGGGCCGGCAGTACCAGGCGTTCGCCCAGGCGGTGAACCTGCCGACCCAGCTGGACGCCGACTGGGCCGACGGCAACTTCCGGTTCCGCGGGGTGACCGGCGCGGTCGGCGCGGCGCGGTTCGCGGTGACCAACCACGCCGGCGCGCTGGCCCCGTCCGGGCAGCACGTGGCCGCGCACTTCCGGCAGGCCACCGGTGATCTCGACGCGAGCGCCGCGGTGAACGGGCTCTCGCTGGTCGCCTTGTCCCGCAACGATTCCGGGCTCAGCTTCGACCTGCGGTCGGGCAGCGGGGCGTTCGCGTTCGACGGGGACGTGGTGCTGGCCGCCAACGGCGCCGACGACATCCGGTTCGCCGGGTTCGGCGTGGTGAGCCTGCCCAGCCACCTCGACATCGCTTACGGCAACGGCAAGTTCTCCTATCACACCGACCGCCCCGCGGGCATCCTGGCCGAGGCGCGGATCGGCAAGGTGGCCGCCATCAACGGGATCGGCCGGGTGCCGCTCTACGCGCACGGCCTCGCGCTCGAGGCCGCCGGATGCGACGGTGGCGCCGGGTGCGTCCGGGACAACGGCCCGATCTGCACCCTGCTGGGCAAGTGCTTCGGCGCGGTCGGCACGGTGAACCTGCCCGGACTGCCCACCGCGGTCGACGTCGACATGGCCGCCCGGAAGATCGACATCGTCGGGTACCGGCCACCGGCGGGCGTGGACCTGGCCGCGTACGTGCGGGTCGACGGCCTGTTCGCCGCGGTGCCGCACGCCGCCGGGCTCGCGGTGCTGCGTGGGCTGCCGTCGCCGTTCGACCTCCACATCGGACCGTGGGGCTTCGACGAGAGCAACGCGCCGCAGCTGGTCGTGCAGTACACCAGCTCGGGCCCGATCGGGGCGCTGTTCACCGCGGCCGAGGCCGACACCACCGCGGTCGGCAACGTGCGCGGCCGGGCGGACGTGACCGGGGTGCCGGACAGCTTGAAGGTCACCGGGACGTTCGGCAAGAACTCGCACGTGCGGGTCGAGTCGTCCCGGCAGATCGACGAGGTCAGCACCGAGTTCACGCTGCTGTTCCCCAACGATCCGCCGGCGTCCGGGCGGGCGCGGCTGGCGCAGGTGCCGGCGTGTGCCGCCGGGTCGCCACCGCGGTGCGTGGACGTGGACGTCAAGGGCACCGACGACAGCGGCTCGCCGCTCAAGGTTCCGGTGGTGACGGTGACCTCGGCCGCGCCCGGGATGGACGTGGAGGCCTACGTCGAGGGTGAGCTGGCGGTCGCCACCGACCCGGTGCGGGTTCAGGTGCACGACATCTTCGCCAACCTCATCGACCTCGGCGAGACCGTCACCACGGAGATCACCGAGAGCGGCGGCCAGTTCGTCACGAGCATCCGGTCGCGGCCGGGGAAGACCGGCTCGCTGCTGGTGGGCGGCTCGTTCAGCCTGCAGCAGCCGGACCGGATCAACTTCAGCTCGTTCGAGCAGCGCATCTTCGGTTGTTTCGGGATCCCGCTGCTGGAACTGCACGTGGACGACGGGCACGTGCAGGCCCAGAGCGTGCGGATCAACCGGCTCTACGCGGTCGCGGACGGGGTGTCCGACCTGGTGATCACGCCGGGGCCGAGCTACGTGGCGTTCGGTGTGGACGGAACCTACGACCGGTTCGCCATGGTGGCGCCGGAGCTCGAGGCACACCTCGACCTGCACGTGCACCTCCGGGTGGAGAAGTTCGACCAGCCGCTCTTCCCGGCGTACGAGTTCACGCTCGACCTGCACGGCCAGGACACCTACAACGCCCTGCGGTTCCACGTGTTCGACATGAAGAAGCGGGTGAACGCGCGGTTCGAGGTGACGATCGCCGGGTTCGGCACCGGGATCATCTACCCGGAGGAGCACAGCCCCGGCATCCTCACCTACACCGAGCCGGCGCCCGGCTCCGGCCTCTCCGGCATCATGATCCTGCCGCCGACCGACGTGGGCGACGCGGCCAATCGCAAGTTCGTGTTCACCTTCGTGGACCCTGGCATGATCGGCTCAAGTGGGCCGGGACAGTTCCTCAGCGGGGAGGCGGCGCAGCTGATCGACATCGCGGTGTCCCGGGCGTTCAGCCCGTTCCCGCCCGAGGGCGAAAGCGGTGGTGGCGGAGGCCCGTGCGGCTGAGACACATCCTCCGTTCCGGCCCGGCGGCGCTGGCGATCATGCTGGCGCCGCTGGCCGTCGCCGTGCCCGCCTGCGGTTCCGGGTGCTCCGCCGAGCTGCACGTGGATCCCGTTGAGGTACAAGGCAAAGGCCGGCCCCGGGTGGATCTCGACCTGTCCGCGCGGATCACCGACGACGGGCGTGCAGTCGACGGCGTCGAGGTCGAGTTCTACGGCATCGGCCCGGGCGGCGTCATCGTGGGCACGGCCACCAGCGACGGCGAAGGTGTGGCCCGGCTGCACGCGACCGGCGCGCTCGGCCCGGACTCGATCAACGGGCGGCAGGCCGACAAGTGGACCGCGTACCGGGTGAAGGTGTCGGTGTTGCAGCACTCTCGCCCGGCCGCGGACACCATCTGCGCCGGCCAGGCCGACGCCGGGTTCCGGTTCGTGCCCTGAAGGACGCCGCCACACTTCGGCCAACGAGCCGTAGTTCAACACTGTGATCCGGGCGGCTAGAACGTCCGCGCCGGCCAGAGCTGGTCAGTTTCTCTCGTTGCGGCCGCTGGCTGACTGAATCCCCACGAGTGCGTCCCGATAGGTCTCGACGGCGTTCGTGTGGCGGGCTTTGGCTGGTAGGGCCCGCAGCACCGCTCGTGCCCGCCCTTCGATCATGGAGCTTCGTTGGCCACTTTCCAGTCCGGTGATTACGCTCGCTGCATGCTCGGCGGCGCTGTCCGCGTTGCCGGTGGCTACAAGCCGCAGAGCCATGTCGAGACCCATCAGCGCTCGATCCAGGTATTCGGTCGGCGCGTATAGAACAGTCGCGCGCTCGTGAGCGTGTTGTGCATCGTCGAAGTCCTGCGTATAGGTCCAAACCTGCGCCGAGTGGAAACACAGTTGCCGCTCGGTGTAACCGAATAGGAGGTCCCGTTGTCCGTCGTGTCCCAAGCGGTCGAATGCGGTGTGGGCATGCTCAATTGTCTTGCGCGCTTCGTCTGCCCGGCCAACCTGAGCAAGTGCTCGCGCCCGTACCACCGGAGCAAGGACCGCTGCGGGCGACGGTCCCGCACCCGCCAGAATTTCGGCCCCCTGGGCCAATTCAATGGCGCCGGCAAAGTTGCCCTCGTAGAGCGGCGCCATGGAGTCACGCGCCATAACCCACGCCCGCAACGTTCGGTCACCCACATCTTCGGCCGCGAGCCGGGCCGTATGGGACCAGTTACGAGATGCGCGATAATCGCCAAGCTCGCGCGAGTATGACGCAATAAGGATCGAGAGTTGAGCGACAACTCGGGTCAGCCGCTGTTTTTGGTTAAGCGACTGGGGACGTTCGCGCTGCTCACGGACGACTGCGACGTCCTGAGCGGCGTCAACCAGAGCCTGTAGTGGAGGGGCAATCTCGTACGCCTCGGCGTACCGGCGCACGGTGTGCTCCCATCGCTCAACTGTGCTGCCCGCCACTTCCGATGCCTCCAATGAATTATCGACCTGCTGCCGGACATCGGCCAGGGCGCTGCTTATTTGTGGGGTTAGCAGCGCGGCGGACATCCCGCCGATCGTTAGTCCGCGTAGCAAACTTCGACGTCCCACCCCGGCTTCCACGATCTGTGTGGTCGGTGCCTCATTTGTTTCAACTGTGTAATCAGGAGCGGGGTATCCAAGCTGCTGGCAATTTGTTCGGAATAGCCGGCACAATGCGTCCATGTGTTCAGGATCGGGACGCTGAATTCCGCGTTCCCAGCGACTGACCAACTGTGTGGTCAGCCGGTCTTGGCTCGCATTGTCGCGCATGGCCAGTTGGCGGGCGACATCAGACTGCGTCCATCCGTGTGCCATCCGGTAGGCAGCCAGCCTACTCACGGATTCTCCTCGCTTGCCGGCCTCGGCTTCGACGGCGTCTACCGTTTCCTGCAGCGTCCATCCACTGCGCTCAGCTTGATCCCGTAGGCGACGCACCCACGCGCTGCTCTGATGCGAAGACATAGCGACTCCCTCAGCGGACTCGTACTCACGGTAACGCGCTTCGTACGGGTCCGCACCCCCTCCGTAGCGGTCAACCAGTGAGGCCAGCCTCGGACCGCCGAGGTGGGTGGCTGGGTTTGGTTTGGATCGGCTGTGGTTGCAGCGGGTGCAGGTAGCGGTCCGAGGCTGTCCTCAGGGCTCGCGGCTGCGCCGCGACATCCCCT
>NZ_DASYTH010000076.1:0-27898 GCF_036002505.1 Actinophytocola sp. | reverse complement strand
GGTTCGGCTCAGGTCGATCAGGTCTGTGAGGAGTTCAGCGGGGAGGGTGGCGCCGGCGGTGGTGAGGAAGGTGGCGAACTGGCGCATGGGGAGGGAGTCGACCATGCGGATCCAGTCGGGGTTGTCCTGGGCCTGCTGGGCCTGCTCGTCGGTCACCCCGGCGAGGAGCCTCTCCAGGAAGATCGGGCCGATGACGGGGTGGTTGAACCAGTCGCCGACCGCGGAGTCCAGGGACAGGGCGTGGTTCGTCACGTCGCCGGTGAGGGTGACGGTGTGGGTGGCGACGATGTCGGTCGCGCTGTGTCCTATGTGGATGGTGTAGGCGCCGGGGGCGACGGTCCAGGCGGCGAGTGAGATGTCGTAGTAGGCGAAGGCGCGGCGATCCAGCGTGAGTTCCACGCGGCGGGACTCGTTGGGGTTGAGGGAGATCTTGGTGAACGCGCGCAGTTCGCGGGCGGGGCGGCGGACCGGGCCCGCGGTGGTGGCGACGTAGAGCTGGACGACGTGCTTGCCGGGTCGGGGTCCGGTGTTGCTGACGGTGACCGTGGCGGTGGCGGTGTCGTCGCCGGTGACCGTGACGGTGAGGTCGGTGGTGTCGAAGGTGGTGTAGGTCAGGCCGTGGCCGAACGGGTAGCGGACCGGGACCTCGGCGGTGGTGTGGTAGCGGTAGCCGACCATGACTCCCTCGCCGTAGCGGACGTGGCCCTGCTCGCCGGGAAAGTTGATGTAGCTGGGGTTGTCCTGCAGGCGCAGTGGAATGGTCTCGGCGAGGTGGCCGGAGGGGTTGGCGAGCCCGAAGAGCAGATCGGCGATCGCGGCGCCGCCGGCCTGGCCGAGCAGGTGGCCGTCGAGGATGGCGTCGACGTCGTCGTGCCAGCCTTCCAGCGACACCACGCCGCCGTGGGAGAGCACGACCACGGTCCGGCGGCTGGCGGCGGCGACCGCGCGGATCAGCTCGGTCTGATCGGCGGGCAGGTCGAGGGTGGTGCGGTCGTAGCCCTCGGACTCCGCCAGCTCGGGGAGCCCGGCGAACACCACGGTGACGTCGGCCGCCCGCGCGGCGGCCACGGCGCCGTCGTCGAGGTCCCGGGCGTGGGTGACGGTCGTGCCCAACGCGCGGATGGCGTCCAGCGCGGTGTCCACGCGGGTGGGGTTGACGCGGGAGCTGCCGCCGCCTTGGAACCGCGGTTCGGTGGCGAACGGGCCGACCACGGCGACGGCCGCGTCCGCGGTGAGCGGCAGGGTCTCGTGGTCGTTCTTCAGCAGCACAGCGCATTCCGCGGCGAGGTGCCGGGCCAGCGCCTGGTGCTCGCCGGCGTCGAGGTCGCCGGTCGCGGGGGAGGACCGTTCGGTGAGGGCGAGGACCCGGCGCACGCTGCGATCGAGCACGGCCTCGTCCAGCTCGCCGGCCCGGACGGCGCGCACGATCTCGGCGTCGGTGGTCCCGTCCGTGCCGGGCATCTCCAGGTCCAGCCCGGCGGCCAGCGCGGCGACCCGGTCGTGCACCGCGCCCCAGTCCGACACGACGACGCCGCCGAAGCCCCAGTCGTCGCGCAGAATCTTGGTGAGCAGCCAGTGGTTCTGCGAGGCGTGCACGCCGTTGACCCGGTTGTACGAGCACATCACCGTCGCCGGGTGCGCCTCGGTCACGATGCGCTCGAAGGCGGGCAGGTAGATCTCACGCAGGGTCCGCTCGTCGACGTCGGCGCTGACGCTCATCCGTTCGGTTTCCTGGTTGTTGGCGGCGAAGTGCTTCACCGACGTGCCCACGCCCTGCGCCTGCATCGCGCGCACGTACGCGGTGCCGAGCGCGCCGGCCAGCAGCGGATCCTCCGAGTAGTACTCGAAGTTGCGGCCGCACAACGGTGACCGCTTGATGTTCACGCCCGGCCCGAGCACCACGGCGACCCCGGCCGCCCGGGCCTCCCGGCCGATGGCGGCACCGATCCGGGCGGCCACCTCCGGATCCCAGCTCGACCCGACCGCGACCGCGGGTGGGAAGCAGGTGGCCGGCACGCTGCCGGACAGGGCCGGCTGGTAGTGGTCCCCGTCCTGGCGGCGCAGCCCGTGCGGCCCGTCGATGAGCACGATCAAGGGGACACCCGCCTCCTCGATCGGCTTGGTGGACCAGAAGTCCCGCCCGGACAGCAGCGCGGCCTTCTGCTCCAGGGTCAGGTCGGCGGGATCGGGCTGGGGCATTACCGGTTACCTTCCACATCGTTGGGTGGGCATGGCCAGTGAACTACAGCGGCGCAAGGTTGCCGGGGTTTTCGACGCGATGGATGTGGATGGCGACGGGTTCCTCGAAAAGGAGGACTTCCAGGCGCTTGCCGAGCGGTGGACCGCCGTTCGGGACCTCGCGCCGGGTGACCCCGACCATGCCAAGCTGACCGGGATCATGATGGGCTGGTGGGAGACGCTGCTGGCCGCCTCCGATCGCGACCGGGACGACAAGGCCACACTCGACGAGGTGCTCCTCGTCGTCGACCGGCTGCCGGGCATGCTCGACGCCGTCGAGGCCACCGCGGCCGCGATGTTCGAGGCGGTGGACGAGAACGGCGATGACCTCATTTCGGCGGAAGAGTACCGCCAGCTCATCGAAACCTGGAACGGCCGCGCGGTGGACACCGACGCGATCTTTTCCCGGCTCGACCTCGACGGGGACGGTCACCTCTCCCGGACGGAGTTCACCGCGCTCTGGGTCGAGTTCTGGGTCGGTGACGATCCGACCTCGCCCGGCACCTGGGTGTTCGGCAGGTTCGACCCGACGCTGTCACGCGATTCCGGCGAACAGTGATGGTGCTTGATGGTCGCTGGTGCGGTCGAACGCGCCGGGCTCGTAGAGATCGGCGATGAGCTCGTCCACGAGTTCCCGGGTGACGTGGGGCATGGTGTAGATGTGGCAGAAGTCGGTCCGGATGCCCCCAGGATTGAGCGGGAAACAGGACAGGGAGTACTTGGCCACGATCTCCCGGCGCGGCTGGCGGAACCAGACGCTGAGGGACTGCCCGGTGTGACCGACGTGGATGCCGTTGTCCGCGCCCGGTTCGGCGCGCGCCACGAGGTCGTCGCTCAACCCGCGGAGCCGGGCGGCGGCGTAGTCGGCGAGGGCGACCGCGCGAACGGCGGTGTCGACGTGGTCCTCCTCGGAGAACTGGGCCAGGTAGTTCCACATGACCACGCTGGACAGAGCGCTCCGTGAGCCGGCGAACGTGGTGTCCGGGGACGAGATGTAGGCGGGGTCGCTGGGTGGACGCAGCTGGTGACTGGACTTGGTGAGGAACACGCCGGTGGGGAACGGAGCGCCGGGATATTTGTGGCCGCTGGTCACGATCGAGGAGACCTGCGGTACCCGGAAGTCGAACACGGGCGGGCCGGTCTGGATACGCCCGAGCCGGTACGCCTGCTCCAGATAGGGGAGGTAGGTCCCGCCGAGGGCGGCGTCGACGTGCACCCAGTAGCCCTGGCGGATGTCGTACTTGTCGGGGTCGTCGGGATCGTAACGGACCTTTCTGCGGTCCAACCCGTACCGGGCGAAGATCGGTTGAAGCCGCTCGCAGGCCGTCGCCACGTCGTCGCACGCGCCCTTGATCGTGGTGCCGGCGTTGAAACAGATCAGAATGGGATGTCCATGGGCGGCGAAGAACTCGACGAGCGTGCACAACGCGTCCACGTCGACCGAGCCCGGCCCGTCGTCACCCCCGCTGGACGGTACCCCGGCCGGCCATCCGCCGACCGATCGCCCGGTCACCGGCAGCGGGCACTGTCCCGGGTAGCGGTCCGCGCCCAGGTCGAAGAACGTCGGTATGTCGAGCACCCGCATGCCCTTGATGTGCGAGTAGTGGGTGTCCTCGGAGAAGAAGGCGACCGGCGTGTAGGCGTCGGGATCGTCCGCCGGATGGACCGCCTTGACGTAGGTGGTCCGGTTGCCTGATTCCTGGTCGCTGACGAGGGCGTTGCCGTCGAGGTAGTCGCGGGCGTTCCACAGTGCGTAGAGGTTTCCCTCCGTGCTGCCCATGGACAGGACGTATCCCCAGTAGTCGTCCGGTTCCGGATCGGCGCGGTCCTCGGGGATCCGGGCGTGCCACAGCCGTGCGTAGTAGTCGAGGACGGCACGTTCGAGCCAGCGGGTATGTGTTCCGACGTTGCTGTCGACGAAGGGATCGCCCGCGTTGTTCAGGTGCATGGGCAGGAACCGGCTCAGGATGTCCGTGCCCGTCACCGCCTGGTTGACCTGGTAGCCGAGGAACTTGCTGGCCTTCTCGTCGAGATGGTCGGCCAGCCTGTCCAGAATGGCATGGCGGTCCTCGTCAGTGTATGCGGTGCGCTGGAGCTCGAAGTCCTGGTCGCTGATGGGCAGGGTGCGCGTCATGGACACTCCTCGGAATGGGGTGATCAGCTCGGTGAGCTCACGGGGTGCATCGCCAGAGCGGCGGTTCCGACCAGGTCCTCATACCGCAGCCGGTGGGCCGGTTCGTCGAACGGAAACAGCGAATGGGCATCGAGGCCGTCGATGACCAGCAGCTCGCCGGGGGCCAGCAGCCGCCAGTCCGGGTCGTCGTCCAGCGGCTGGCTGGACACCACATGAGCGGGGATTCGCTTGCTCATGGTGTCGATCTGGAGGTGCGCCGACTCCGAGTCCAGACGCCGGTGCTGACCGAATCCACCTCCGGCCGGGGTGAGCACCCACAGTTCCCTGGTGTCGGGATAACGCAACGCCCACAGCCGGCGTGGCTCGGCCAGCAGCAGGTTGAGCGAAAAGATCGGAATTTCCGCGCCCATTCTCTGCACGGCTGACACCAACCCCCGGGTGGTGTCCCCGAACCGCTTGATCTCGGCCGTGATGAACGCGAAGACCAGCTCCGAGTCGGTCTTGCCCTCGATGGGGGCCCGGTCGACGTCCGTCAGCCACGAGTCGATGACCTCGAGACCCTGGACCAGGCCGTTGTGCGCGAACAACCGGTCACTGATATCGAAGGGATGGCAGTTGTGCACGTCAATCACACCGGTGGTGGCATACCGGATGTGGCTCAGGAACGTGTGCGAGATGATCTGCCGGGCCTCGTGCGCGAAGTCGTCGTTCTGGAATGCGGCTATCGGCGCCCGGTCCCGTACCGGCTCGTCGCCCATCGAGAACCAGCCCAGCCCGCACCCGTCCGGCTGCTCCCGGGACAACCCACTGAAGTTCGTCAACGAGTCGAGCAGCCAG
Source organism: Actinophytocola sp. (assembly GCF_036002505.1). GTDB lineage: Bacteria > Actinomycetota > Actinomycetes > Mycobacteriales > Pseudonocardiaceae > DASYTH01. The sequence goes on along the minus strand of NZ_DASYTH010000076.1, from coordinate 22,689 downwards.
AACGAAGCCTGAACCCGCGGCCCTCCGGTGGTCATCCCGAACAGTCGGCACATGACATTCCCTCGCACGAGAACCGCACACCTCGAGGTGTGAAACTGGGTCGGACAAGCCGGCTGAATTGTCATCAATTCGCGATGTCAGCGAAACACCGGGGCCAATCGCACTACAAGAGTCCGAAGACCCTAACGGCCACACGAGGACCAGTTCCACTCGTTGCGATCAATGGTCATCACTCCGATGGAGTAACGATACGATCGAAATTAGACCGTGGGTAGGCAAGGATTGGCCAATTGGCGGCTCCGCACGTCACGTCAACGGCGCCGGGCCGCGCGGGCAGCGGCCGCGCCCGCGGCGATGACGACGAGCAGCGCGGTGAGTGACCAGCCGCGTTTCTCCTTGGTGTGTCGTAGCGGGGCCGCTGCGGGTGCTGGTGAGCTCGTGACCTGGCGGCGTGGCGGGGTGGTGGTTGGTGGGGCCGGGGTGGTGATCGTCGTTGGTGGGGGCGATTGTGTGGTCGCCGGTGGTGTCCGGATGAGTACGGGTGGCCGGGATGGCTCGGCAGGCGGCAAGGGGAGCGCGGCCGGCGCGGGTGCGGGTGGGGTGGGCGCGGGTGGGTTCGGCGGTGCCGGGCACCACCCGTGTGGTGGCCGGGTCGGCAAGGTCACGTGCGGGGGAACGGGCGGGCACGGTGGCTGATGCGTGGAGGTGTGTTTGGGTTGGGGCGGGCACGTGGAGCCGGGATGGGGGCAGTTCGGCCGGTCGGAGGACGCCGGTGGCGCGGCAAGCCAGATCAGTGCGATGGCTCCGGCAAGGGCTGCGGCGAGCAGGCCGAGCATGCGGGGCCGATTACGTCCCGGAATATCGCCGGACACAGGCACAAGCATGGCGTGCCGGCAATCGCGCCACTACGGCCCAACGACCCTGTTGGTCAGTGCTGGGACGAGCTCCCCTGCCGGTTGGCTTCGGGCGGGACGTTTTGCGCGGCGAGGTCGCTTGCGGCGGTAGGGCGACCCGGGTGAAAAGTTGTAGGTCCAGTAGGGATCGCAGCTGATGTGCTGGTGATCGCCGCCAGACCGGTACGGCTCTGGGCGTGGCGATCGCCGGAACGATCGTCGGTCCGGGCGGGACGCCGGTGTCCGCGGACGGCGTGTGGTGGCTGGTGCTCGGGCTCGGGGCCGCACCTCAGGCCCGCGGTTCGTAACCGAGGTTCGGGCGGAGCCGGCGCTCGACGAGCTCGGTGTCGACGCCTTGGCGGCGGGCGTAGTCGGCGACCTGGTCCGCGGCGATGCGGCCGACGGTGAAGTAGCGGGCCGAGGGGTGGGCGAGGAGCAGCCCGCTCACGCTGGCGGCCGGGGTCATGGCGAACGACTCGGTCAGGGCCAGGCCGGCGTCGGCGGCGTCGAGCAGGGTGAACAGGTCGCGTTTGAGGCTGTGGTCGGGGCAGGCGGGGTAGCCGAAGGCGGGGCGGATGCCGCGGAAGCGCTCGGCGTGGAGGTCCTCAAAGGACGGTGCGGCGTCGGGTTCGTACCACTCGCGGCGGGCGCGGAGGTGGACCCACTCGGCGAACGCCTCGGCCAGGCGGTCGGCCAGGGCCTTGATCATGATGGCCCGGTAGTCGTCGTGCGCGCGCTCGAACTCGGCGGCCAGGGTGTCGGCGCCGTGGACGGCTACCGCGAAGGCGCCGATATGGTCGCCGGCCGGGGCGACGTAGTCGGCGAGGCAGCGGTTGGGGCGGCCGGCCGGTTTGGCGGTTTGCTGGCGCAGCATGGGAAAGCGCGGCCCCGAGGAGAGCACGATGTCGTCGCCGTCGGAGTGGGCGGGCCAGAAGCCGTAGGTGCCGGTGGCGCGCAGGGTGCCGGCGGTGATCACCTGGTCGAGCAGGGCGGTGGCGTCGTCGAAGAGCTCGCGGGCCACCGGCTGGTCGAGGATCGCCGGGTACTTTCCCTTGAGCTCCCAGGCGAGGAAGAAGAACTGCCAGTCGATCAGCTCGCGCAACTCCGCGGGGTCCGGGGAGATCAGGCGGACGCCGGTGAAGGCGGGGACGGGCGGGTCGTCGTGGGCGACCCGCTCGCGGTTGGCCCGGGCCTGCTCGAGGGTCAGCGGTGGCAGGCGGCGCTTGGACTCGTGCTCCTCGCGCAGCCGCTGCTGCTCCACGCGGTTGGTCTCGGCGAGGTCCGCGGCGCGGTTCTCGTCCAGCAGGCCGGACAGCACGCCGGTGACCCGGGAGGCGTCGAGGACGTGGCAGGTCGTGCCGTCGTAGGCGGGGGCGATCCGGACCGCGGTGTGCTGGCGCGACGTCGTGGCGCCGCCGATCAGCAGCGGCAGCTTGAGGCCCCGGCGCTGCATCTCGGTGGCGACGTTGACCATCTCGTCGAGGGACGGGGTGATCAGCCCGGACAGGCCGACCGCGTCGGCGCCCTCGGTCACCGCGGTGTCCAGGATGTCCGCCGTGGGCACCATCACGCCGAGGTCGATGATCTCGTAGTTGTTGCAGCTGAGCACGACGCCGACGATGTTCTTGCCGATGTCGTGCACGTCGCCCTTGACCGTCGCGAGCACCACCCTGCCGTTGCCGCGCCGGATGTCCGCCGGGGTCTTCTCGGCCTCCAGGTAGGGCTCGAGGTAGGCCACCGCGCGCTTCATCACCCGGGCGCTCTTGACCACCTGCGGCAGGAACATCTTCCCGGAGCCGAACAGGTCGCCGACGATCTTCATGCCGTCCATCAGCGGACCCTCGATCACGTCGAGCGGCCGGGCGGCGCCGCGCCGGGCCTCCTCGGTGTCGGCCTCGATGAAGTCGACGAGCCCGTGCACCAGGGCGTGCGAGAGCCGCTGCGCCACCGGTGCCTCCCGCCAGGACAGGTCGACCGTGCGCCGGGTGCCCGACCCGCTGACCGTCTCGGCGAACGCGACCAGCCGGTCGGTGGCGTCCTCCCGCCGGTCGAAGAGCACGTCCTCGACCAGCTCGAGCAGGTCGGCGGGGATGTCCTGGTAGACGACGAGCTGGCCGGCGTTCACGATGCCCAGGTCGAGCCCGGCGCGCACGGCGTGGAGCAGGAACGCCGAGTGGATCGCCTCGCGCACCACATTGTTGCCGCGGAAGGAGAACGACAGGTTCGAGATGCCGCCGCTGACCCGGACGCCCGGGCAGCGGCGCTTGATCCGCGGGATCGCGTCCAGGAACGCCTTGGCGTAGCCGTTGTGCTCGGCGATGCCGGTGGCCACCGCGAGCACGTTCGGATCGAAAATGATGTCCTCGGCCGGAAAGCCGGCCCGCTCGACCAGCAGGTCGTAGGCCCGCGCGCAGATCTCGACCTTCCGGTCCGCGGTGTCGGCCTGCCCCCGCTCGTCGAAGGCCATCACGACCACGCCGGCGCCGAAGTCCCGCACCCGCCGCGCCTGCCGCAGGAACGGCTCCTCGCCTTCCTTGAGGCTGATCGAGTTGACGATTCCCTTGCCCTGCACGCACTTCAGCCCCGCCTCCAGCACGCTCCAGCGCGAGCTGTCGATCATGATCGGGATCCGGGCGACCTCGGGCTCGGTCGCGACCAGGTTGAGGAACGTGGTCATCTCCTGCTCGCTGTCGAGCAGGTCGGCGTCCATGTTCACGTCGAGCAGGTTGGCGCCGCCGCGCACCTGCTCCAGCGCCACATCCAATGCGGTGTGGTAATCCTTCGCCTCGATCAGCCGGCGGAACCGCGCCGATCCGGTCACGTTGGTGCGCTCGCCGATCATGACGAACCCGGTGTCCGGGCCGATCTCGAACGGCTCGAGGCCGCTGAACCGGGTGGCCGCCGGCCGCGGCGACACCTCGCGGGGGGCCGCCTTCGCCACCGCCGCCGCGATCCGCTCGATGTGCTCCGGCGTCGTCCCGCAGCACCCGCCCACGATGTTGACCATCCCGGCGGCGGCGAACTCACCGAGCAGCCGCCCGGTCTCCTCCGGGCTCTGGTCGTAGCCGCCGAACGCGTTGGGCAGGCCCGCGTTCGGGTGGCAGGCCACGTACGTGCCGGCCAACCGCGACAACTCGGCGACGTACGGCCGGATCTCCGCCGCGCCCAACGCGCAGTTCACGCCCACCACCAGCGGGTCGGCGTGCTCGACGGAGTTCAGGAACGCCTCGACGGTCTGCCCGGACAGCGTCCGCCCGCTCCGGTCGACGACGGTCAGCGAGATCCACAGCGGCAGGTCCGGGGCGACCTCCCGGGCGGCGGTGATCGCGGCCTTGGCGTTGAGCGTGTCGAAGATCGTCTCGATCAGCAGCAGGTCGACCCCGCCCTCGGCCAGCGCCCGGATCTGCTCCTGGTAGGCCGCGCGCACCGCGTCGTAGGACACCGCCCGGTACGCCGGATCCTCCACCTTCGGCGACAGCGACAGCGTGACGTTGAGCGGCCCGACCGACCCGGCGACGAACCGCCCGCCGGCCTCGTCGGCCGCCTGCCGCGCCAGCTCCGCGCCGCGCAGGTTCATCTCCGGCACCAGCGATTCCAGGCCATAATCGGCCTGCCCGATGCTGGTGGCGGTAAAGGTGTTCGTCGTGGTGATGTCCGCGCCGGCGGCGAGAAACCGCCGGTGCACGTCGAGGACGACATCCGGCCGGGTCAGGTTGAGCAGATCCGGGTCGCCCGTCACGTCGCGCGGGTGATTCTCCAGCCGGTCCCCGCGATAGTCGGCGGGCCGCAAACCAAAGCCCTGCATCGTGGTTCCCCACGCACCGTCGAGCACCACAATCCGCTCGTCCACGAGCTGGCGCAGTTCGGTGCGGCGCTCCTGAGGGCGATTCATGCGAAGTACCTCTCGCTCAGGAGGCGCCCTTGCTGTAACCACGAAACCCGACCGAGCGTGGCGGGCCAAGCCCGTTGCAGCGCCCCTCGGTCGCGCCCAACCGTACCAAATTCGCCGCGCGGGTCGCCGGTGTTACCAATGCGTGGACCAGATCGCCGTCTTGGGAGTTTCACGCTCAGATGCCGGCGTGAAACTCCCTGGCGTAGGCGAACCGTGCCTCGTCCAGATGCAGCCGCGGCACCGAAGCGCCGAGCAGCTCGGTGACCCGGACCGCGTCTCGGTGACGGCGTCGCGGGCCACCGCGGCCGGCGGGATCGGGCCCATCAGCCCGTAGCCGTCGCGTGGACACCAGGTAGACCGGGCGGCTGCCGGTGAGCGTGAGCCCGTGGTAGATCGCCTTGTGGCAGTTGCGATCCACCAGCACCAGCTCGCCGGCGGCGACGCTGGCGTGGGAGGCGATCCGGTCGGCGCCGAAGATCCGGGCGGCGTTGCGGCTCTGCACCAGTGCCGGCGCGCCACGTTGTTGTGTTGGCTTCTGGCGTAGGTGTGTTGGCTGGTGACGAGTACGCCGGACACAGCGGACGGCGCCCCGGGCGCGCACTCGGCCAAAACGGCGACGCCACAAGCCAATACAGCGATGCCACCGGCCAACATGGCAACGTCAGAGACCAACACGCCGAACAGTTGGGCTGACTGGGCGATTTTGTCGGGGCCGTGCCGGTCGGTACGGTGGGTGGGCCGTGGAAGGGGATGCGGCAGCACATGCGGCGCGGTTCAGCCGATTCTCGTTTTATTGATGAGGAGTTGAGCGTGCGTCGATTTTCCCTTTTCCGTGCCCGCAGACGTTCCCAATACCTGGCGATAACCGCTGGGGCAGGTGGCGCCGCCCTGGTCGCGGCCCTGGTGACGCAGGTGTCCGGTTACGGCGCGGCGGCCTCGGCGAGCCCGTCGCGCGTGCCGACCGTCGAGGAGACGGCCGCGGGGATTGTCGCCGTGGCCGAGCGCTATCCCGGTGGTTTGCCCGCGCTGCTGGAACTGTTCGTCACCGGTGAGTGCGCCGGGGCGGAGTCCTATGAGAGCGCGACGCCGGAATGCCGGTCCTGGATAGACCTGATCGTCGACCTCGGCACCGGGGAGCCGGTGCCGACCTCCTCCCCGGATCCCACGACGATCATTTCGGAGCCGACCACGATCACGTCGATCACGGAGATCTCGGAGCCACCGCCCAGTTCGGCCACTCCGCCGACCATGACCCCGCCGACCACGCTGCCGCCGTCGTCGACGACACCGCCGACGATGCCGCCTCCGCAGCCGTTGCCGCCACTGCTGGTGGCGGTGGGTGACTCGGTCACCTCGGGCCACGAGTCGCGGCCGGTGCGCCAGCCGGACGGCAGCATCGCCTGGAAGACCACCTGCGACGACCCGGCGACGAGCTGGGCCGAGGACCTCCGCGCCCTGCTCGGGGTGCCGGTGGCCCGCTACTTCAACTTCGCCCACAGTGGCGCCAAGACCACCGACGTGCTCACGGCCAAGCCGTACACGAACGGGTGCGGGGGTGTCTCGCAGCAGGCCCGGCCCCAGATCGCCGACGCGATCGCGGTGCTGCAGAACAACCTCAGCCGCGCCGGTGCCGCCAACGTCGCCGTCGCCACCGCCGGGATCAACAACACGAACTGGGTCACCGTGGCGGGGGACCTGGTCACCCGCCAGGTGATCGGTTTCGGCGGCGCACCGGCCTGGGCCGTCGCCAACGTGCAGGCCTGCACGGATTACGTGCTCGGCAACCCGGCCGGCAACGCGACGCCGGGGGCACCGGCGGGAGCGATCCCGGCCGCCTGGGACGGGGCGGCGCAGGCCGGCGCCATCACGGCCGGGGTCGCGCAGATCGCGCTCGGCCTGATCGCCGCCGACCCGGGGGCGCAGGTCCGGCAGCTGCTCTACTACCGGTGGGGCAACGACCCCTACATCCCACGGAACTGCTTCGCGGTGGCGCAGCGGTCGACCGACATGCTGAACGGGTGGATCACGCTCGGCGTCGCCGTCGCGCAGATCCAGTGGGCGCTGCTCGGCGGCAACGCCACCCGGATCAGCGCGGGCTGCGGCCGGATGTGGGCCATCGGACCGCAGAACGTCCAAATGCAACTGACGTCGGCGGGCATTCCCAACAACGTCAACGTTCCGGGCTGGCCGCACCCCAACATCGCCGGCCGCGCCGACCTTGCCGTCTGCGTCAACGGCCTGTTGCCGCGGGCACCGGGCGGCGGCGTCGCCTGAGCCACCCAACGCCGGCACCCACACCGGGTCACGGTGTGGGCGCCGGCGACCGGGGCGGGGTGGGGCGCAGGGTGTGCATCAGCGCCGGGGGCCGGCCGCCGAACCCTTCGGCTTCCAGGGCGGCCAGGGCGATGCGGGGAAGGTCGCGGCCGGCCGGGAAGACGATGAACCTTGGTGTCCATTGTGGACGAAACTTGTCGTTGAAGCGGTAGAGGCTCTCGACCTGCCACCAGCGGGACCCGAGCCGCAGGGCGCGGGCCCAGAGCCGGGCGATGGGGCCGGCGCCGAGCTGCTCGCCGCGGTGCAGCGCGGCCCGGAACACGGCGAAGTTCAGCGACACCCGGCGCACGCCGAGGGCGGGGCAGGCGGCCAGCAGCTCGGTGATCATGAGCTCGTTGAGGCCGGTGCCGGTGCTGTCCCGCTCGCGGCGCATCACGTCCAGGGACAGGCCGTCCCGGCCCCAGGGCACGAACTGCAGCAGGCCGCGGAGTTGGCCGTCGCGTTCGGCGGTGACCACGACGCAGCCCGGGTCGCCGGCGCCGGCGATGCGGCCCAGCGCCATGGAGAACCCGCGTTCGGGCTGGCTGCCGCGCCACCGTGCGGCGAGCACGGACAGGTGCCGCCGCAGGTCGGGTTCCAGGGTGCGGTGCACCCGGACCCGGTGGCCGGCGCGGTGGGCGCGGGCGGCCATCTGCCGCACGCCGCGCATGGCCCGCCCGTCGAGGGTGAACGTGCCGGCGTCGAGGACGGCCTCGTCGCCGAGTTCCAGGGCGTGCAACCGGTGGCGGCACCAGGCGGTGGCGCCCTGGGCCGAGCAGCCGAGGACGGCGGGCACCCAGCCGTACCGGGCGCACGTGGCGAGGAAGGCGCTGATGGCGCCGGGCCAGGCCTCGGGGTCGCCGAGCGGGTCGCCGGAGGACAGCGCGACGCCGGCGAGCACCCGGTAGCCGACCGCGGCTTTGCCGGTGGGGGAGAACACCACGGACTTGTCCGGGCGCAGCGCGAAGTAGGCCAGCGAGTCGCGGTGGCCGTGGCGGTCGAGCAGGCCGCGCAGCAGTTCCTGCTCGCGCTGGGTGGTGGCGGGGCGGGGTTCGGCGCAGCGCAGCAGGAAGTACCCGGACAGCAGCACGGCGGTGAGGCCGAAGGCCAGCCCGAGGCCGGCGGTGAGGTCGTCCAGGGTGGGTGTGCGGAACCCGACCGGTCCGGACACCCCGACGAGGGCGAGCGCGGCGTGCTCGAGCCGGTCGCGCAGCGAGGGGTGCCCGGTGAGGTGGTGGCCCGCCGCGGTGAGCACCAGGACGTTGATCACCACTCCGGTGAGGCCGAACTGCAGGAAGACCCGCAGGGCGCGCCACCGGCCCGCGGCGGGGTCGGGCAGCGCGGTGAACTCGTTGCGGTAGGACACCAGGAGAACGGCCAGCCCGGTCGCGGTCAGCGCCAGCGGGTGGGCGTGCCGAAACACCAGTTGCAGCACGGCGATGGCCACCGCCCCGGCGACCGCCAGCTGCCAGGCGCGGCGTTTGCGCCGGCGCAGCCCGGTGGCCAGGCACAGCAGCCCGGCGCCGGCCACCGCGGTGATCACCAGCGCGGCGATGGTGGCCTGGTAGGGCAGGCCGAGCCAGTGCGCCAGCGAGGGCCGCAGCCGCCGCCGTTCGGGCGGCAGCACGACCGCCAGCACCGCGAGCACCCCGGCGAGCCGGGTCGCCCAGGTGACCAACCCGATGAACCGCCCACCATGGACGGCGCCACGCCCAGCCACCGCACTCCCATCCGCGTTTCTTCCCGCACTCAGCATGCACCCGCGGCGGGTGGCCGGACGCCTCAGGTTCGTGCGAGGTGGACCGGGACTGCCTGCGGCACGTCGAGATGCCGCCGGGTGGCGGTGAGCGCGAGCTGGATGTACGCCATCGCGCCCAGCTCGGCGGTGCGGGCGGTGTGCGGGATCTCCAGGGTGTAGGGAATGTCAGGGGGGAGGGCGGCGAGGATGCCGCGGGTGTCGATGCCGCCCTCCCCGGGGAACAGCCGCTCGCACCGGGCGGTGTGGATGAGCCCGTCGGTGGTGGTGGGGATCTCGGCGGGGGCGTCGCAGACGTGGGCGTAGTGGAACCACGCGGGCGGCAGGCGGCGGAGGTCGGCCACGCTGGAGCCGGAGCGGGCGAAGTGCAGCAGGTCGATCAGGATGCCGGCGTTGGGCCGGTCGGCCGCGGTGAGGATACGGGTGGCCTCGGTGAGGTCGGGGGTTTCGGTCCAGGAGGGGAACTCCAGGTCGATGGTGAGGCCGAGGGGGTGCGCGAGGTCGCACAGCTGCGCGAAGTGCTCGGTCTTGCGGTCGAGGTCGGGGTCGGGGAGCTGGGTGACGACGTGGCGGGCGCCCAGCTCGGCTCCGGCTTCGAGGACGGGTAGGAGGTCCCGCGGGTCGTCGTGCGGTCCGATCCGGGCGAGCTCGATGTCCAGGACCTGGAGCCCGGTGGCGGCGAGGCGGTTCCTGGTCGCCCGCATCAGCGCCGGATCGGTCGCAAGTGGATAGTGGGGTTCGTCGGGGGTGACCCGGGTCAGGCGCAGGCCCACGTAGCGGTAGCCGGCGCGGGCGGCGGCGTCCACCAGTTCGGGAGGCTCGAGGTGCAGGGCGGTCAGGTGGGCCAGCGAGTAGTCATGCCGGGTGGTCCGCGACGAATGGTCGCCGAACTTGATCAGCCGGCGTTGCCGGTGGGCGGCCATGCGCACCGGCGCGCTGACCGCGGAGCCGTAGCCGGAATATCCGCCGATGCGTTGCACGATTTCGAAGAAGACGCGCGATCCGAATATCTCGGTGTAGAAATGGAGGTATTCGCCGTGCTCGTCGCGATCGTAGAGAACCGAGTTATCCCGCAGGGCCGCGAGCAGCTCCGGTGGTATCGCCAGCCGGGCGTCGAGGTCGTCGTAGTAGTTGCCGGGGATGTCGAGCAGGGGAGCACCCCGGGCGCGCATGGCCTTCGCCGCGGCGATCGCGTCACCGGTGCGGAACGCGATGTGCTGGGGGTTGGGGACCCCGGGTGCCCAGTCTCCCCGGCGAAGCAGCGCCGCGTTCATGGTGATCCGGACGTGCCGGTCCGGATCGCTCGCGCCCCGGCTGCGGATCAGGCCGAACGGGGCGGTGAGCTCGACCGGCGGCTCGGGGTCCAGGCCGAGCACCGTGCGGTAGAACAGCGCGGCGTGGTCGAAGTCGTCGAATGGTTCGGTCAGCGAGACATGGTCGGTTCCGGTCAGCGGGCCGCGACCGGGCGCGGCGATCCGGGTGAAGTCGCTGAGCCAGTTGTCGTTGCGGCAGAAGAAGATGGCGGTTCCGTCCGGGGCGGCCACCGAGTGCAGGTCCGCTTCCTCGGCCCCGCGGGCGCGAGGGAGAATCGGGGCGAGCAGCCGCTCCGCCCGGTGCGCCGAGGCGGCCGGGTCGGCGCTGTCCACCGCCAGCGCGGTGACCGCGGCCGCACCGCGCGCGGCCGCGGTCGGTTGCGGGGTGCGGTTGAGCAGGATGTGGATGCCGCCCTGCTGCCACAGCTGCACCGGCTTGGAACGGTGCTGCCCGGTGTGGGTGAAGCCGAGCGCGGTCAGCGTGCCGGCCACCGCCGGGCCGGAGACCTCGTCCACGGCGAGCTCGGTGAACACGAAGCCGCCGAGGTTTGGCGCCGGCGGTAGGTCGCCGGTGCGCCCGAGCGTTTCCTGGAGAGCGAGCAGCGAGCGCATGGCGTCGACGGCGGCGCGGCGGGGGTCGGCCTGGCGGAAGACGTCGTTGAACACCTCGAGAGACAGCGGCCCGCCGTACCCGGTGGCCAGCACCTGGCCGGCGAACGTGGTGAGGTCGAACGAGCCCTGGCCGGGGAAGAGCCGGTGGTGCCGGCTCCATTCCAGCACGTCCATGGACAACCGCGGCGCGTCGGCCAGTTGCAGGTGGAACACCTTGGCACCGGGGATGGTCCGGATGGCGGTGAGGTCGCTGCCGCGGGACAGCACGTGGAAGCTGTCCAGGCACAGGCCGAGCGCGGGATGGCCGGCGTGCCGGACGATCCGCCAGGCGTGCTGGTAGGTGTTGACGAACCGGCCCCAGGCAAGGGCTTCGTAGGCGATCCGCAGCCCGCGCCGGGCCGCGCGGTCGGCCAGCGTGTGCAGTTGCTCGGCGGCGAGGTCGTCGTCGTCCACGGCGTCCGGGGACACGGTGGAGCAGACCAGCATGGTGCCCGCGCCGAGTTGCTCGAGCACGTCGAACTTCCGCTCGGCTCGGCGGAGGTTGGCCTCGAGCAGGTCCGGCGGGACGGCCTCGAAGTCGCGGAACGGTTGGTAGAGGTCGATCGAGAGGCCCAGCTCGGCGCAGCTGCGGCGGATCTGCGCGGGTGACCACGGCGAGGCGAGGAGGTCGTCCTCGAAGATCTCGACGCCGTGGAAGCCGGCGGCGGCCGCGGCGGTGAGCTTGTCCTCCAGGGTGCCGGACAGGCAGACGGTCGCGATGCTCAGGCGCTCAGCGGTGTGCACGGGTTTCCGCCTTTCTCCATCACCTCGCAAGCTCGGTGATGGCGGACCCGCCGCCTCGTTCCTCAGCGCCGGGGCAGTGTTTGATTTGTTCGCTCCGCAAGCTCCGCTCCCTGGCTGACGAGTGCGTCGAAGTGGCGCAGCATCCGGTCGGTGTCGGGCTCGGCGCCGGTGAACAGCCGGAACGCGCCGGCGGCCTGGTGGACGACCATCCGGCCGCCGTCGAGGACCCGGCAGCCGCGGGCCCGGGCGGCGCGGATCAGCTCGGTCTCCAGCGGCCGGTAGACGATGTCGGCGACCCAGAGCCCGGGCCGGAGCGCCGCGGCCGGCACCGGCAGGCCGGGGTGCCCGTCCATCCCGGTCGGCGTGGCGTGGGCCAGCCCGTCGGCCTCCCGCAGCGCGTCCGCCAGGGCGGTGCCGCCGTGGTTGAGCTGCCCGGCGACCGCCCGGTCCGGTCCGAAGTGGACAGAGAGCGAGGCGGCCAGTGCCGTGCCCCGGCGGGGTTCGGTGTCGAAGATCCTGATCGTGCCGGCGCCGAGGGACAGCAGGGCATGGGCCACGGCGGCACCGGCACCCCCGGCGCCGAGCAGCACCACCTGGTCCAGGGCGGCGTCCGGCAGGCCGGTGCTGAAACCGCGGGCGAAACCGGGCAGGTCGGTGTTGTGACCGACCGCCCTGCCGGCGCGGAACACCACGGTGTTCACCGCGCCGAGGGCCGCGGCGTCGGGGGAGAGCTCGTCGAGGTGCTCGAGCACCGACTGTTTGACCGGGTGCGTGATGTTGAGCCCGTCGTACCCGGCCAGCCGGGCCGCGGCCAGGACGTCCCCGGCCGGCCGGCCGATCCGGTCGAGGTCCAGCAGGCGGTACCGGTAGCGCAGGCCGTGCTCGCCGGCCTCGCGCTCGTGCAGCGCGGGGCTCAGTGAGGTGCCGATGCCCCGGCCGATCAGGCCCACGAGGTAGCCGTCCACGGGCCTCCTGTCAATGAACGTACCAGTTAGTTACTTATACGCCGCGCCGGCCGATCAGGGAAGAGCCCTGGCTAGAGTGGGCGCGTGGTAGCCGAGTCATCCGCTCTCACGCGGGACGCTGAGCGGACACGTGCGGAGATCCTCGCGGTCGCCACCCGCGAGTTCGCCGACAAGGGGTACGACGGCGCGCGGGTGGACGAGATCGCCGCGAAGACCAGCACCACCAAGCGGATGCTCTACTACTACTTCGGCAACAAGGAGAAGCTCTACATCGCGGTGCTGGAGCAGGCGTACGCCGGAATCCGTGCCCTGGAGCAGACGCTGGACGTGGAGCACCTCGATCCGGCCGAGGCGATGCGGAAGCTGGCCGAGCTGACCTTCGACCACCACGAGGCGCACCCGGACTTCATCCGGCTGGTCACCATCGAGAACATCCACCGCGCCGAGCACATCGCCCGCTCGGCGGCCCTGTCCGGGCTGGCCAACCCGGCGCTCGAGGTGCTGACCCGGATCCTGGCGAGGGGCCGGGCGGACGGCCGGTTCCGAGCCGGCATCGACCCGCTCGACGTCCACATGATGATCAGCGCGTTCTGCGTCTTCCGCACCGCCAACCGGCACACCTGGCACGCCATCTTCCAGCGCGACATGCTCGACCCCAAGCGCCGCAAGCACTACCGCACCATGCTCGGCGACCTGGTCCTGGAGTACGTGACCGCCCGCTGACGGCACCAGTGGGACTTTTGATGCGCATCGACCCACCGGCACCCGGCCAGTTGGCGGGGTTGCGGGCGGCTTCATGATCGCTGTTTTGGGAACTTCCAGCCCATATATGAGCGTCAGTGTCCCAAAACGGTGATCTTGACCCCTGTTTCCCGATAGCAAACGGCCCCTCCACCCCCGGAAGCCGGCGCCTGGCCGACCCATCCCCGACTACCCCGGCGAGCCACGCGCCCCCGGCGACGCCATCCCTCCCCGCAACCCGAACACACGAGGATGGGAAAAGCCTCAGTGCGGGTGACGTATTGCGTCCGTGTCGAGTCTCGTCCTATCGTTCGTCCGTCACGCGGTTCACTTGGTCCGTCTAGTGGACCTCTCATCGGAGCGAGGAAAGGCGGACACATGCAGGCAAACCGAAAGTCGATCCTGGCCGCGGTGGGCAGCGCGGCCGTCATCGGGCTCGCCATGACGCTCGGCGGGCTGCTGGTGGCCGGCGGGGCGTCCGCTGGAAACCCCGACAACGACCGGAGACATGACACCGGTGCGCAGAACCTCGGCGATCCCGACTACGGCGTCTGCCGCGGCACCGACCCGAAGTGCTACCACGACTGGCACAACTTCGATCCGGCCAACGGATACAAGGTCCTGCTCTACACCCGCACCGCGGGCCCGCGGCACGCCGACCTCGGCCCGGCGCTGCCCGCCGGCCTCGACCCGGTGCTGGCACCGGCGAACGTGGTGCAGAACGCGATCGTCGCGATGGGACAGCAGCACGGCTTCGCGGTGGACTGGACCGAGGACGTCACCCAGCTCGCCACCCCGGCGAGGTTGTTCAACTACAACGCGGTGATCTTCTTCAGCACGTCGAGGGACACCCTCGACGACGCGGCGCAAACCTCGCTGCGGCAATACCTGCGGGGTGGTGGCGGGTTCGTCGGCGTGCACAACGCGTTCGGCACCGAGTACAACTGGCCGTGGTACGAGGGCCTGCTCGGCAACGCGAACTTCTACGACCACGGGCCGCTGCAGCAGGCCACCGTGCAGATCGTGGACCGGCGCGACGTTTCCACTCAGGGGCTGCCGGCGCGCTGGACGTTCACCGACGAGTGGTACAACCTCGTCCCGTTCCCCACCCAGGTCCGGTTCCTGGCCACTGTGGACGAAAGCACGATGGCCACCAAGCAGACCAAGGGACACCCCGGGCACGGCGACTTCCACCCGGTGGCCTGGTGCCAGTACTACGACGGCGGCCGGGCCTGGGTGACCACGCTCGGCCACGACGCCAAGGACTTCAGCACCGACGGCTCGTACCCCGGTGCGGAGTACTTCCAGAAGATGCTGCTCGGCGGAATCGAGTCCGCCATGGGCAGATCCCCGTTCTGCCGCTGAGAGGTGACGCACCATGGCGAAGATCCAACGACGGGACATGCTCAAGGGCACCGCGGCGACGGCGATGGGGGCCGCGCTGGCGCCCGGGCTGGCCGCTCCCGCGAACGCCGCCACACTGTCGCATTGCGACACTCCGGGCCGGGCCAACTTCCCCAAGGTGGGGGGAAATCTGGGCAACCAGAACTTCACCGCGCTCGGCGGCGTCCACCACGGAAACGTCCACCGGCTGGGCGCGGCCTGGGTCAACCGGATCGAGGGCGGCCTGACCACAGGCACCAACCAGAGCACGGCCGTCGCGGTGGACGGCGTGCTCTACATCGAGTCGGCACTGGGCAACGTGTTCGCCGTGGACGGTGCGACCGGTGTGACGAAATGGGTCTACCGGCAGACCCGCGGCACGCTGACCCGCCGTGGCGTGGGGGTCGGGCAGGGCATGGTGTTCACCCACGGCCGCGGCAGCTGGATCATCGCGCTGGACCAGGAAACCGGTCAGGTCGTGTGGGAGAAGCAGATCACCGGCTTCGGCAACATGGAGAAGGTCGCGGTCACCTACCACGACGGCCGGCTCTACTGCGGCACGCACGACGGTGACCGCGGCGCCGCCCTCGCGCTCGACGCCAGCAACGGCGAGGTGGTCTGGCATTTCTGGGGCGCGCCCGGCCCCGGCGAGATCGGCAACGACACCTGGGAGGGCCAGTCCTGGCAGACCGGCGGCGCGACGCCGTGGCTGCACCCGGCCATCGACCCGGAGCTCGGCCTGGTGTACTGGGCGTTCGGCAACGCCCGTGGCAGTAAGTCCTCTCAGGACGGTTCGCAGCGCGGCGGCCTGAACCTGTTCTCCAGCGCGCTCGTCGCGATCGACCTGGAGACGGGGGAGTACCGCTGGCACTTCCAGTCGATCCACCACGGCATCTGGGACATGGACAACACCATGGCTCCGGTGCTGGCCGACGTCCGGATCCATGGCCGGATGCGCAAGGTCGTGGTGTACGGCAGCAAGTGCGGCATGTACTACATCCTCGACCGGGCGGACGGCTCGGCCCCGCTGGGCATCGACGAACGCCCGGTCCCGCAGGAACCCCGGCAGAAGACCTGGCCCACCCAGCCGTTTCCGCGCCAGGGCTCGTGGACCGAGACCATGGTGGTCGACCAGCCGCTCGGCACGGCGATCCCGGGCGACCCGAACCGGGCCGTACCCAACTACGTGCGGGGGCCGTTGTACGCCCCGCACTGGGACATCCCCGTCCTGTCCATCCCCGGGCACGGCGGCGGCGCCGACTGGGCGCACCAGTCGTTCAGCCACAGCACCGGGTTCGTGTACACCGGTTTCGGCTATGTCGCGGCGGCGCACTCGCTGACCGAGGCCAGCAACGGCCTGCGGCCCCCTGGCGAGTACCAGACCGGCGGCGTCGTCGCCGTCGACGCGAGCACCAACCTGGTGCGCTGGAAGAAGCACCTGCCCTACTCGGTGGCCCACGGCAACGGAATCCTCACCACGGCCAGCGATCTGTTGTTCATCGGCCAGCCCGACGGCAACCTGCTGTGCCTGGACGCCCGCACCGGCCGTGAGCTGTGGCGGTTCCAGACCGGTGCCGCGATCAGCAGCAGCCCCATCATGTACGAAGTGGACGGTCAGCAGTACCTGGCCGTCTACGCCGGCGGCACCGGCATCCCCTACGGCGACTCGGCTCCCCGCGGCGACTTCCTCTGGGCTTTCAAGATCGGCGGCACGGTCGCCCCGGCGCCCACGCCTACGCCGCCGGTCGTCCGCCGGCCGGTCTCGGGCAGTCCGGTCGAGGGCAGCACGGTGGGTAACACCGTCGTGATTGGACGGACCTACAACCCGGCCACCGGCCAGATCGGCGCCACCGAGTCCACCGGCGTGAACGCGATGGGCCCGACCCACCTGCGCGTCCCGGCCGGAACCACCGTCACGTTCACCAACCATGCCGGCAACGCGGGTGTCCGCGGTGCGACCCAGTTCTTCGAGGGACTGTTCGACATCCGCCTCCAGCCCGGCGCCTCGTTCCAGCACACCTTCCACGACAAGGGCGAGTACTTCTTCAACGACCCATCCAGCCCCCGGTCCACTGGAAAGATCGAGGTCTTCTGATGCGCACCCCGACCGTTTTGCTGTCCGCGACACTGCTCATCGGCACCCTCGCCGGCCCGGCGACCGCCACCGAACCGGTTTCCGTTGCACGAGCTCCGGTCGCGCCCACGAGCGTGCCCAGCCCGACCGTGGCCGGGCCGATCCCGGCCACCGCGCGGCCCGGCGACCCGTCGCACAACTACCCGTTCTTCGCCACCGACCAGGATCTGCGCTCGTTCGGCTACGTCGAGGAGGAGTACTTCATCGAGGGCACCGCCAGTGGCCACCACTACAAGACCCGCATCGTGGTGCGCCGCCCGGCCTCGCACCGGAAGTTCAACGGCACCGCCATCGTCGAGTGGTACAACGTCACCAACACCTTCGACTACGAGGTGATCTGGAGCCGGTCGTGGCGGCACATGCTGGAGGCCGGCTACGTCTGGGTCGGCGTCAGCGCCCAGCAGTCCGGTGTCCACTCCGGACGCGGCCTGAAAGCGTGGAACCCCAACCGGTACGGCACTCTCGACCTGACCGACGGCGGCACCGTAACCGACGACTCGTTGTCCTATGAGGTGTTCAGCCAGGCGGCGCAGGCCCTGCTGCATCCTCAGGGTGCGAACCCGTTGCCGGGACTCAACGTCCGGACCCTGATCGCCACCGGCCAGTCGCAGTCGGCCTCGCGGTTGACCACCTACGCCAACGAGGCGCACGCCGCCGCGCCGATCTACGACGCCATCGCGATCATCGATGGCGGTGTCCAGCTGCGCACCGACCTCACCACCAAGATATTCAAAACGTCCAGCGAGTACGACGTCCTGAGCAACCAGGCCGCCCGCCGCCAGCCGGACACGGATCGCTTCGTCTCCTGGGAGATCGCCGGCGCGTCCCACTCCGACCGGCACGCCTACCTGGTGAACAACGCGATCCGGCTGCGCGACGCCGGTGTGTCCGGCCTCCTCGCCGGCCCCACCGCACCCTGCGTGGCCCCGGCCCGCAGCAACGTCCCCTACGAATACGTCCTGGACGCGATGTTCGACCACATCGTCCGCTGGGTGAGACAAGGGATCCAGCCACCGGCCGGCCCGAAGATCGAGGTCACCGACACGACCACCCGACCGGCGATCGCGACCCGGGACGCCTACCAGATCATCCAGGGTGGCATCCGGCTCGCCGCGGTCGCCGCCCCCACCGAACGCAACACCGGCTGGAACAGCGGCCTGACCCCCGACCGGGACAGCGCCTGCCAGCAGGGCGGCACCTGGATCCCGTTCGACGGCACCACATTGCGCACGCTCTACCCCACGCACGCCGGCTACGTCCACGCGGTCCGGCAGTCCACCGAGCAGAACCTGCGCGACGGGTTCCTGGTCCCTGCGGACGCCGACGCCACCATCCACGCGGCGGAAAGGGCGGACATCCCATGAACCGGCTCAGCTATGTGGCCGCGCTGACGGCCGTCACCGTGGTTACCGGCCTCACGACCAGCGCGGCCACCTCGGGAACACCGGACTCCGGTGCGAGGGTTGACCTGATCGGCCCGATCCCGAGCACGGCCACCTCGCACCCGTTCAACACGTCCACAGTGGATCTCGCCGGTCGCAGCTACGTCGAGGAGGAGTTCTTCCTGCGCGGCAAGGCCAACGTCTACGACTACGACGCGTCCGGCAACGTCATCGTGACCCGAAGCGGCGCCCCGTACGAGAACCGCATCATCGTGCGTCGCCCCGCGGACCGCCGGGCGTTCAGCGGCACGGTCGTGGTCGAGATCATGAACATGACCAACCGCTGGGACCTCGACCGCATGTGGCTGACCTCCCACGACCAGTACCTGCGCAACGGAGATGCGTTCGTCGGCGTCACCAGCGCACCGACCACGGTGGACGCACTGAAGAAGTTCGACCCGCAGCGCTACGCGTCCCTTTCCTGGGCCGACCCCGCCCCGCCGGAGCAGCGCTGCGCCGGCACCGCGCTGAACTCCACGGCCGCTACCGAGGGCGGCCTGATCTGGGACATCTTCACCCAGGTCGGCGCCGCCCTGAAGGCGCACGGCCGGGACAACCCGTTGCGTGGCCTGGACGTCCGCAAGGTCTACGCCACCGGCTACTCCCAGTCCGGCGGCTACCTGATCCGCTACATCAACGCGATCCACCCGCGCGCCCGCGTCTACGACGGCTTTCTCATCGGCGCGGCCGCCGGCGGCCCCCGCCCGCTGGGGAAGTGCTCGGCCGCCATCCCGGCCGCCGACCCCCGCAACATCGTCCGCCCGACCGGCGAACCGGTGATCCGCGTCCAGACGGAAACCGACTTCTACTCCGACGCCGGCTACTCCCGCCGCCCCGACTCCGACACCCGCGCGGACCGCTACCGGCTCTACGAGGTCCCCGGCTCCGCCCACGCCTACTCCTACACCGCCAGCTTCGCCCCCTCTCTCGAGGACCTGGCGCGTGCCGGCTTCACCTACAACTACTACAACTGCACCGATCCCGGCCTGAGCACCGACTTCCCCATGCACTACCTGTTCAACGCCGCCCAGGTATTGCTCGACCGCTGGGCCCGCGCCGGAACCCCACCACCCCACGCCGACCGCATCCAGGTCGACCCCTCCGGCAGGACCGTCCCCGACCAGTACGGCAACGCCACCGGCGGCGTGCGGACGCCATGGCTGGATGTACCCGTAGCGACGTATTACCCGAGCAGCACTCCCGCCGCCACCTGCAGCCTGCAGGGCCACCGCCTCCCCTTCGACCCCGCCCGCCTGAAGACCGTCTACCCCGACCACGGCACCTACGTCCGCCCCTTCATCGCCGAAACCGAACGCCTGGTCACCCAGGGTTGGCTCACCCGCCCCGATGCCGACGCCGTCATCAACACCGCCGCGAACGCCAGCATCCCCACCTGAACGCGAGGAGCGGACAGCCATGTGCCTGCCAGGAACGGCCGAACACGTGAGAGCCGCATGTGATCACCACGCGGAACGGCGGCCGGTCAACCGCCGCGCCGTCCTGGCCGCCGGTGGGGTCGCGGGCCTGATCGGCCTCCTGCCCACGCCCGCGGCGCACGCGGCCGAGAAGGCCAACCGCCTCGGCCGCCTCCAGGACCTGACCCACACGTTCTCGCCGCGCTTTCCTGTCGGCGCCCCACCGGCACCTTCTCGTAGCACGATCTTCACGATTCCCCGGGACGGTTTCTACGCGCAGCAGTGGTCGTTCTGGGAACACACCGCCACCCACCTGGACGCACCGGGCCATTTCATTCCCGGCGGCCGCCCTGTGACCGCGATCGATCCCGCCGAGCTGATGTTCCTCCCGGCCGAGATCATCGACATTTCCCGGCGAGCCGACCAAAACCCCGACGCCACGGTCGAGGTGTCCGACCTACGCCGGCACGAGGCCCGCCACGGCCGCATCCCGAACAGGGCCATGGTCCTCATGAACTCCGGCTGGCAGCGCCGGGTAACCATTCCCGGTGCGTTCACCAACCCCGACCCCTCCGGCACGTACCACTTTCCCGGCTTCACCGCCGACGCCGCCGAGTTCCTACTGGACAAGCGCAACATCACCGGAATCGGAGTCGACACCCTCAGCCTCGACGCCGGTGCCGTCCCGGATTCCCCGTCCACCACCGCATCCTCGGTGACGACCGATCCCGGGCGTGTCCCGCGTTCGCGTAGCCGTGTTCCGCGTTCGCGTAGCTGTGTTACGCGTTCGCGTAGGCGCGACCTGCAAGCCCTTAGGATCGGCGGATGCAGCCGCGGCGTCATCGGATGCGCAAGCAGGCCCGCCGTGAGTCCGCCCGGGCGTGGATCCGGTCCGGTGCACGGGTGAGGCGTGAAGGCCTATGCCAAGTGGTACGGCGTAGACCGCTACACGGCGTATGAGGACCTCACCGCCATCGGGTTTCCGCTGCCCGCCGATGCGGAGCGGTGGGGTCAGCGGCCGCCCGCGACTCCGCGTCAAGACCGACGGCGCACGGAGGATGTCGAGGACGAGCGGTTCGCTGAACCGGACTGGGTATGGGTGGGCGACCGTCGGATGCTCGTTGTCGGCTACACGTCTGGCGGCGCGCCGTTCGGGTGCTACGAGGACGAGTTCGACGACTTGCCGTAGTGGGCGGCGTGCCTCCGTCACCTGATCGGTTCGGCTCGTTAGCCTGGCTGCCTCGTATCCCAGGAATGAGGAGCTGCATGCTGGTCCTGCACGGCTTCTGGTCCGCTGGCAACGGCCTGTGCCTGTGGGCGGAGGATTCCGATCGCACGGTGAAGAGCCCCAGTCAGGCGGTGCGTTCGGCGCGGCCGCATCCGTTCGCCGCGCCCGCCGACGTGATCGCCGGGATACACACCGGCAAGCCCGGCACGGCGACGTTGCTGCTGCCGTCGCTGCGGTCCGCGCCGCTGGACTCGCCGGAGCTGGTCCGGATCACCCCGCGTAAGCCACGGCAGACGGACCCGACCCTGCTGCCGTGGGCGGTTCCGGTGGTGTGCATGGACACTGCGGCCGCACTGGCCGCGCTCGACGAGCCGGCCGAGGATGTCCGGTACGGCGCGTCCCTGGCCTACTTCGCCAGCCTGGCAGCTTTCGCCCGCGAGCTCACCGCGCGTGGGCGGGTGCTGCCGGCGCTGCGGCGTGACCAGCACGGGGGAGTGGCGCACTGGCGTCCCGTGCTGCAGGGGCCGGACATCATCGCGATGAACTCCTTGACGGCCGCGATGCCGCCGGTGTGCCGGGCGCGGTTGGGCGATCACGATGGCCACGAGCTGGCGATGTCGGCGCTGGGCGGCATGGTTGACGCGGCCACGCGCACCGCGCTGCCGCCGGGAGCCGACCTGCTGCCGCCACGGCGGGGCCGCCGCCCGAGGTGTCTGCCGGCCGCGGAGGCCTGGCTGACCGCGCTGACCGTTCCCGACGGTCGGTTCGACGCGGACGCCGGCGAGCTCGACGCGCTGGTCGAATTGTTGCGGCCGTGGGAGGAAGTGGGCACCGGCGGGATCGGCCCGGCCAGGGCGACGTTCCGGCTGACCGAAGCCGAGACGGAGGAGCCGGACTCCGGCACGCCGTGGTGGCTGGAGTTCCTGCTGCAGTCGACCGAGGATCCGAGCCTGCTGGTGCCGGCCGAGCAGGCGTGGAGCGAGGACGGCAGCCTGCGCCGGTGGCTGGACCGCCCGCAGGAGTTGCTGCTGGCCGAGCTCGGCCGGGCCAGCCGGATCTACCCCGAGCTCGCCGATGGCCTGCGTACGGCGTGCCCGTCCGAGCTGTGTCTGGACACCGACGGCGCGTACCGGTTCCTGCTGACGGTGGCCCCGCTGCTCGACGAGGCCGGGTTCGGGGTGCTGCTGCCGTCCTGGTGGGACCGGCGCCGCCGGCTCGGGCTCGCCCTGTCGGCACATACGCCGGTCGACGGCGTGGTGAGCAAGAAGAGCAAGTTCGGCCGCGACCAGTTGGTGGAGTTCCGCTGGCAGCTCGCGGTCGGCGACGAGACCTTGACCGAGGACGAGATCGCCGCGCTCGCCGAGGCCAAGGCCCCGCTGATCCGGCTGCGCGGCCAGTGGGTGGCGGTCGATCCGGAGCAGTTGCGCCGTGGGCTGGAGTTCCTGACGCGCGAGCCCGCGGGGCGCAAGACCGCCGCGGAGATCCTCGCGCTGGCGGCCAGCCACCCTGACGATCTCGACCTCCCGCTGGAGGTCACGTCGGTCCGAGCCGACGGCTGGCTGGGCGATCTGCTCAGCGGGGCGGCGGCGCAGTCGCTCGAGCCGCTCGAACCGCCGGACGGCTTCACCGCGACATTGCGTCCCTATCAGCAGCGCGGCCTGTCCTGGCTGGTGTTCCTGTCCTCGCTCGGGTTGGGCAGTTGCCTGGCCGACGACATGGGCCTCGGCAAGACCGTCCAGCTGCTGGCCATGGAAACCCTGCAACGCCACCAGAACCCGGACACCGGGCCGACGCTGCTGCTGTGCCCGATGTCGCTGGT
>NZ_DASYTH010000075.1:0-2465 GCF_036002505.1 Actinophytocola sp. | reverse complement strand
GGCCGCGTGTTCAACGCCGTCCAGATGGGGTTGCCGCCCGGATCTGCCCATGCTCCCCAGGAGCCGGCAAAGATCTCGTAGGTCCGCCGGCCGAACAGGAACGCGTCGGCGCGCTCGTAGACCTGGTTCAGAAACGTCCCGCCCTCGTCGTCGAACAGCGGCGCGACCCATCCGCCGCGCTCGAATCCGCCCCTGCGGTCCTCGTCCGGCCCGCCGAGTCCCTGCATCACGCCGTCGACGGTGACCATCGTGATGGTCGTCAGCTTCATGATCGCGGTTCCCTTCTCGCTGGTTGGGGTCTGACCTTGCCCCGCTTCCGTGGACACGGTGATGTTCCCCCGAAGCGGGTCAAGGTCAGTCGTCGTTCGGTTCGACCGGACCACCGCACCGATCTCATCGGTTGTGGCACTGGTAGCGCTCTCAGCTACCGGGCACCAGCCGTCTACGCTGGTGCCTGCACCCCAATGAAGGACTCTCGCACGAGATGGATCAGTTCACGGGGTCCGGTCAGAGTGACATGGACGATTCTCCTTCGGCAATCGGGGGTGTTGGTTTCCTCTGCGGTCTCGTTCGAGGTCAGTCGTAGTAGCGGCGGGCGCTGGAGCCGATGCGGTGATGTCGGTGGCTGTCCCCCTGCGGGCTCAAGGAAGCCTACGAGCGAAGAGGACCAGGTGGGAGATCCAATTCCAGCCAGGTTCACCAGACCAATGCCACCGCCGCGGCCAGGTTGAATGCCGATGGCGTGGGCCAGGCGACCCGGGCCAAGGCCTACCGGCTGCTGGCCCGCATCCTGGCCGCGGCGGTCGAGGCGCGCTACATCGCGGTCAACCCGTGCAGCATCCGCCGTGCGGCCAGTGACGGCGCGCCGGAGATGCGGATCGCCACCGTCGACCAGGTGGCCGCGATCGCCGACCGGGTACCGCCGCGTTACCGGGCGCTGGTCCTGGTGGCAGCGTTCGGTGGGCTGCGCTGGGGGGAGCTGGTCGGGCTGCGCCGCAAGCGCGTCGACCTGGGGCGCGGCACGGTCACCGTCGCCGAGCAGGTGTTGGAGGTCAACGGCGCGTTCTCGGTTGGCCCGCCCAAGAGCGCCGCCGGCCGCCGCACCGTCACTTTGCCGGCCGCCGTGGTCGAGGCCTTGGCCGAGCACCTGCGCCGCTACACCGCCAAGTCCCCGGAGGGGTTCGTGTTCGTGAGCAGCCGGGGCACGCACCTGCGGCGCAGCAACTTCAACCGGCGGGTGTGGCGGCCGGCGACCCGGGCGGCCGGGGTCGCGGGCCTGCGCGTGCACGACCTGCGCCACACCGCCGGTACGCTGGCCACCGCCGCCGGGGGTTCCCTCCGCGAGGTGATGAGCCGGCTGGGGACTCCACCACGGTCGCGGCGTTGCGCTACCAGCACGTCATGGCCGACCGGGACGCTGCCATCGCCCGGGAGCTGAACCGGCTGATCGAGGGCGGCTGACCGCCGCTATGGCACGGGGATGGCACGCCGGCCGCTCAGCACTTCCCTGCCGACGCGAAAGGCCGGGCGCTGGGCCCGGCCTGAGCTGTAGTTTCTGTGCGGAGCCCCCCGCCGGAATCGAACCGGCGACCCCTTCCTTACCATGGAACCACCGGGAACCGCTGTGCGGACCGCCGTTTTCCCAGGTCGCTCGCGACCGTAGGTGCCAAAGTTATCGGTTCTCCTAGCGCGCAGTTAAGCGTTCCCGAATGCAGCTCGGCATTCCCTTGTCAGCCCGCCGGGCTGGCCGTCGCATAGATCGCACTCCCCTGCTCTGCACTGCCATCTAGCTGCACACTTACCCACCACCATGCTACTGCACGGCCCCCATCAGCACCGCTCACCACCCTGACCCTCATCCGCCCATCCGCCTTTGTCTCATTGCCCTCTTGCCGCACCATCGAATTCCTCAGCAGGACAGCAGTGCACCACAGGTGCGTTTTGCTGCACGGGATGGCGGTGGAGTGGGGTGGCGGTGGTCGCGGATCTGGCCAAGCTCTCGGCCGGGCGGGAGGACTACTACGTCCGCGAGGTCGCCGAGAACCGCGAAGAGTACCTGAGCGGCCACGGCGAGTCACCAGGCCGCTGGTATGGCGCTGGCGCCACCAACCTCGGCCAGCAGGGCACCGCGTCGACCGAGGCGTTCAAGCGGATCTTCGAGGGCCGCCACCCCGACACCGGGGAACTGCTCGGCCGCGCCCACGGCCGCAACGCCGTGCCCGCGTGGGACCTGGTGCTGCGGCCGGTCAAGGACGTCGGCGTGCTGTGGGCGCTCGGCGACCAGCGCGTGAACCGGGTGGCCATGGGCGCCCACCACGAGGGCATTGCTCAGGCGGTCGCCTACCTAGACGCTCACGTGGGCACCCGCCGGGGCCATGGCGGCTGTGGGCATGTGAGCGGTCAGGGGCTGGTGGCGGTCGGCTTCGACCATCGCACCTCACGGGCAGGCGACCCGCTGCCGCACA
>NZ_DASYTH010000074.1:0-8215 GCF_036002505.1 Actinophytocola sp. | reverse complement strand
CACCACGTGCAGGTGTGGCGGGTTGGGACCGTCCAGCGGAGCCTTGCGCATCATTCGGGCTTCGACTCGGCGGTCGACTTCGGCGAGTCGGACGTTTGGTGCACCGGTCTCGATCACGGCTCGGGCGTAGCGCTCGGTTTGGAGCATGCCGTAGACGAGCCCGGAGCAGTACGTGCGGATGCTTTCGGCGCCGTGTTCGAAGCCGAACATGCGAAGTAGCTCGTCGTTGAAGAGGGCGGAGAACTTGATCCACCAGCCACGGTTGAGGGCTTGGGAGCGGAGGTGGAGGAGTTCGATGATGGTGGGTTGGTCGAACTCCAGGAGGGTGGCCAGGTCGGTCAGTTTCTCTTCGGAGAGTTGCTGTTTGCCCTTCTCGACGGCGGAGAGGTAGCTGGTGGCGATCTTGGTCCTGGTCTGCACGTCTTTGCCGAGGAGGCCGAGCAGCTCACGCTTCTCCTTGAGGCGGCGGCCGAGGTCCCAGGCCGCGACGACGGAGGAGGTGAGTGCCATGGCGTTCTCGATTCACTCGATCGGTGCACTGCGGAACTTAATTAAGGCTGATACGGTTCGTGCCGAAGTATAGTCGACGGACTGTTGATATCGGAGGGTGGCATGGACGAGCCGGAGACCACACGGATCAAGAGCACCACACCGCGGCGGGAGTGGCTGCTGCGCTGTTCCGACACCGATGGCCGCGTCTCGACGTGCTCCGTCTGTGTCACCAACGGAACCGTCGAGGTCGTCGGGCCGCGCGACGACGTGATCTCGTTGAGCCCAGGGGAGATCGCCGAGTTCCACGCCGCACTGCACGAGGCGATCGAGCGGGCCGAGGCCGACCTCAGCGAATCCGTTTAGTGGTGCGGCTCCAGCACGCCGCCGAGCTTGGCGCGGAGAACGGCGGTGTCGGGGTGTTTGAGGTCGGCGAGAATGGTGAGCGCCTGCTGCCAGGCATCGCGGGCGGCTGAGAGATCGCCGGCGGCCTGGTGGGTGTCGCCGAGGTGGGTGAGGGTGTCGGCCTCCTCGTAGCGGTTGCCGATCTCGCGGTAGAGGTTGTAGGCGTGCTCGTAGGAATAGGCGGCCTGGGTGAAGTCGCCGAGCTCGTGGTGGACGTAGCCGAGACTGTCCCAAGTGGCCGCTTCGCCTTCGCGGTCGCCTAGTTTCTGAAGCAGGGCAAGGGCTTCCTGGCAGCGGGTGAGCGCCTGGCGGTGCTCGCCGAGGAGGGCGTGGTACCAGCCGACCGCATTCAACGCCACGGCCTCGCCGCGGGGGTGGTCGGCGGCGCGGAACAGGCTGAGGGTCAGCTCCGCGTGCTCGAGGGCCTGGTCGGGACGGCCCTGGCGCTCCCACAGGTAGGCGAAGTGGTCGTGGGTGTGGGCCTGGCCGGCGTGGTCGCCGGCGACGGCACACAGCTCGAGTGAGCGTTGCAGGCTGTTCTCGGCGTTCTGGTAGCTGCCCAGTTGCAGGTGCGCCCAGCCGAGGCGGCGGTGCGCGTAGGCCTGCGCGACCGGGTCCTCGAGCCGGTCGGCGGCGGCCAAAGCTGCTGACCAGAGGTTGCCGAGGTGGTGCCAGCGGCCGCGGCGGTCCAGGTAGGTGTCCACGGTCCAGGCCAGTTGCCAGGCGTGGGCGTCGAACCCGGCGGCGCGGGCCGGCAGCACCAGGGTGAGCAGGACGGGGTGCTCGGCCTTGAGCCAGGCCGTCGCCGAGCGGTGGTCGGCCGGTTGCTCGGGCAGGACCCCGGTCGCGGGTGCGGCGAGGGCGAGGGCGATCGGGTCCCGGGCGGGATGCAGCAGGCAGGCGGCGGAGTGCGCGGTGTGCAGGTAGTGGTCGAGTAGCCGGCCGAGGGCGGTGTGCCGGTGGCGGTCCGGGTCGTGGGTGTGGGTGAGGTCGGTGACGTACGCGCGGAGCAGGTCGTGGAAGGTGTACCGGTGCGGGGTGTGCTCGGCGACCAGGCTGGCGCGGGCGAGCTCGATCAGCAGCCGGCGGGTGTGGAGCCGCGGCAGGCCGGCGAGGCTGGCGGCCGCGGCCGGTGAGACGTCCGGGCCGGGGTGCAGCCCGAGCAGCCGGAACAGCCGCGCCGCGGCCGGAGTCAGCGCGGTGTAGGACCAGGAGAACACGGCTCGCACCTCGCTGACCGGGTCGCCGGCGTCCAGCGCGTCGAGTGGGCCGCCGGCCTCGGTGAGCTCGGCGGCGAGCGCGGAGAGCGCGAACCCGGACTGGGCGCCCCGGGCGGCGACGATGGCGAGGGCCAGCGGCAGGCGCGCGCACCGGGTGATGATCTCCTCGACCGCGGCGGGTTCGGCGGTGACCCGGTCCGCGCCGAGCCGGCGGGCCAGCAGTTCCCGGGCCTCGTCCGGGCTGAGCAGGTCGAGGGCCAGCGGCTGGGCCCCGTCGACCGCGACCAGGCTGGTGAGCTGGTTGCGGCTGGTCACCAGCACCAGCGCGGTCGGGGTGCCGGGCAGCAGCGGCCGGACCTGCTCGGCGTCGCTGGCGTTGTCCAGCAGCACCAGCACCCGCCGGCCGTCCAGCAAACCGCGGTACAGCGCGGCCTGCGCCTCCAGGCCGGGCGGGATCTGGTCCGGCGGAACGTTGAGGTTGTCCAGCAGCGCGCGGATCGCCTCGTCCGGCGGCATCACGTGCCCGGCCGAGTCGAAGCCGCGCAGGTTCAGGTACAGCTGCCCGTCCGGGAAGCGCCTGCGGACCTGGTGTGACCAGTGCACCGCGAGCGCGGTCTTGCCGACGCCCGGCGGGCCGGTGATCACCACCGGCCCGCGGCGATCCCCGCCATCCACGTCGAGCAGGGATCGCAGCCATGCCAACGGTTCGCGGCGGCCGGTGAAGTCGACGACGTCCGGCGGCAGCGAGGCCGGCACCCGCGGGGTCGCGGTCGGCGTGTCATAGCCGTCGAGCCGGGAACTGCCCAGGAACCGCGACGGCGCACCGAGCGGCGCCGCCGCGGCCAGGCCCGGAACCAGCCCGGCCAGCCGCGTGGCCAGCCGTTGCACGTCCTCGCCGAACGTCTCGTGGGCCACCCGGGCGGCCTGCAGGAACGCGAGCTGGTTGATCTCCACCGGCAGGTCGACCGCGCTCGGCTGGGCGGTGTTCTCCAGTAGGACGGGAATAATCGGAATACCACGGGAAAACGCGGTGGCAATCTCGCGGCGAACCCAGTCGCCGTTCCGGTCGATCACGCGTCCCTCGCCGTCGAGGAGGGCGAGCCACTCCGGGCCGATAATGGCCAGCAGCACCGTGGACCGTTCCAGGGCGTTCCGGATGACCGAGGGATAGTGCTCACCGGGCCGCAGCGACACGCAGTCCCGAAATACCCGGTTGGCGCCGAAACGCTGGACCAGGATCTCGTACACCGCGGCCGCGCCGAACCGCTCGTCCCTGACCCGGTAGCTGATAAACACCTCGGTCATCGGCGCCTCCGGCGGTCCCCGTCCCGTCACCACACCCGCTGGCATGGTAGGCGACCGCCGGGAGCCGTTCTGTTTCATTAGACAAGACAGAACGGGCGTTAATCAGCGTTTACCAGGCGTAGGCCTCCGGGGCGGGCTGGGCACCGTTCGGACCGGGTGCGGGGAACAGTTCGTCGAGGGTGGCGAGGGTCTTTTCGTCGAATTTGATCTCCACGGAACGCAGGGAGTTGTCCAGTTGGGCGAGGGTGCGGGGGCCGATGATGGGGCCGGTGACGCCGTCCTGGTGCAGAAGCCAGGCCAGGGCGAGGTTGGCCGGGTCCTCGCCGAGGTCGGCGGCGAGCTTCTCGTAGGCCTCGATGGTGTCGCGCCGCTCGGCGAGGGCGGCCGCGGCGGGGCCGCCGGCGCTGCGCGCGGCGTCGTTCTCCCGTTGTTTGCGGAGAATGCCGCCGAGGAGTCCGCCATGCAGGGGAGACCAGGGGATGACGCCGAGGCCGTAGTGGCGGGCGGCGGGGAGGACCTCGAGCTCGACCCAGCGGGAGAACAGGTTGTACAGGGATTGCTCGCTGACCAGGCCGAGCATATGGCGGCGCAGGGCGGATTCCTGGGCCTGGGCGAGGTGCCAGCCGGCGAAGTTGGAGGAGCCGAAGTAGAGGACCTTGCCCTGCTGGCGGAGCACCGAGAAGGCCTCCCAGATCTCGTCGAACGGGGTCGACCGCTCGATGTGGTGCATCTGGTAGAGGTCGAGGTAGTCGGTCTGCAGGCGGCGCAGCGACCCTTCGGCGGCGCGCCGGATGTTGAGTGCGGACAACCGGTTCTCGTTGGGCCAGTCGCCCATGCTGCCGTAGAGCTTGGTGGCGAGCACGGTCCGCTCGCGGCGGCCATCGCCGGAGGCGAACCACCGGCCGATGATCTGCTCGGTGATGCCTTCACCCTTGGTCCGGCCGTAGACGTTGGCGGTGTCGAAGAAGTTGATGCCGTGCTCGTGCGCGCGGTCCATGATCGTCCGACTGTCCTCTTCGGACGTCTCCGGCCCGAAGTTCATGGTGCCCAGTACCAGGCGGGAAACGGACAGACCGCTGCGGCCGAGGTTGGTGTACTCCATGAAACCGAACCTACCCCCGGAGCAACTCCAGGTAGGTGACGCCCTCAGCGAACGCGGACGCCGCGCTGCCACACGGCGTGGGTGAGCGGGACGCCGGGGCGGTAGGCGAGGTGGGTGGCCGAGGGGGCGTCGAGGACGTGCAGGTCGGCGCGGGCGCCGGGGCGCAGCACGCCGACGGCGCCGGCGCCGGACTCGCGGCGCAGGGCGCGGGCGCCGCCCCAGGTAGCGGCGCGGACGGCCTCGGCGACGGTCATGCGCATCTGGAGGACCGCGGTGGCGACGCAGAACGCCATGGACGAGGTGTAGGACGAGCCGGGGTTGCAGTTGGAAGCGAGCGCGACGGTGGCCCCGGCGTCGAGCAGCGCGCGGGCGTCGGGCAGGGGCGAGCGGGTGGACAGGTCACAGGCGGGGAGCAGCGTGGCCACGGTGTCCGAAGAGGCCAGGGCGTCCACATCGGACGGTGTGAGGTGGGTGCAGTGGTCCACGCTGGCGGCGTCGAGCTCGACTGCGAGCCGCACGCCCGGGCCGGGGCCGAGCTGGTTGCCGTGCACGCGCAGGCCCAGGCCGCGGTCCCGGGCGGCCTTGAGCACCGCGCGCGACTGGTCCTCGTCGAACGCACCGGCCTCACAGAACACGTCCGCCCAGCGCACGTGCGGGGCGACCGCGGCGAGCATGTCGCCGCACACGAACTCCACGTAGTCGCCGGCATCCCAGCCGGGCGGCACGACGTGCGCGCCGAGGAACGTCACCTCGTCGACGTAGGTCGCGGCGAGGGTGGCCGACCGCAGCTCGTCGGCCACGGTCAGGCCGTAGCCGGTCTTGGTCTCCAGGCAGGTGGTGCCCTGCGAGATCGCCTCGGCCACGTGCCGGCGCAGCCCGGCGGCCAGCGCGGCGTCCGAGGCGGCCCGCGTGGCGGCTACGGTGACCGCGATTCCTCCTGCGGTGTAAGGGAATCCGGCCATGCGCGCGGTGAACTCGGCGGTCCGGTCGCCGGCGAAGACGAGGTGCGTGTGGCTGTCCACCCAGCCCGGCAGCACCGCCCGGCCGCCCAGGTCCACCCGGCTGTCCGCGGCGGGCACCCGGTCGGCCGGGCCGGCCCACGCCACCCGGTCGCCCTCGATGACCAGCGCGGCGCCGGCGATCTCGCCCAGCTCGTCGTCGTTCGTGGTCAGCTCGCCGATCCCGGTCAGCAGCAGCGACTTCACCACAGCCTCCCGATCTCCGCGGTGAGCAGCCGCCCGACGTCGCCGAGCCGCTCGTGGTGGCCGTCCCTGGCCACGATCCTGCCGCCGACGACCACCGTGTGCACATCGGACGCGGTCGCGGCCAGCAGCACCTGGTCCGGCTCGCAGCCCGCGGTCCGCACCGAGTCGGTCCGCACCGCGACCAGGTCCGCGTGCGTGCCGGGCCAGCCGAGGCTCGCGTGCCCGGCCGAGGTGAGCGCGACCCCGAGCTCGGCCGGGGTGAACCGGCCGCGCCGCCCGGTGCGCAGCCGCTCGCCGTGCTCCAGGGCGCGCGCCTCGGCCAGCGGATCCACGACGGCGTGCTGGTCGCTGCCCAGTGAGATCGGGCAACCCGCGTCGGCCAGTTCCCGGGCCGGGCCGATCCCGTCGGCGAGGTCGGCCTCCGTGGTCGGGCACAGGCACGCCCCGGTCCCGGTCCCACCGAGCAGCTCGATGTCCGATGTGGACAGATGGGTGGCGTGCACCGCGGTGGTACGCGGGGAAAGCGCGCCCGCCTCGGCCAGCAGCTCGGTCGGCGTTCGCCCGTACGCCGCGAGGCAGGCCTCGTTCTCGGCGGGCTGCTCGGAGAGGTGGACGTGCAGCGGCCAGTGCACGTCGGACGCCGCCACCGCGGGCAGGTCGGCGCGCGGCACCGCCCGGACGGAGTGGATCGCGGCGCCGACCCGCATCGTCGCGTCCGGGCGCAGCGCGGCCACCCGCTCGGACCAGGCGTCCACGGTGCCGTCGGAGAACCGTTGCTGTTCGGGCGAAACCGGGGTGTCGATCCCGCCCGCCAGGTAGCAGGTGTCCAGCAGGGTCATCCGGATTCCGGCGTCGGCGGCGGCCTGCCGGAGCGCTTGGGCCATCACGTTGGGGTCTTCGTAGCGGACCCCACCCGCGGCGTGGTGCACATAGTGGAACTCGCCGACGCAGGAGACGCCGGCCACGGCCATCTCCGCATACACCGCGCGGGCCAGCGCCAGGTAGCCGTCCGGGTCGAGCCGCCCGGCCAGCGCGTACATCCGCTCCCGCCAGGTCCAGAACGTGCCACCGCCGCCGTGCGTGCGCCCCCGCAGCGCGCGGTGGAACGCGTGCGAGTGCACATTGGCGAACCCGGGGAACACCAACCCGCTCAACCGGTACGCATCTGACGGCACTCTGTCCATAATGGACAGTGTGTCGATCGTGCCGCCCTCCCCGACGGTGACCAGGACACGATCCCGGATACCGCTGGGCTGCCAGAGCCGTTCGCACCAGTAGTTCATCGAGCGAGATGTTCCAGCACCGCGGCCAGCGCCACCACACCCGCCGCGCAGTCCTCCGGTTCGGCGTGCTCGGCGGGCGCGTGGCTGACCCCGGTCGGGTTGCGCACGAACAGCATCGCGGTCGGCACGTGCACGGCCAGGATTCCGGCATCGTGCCCGGCGCCGGTGGGCAGTGCCGGCACCCCGCCGAGTATCTCTGCCAACTCGTCGCGCAGCGCCGGATCGAAATGGACGGTGTCGCCGTAGGACTCCTCGACGACGCGAACTTCGCAGCCCTCGTCGGCCGCGGCCGAGCCCGCCGCCGCGGTGATCTCCTCGACCATGGACCGGGTCTCCGCGCTGCCGGGTGCCCGCGCGTCCAGCCAGGCGTCCACAGTGGACGGGATGACGTTGGTGCCGCCGGGGTTGGGCACCAGCCGGCCGACCGTGGCCCGGGCGCCGCCGGTCGCGGCCCGCCGGGCGGCCAGCACCAGCTGCGAGGCCGGCACCATCGGGTCGCGCCGGTCGGCGATCGGTGTCGCCCCGGCGTGGTTTCCCTCACCGGTGAACGTGAACCGCCACCGGCCGTGCGCCAGGATCGAGCTCGCCACCCCGACCGGGACGGTCAACCCCCGGCCCTGCTCCACATGCAGCTCCACGAACGTGCCGATCCGTTCCAGCGCAACGTCATCGCGCCCGAACCGCTCCGGGTCGAGGCCCGCCCGGCGCGCGGCGTCGGCGAACGTGATCCCGTCCCCGTCCCGCAGGTTCAGCGCCCGCTCGGCGGAGATCGCGCCGGTGAGCAGCCGGGAGCCAAGGCACGGGACGCCGAACCGCCCACCCTCCTCCTCGGCGAACGCCACCACGGCGAACGGCCGGGAGGGTGTGAACCCGTTGGCCCGCAACGAGTCCACCGCCTCGAACGCGGAGACCACGCCGAGCGGTCCGTCGAACGCACCGCCGCCCGGCACGGAGTCCAGGTGGCTCCCGGTGATCACTGCACCCGGCCCCGGCGAGCCCCACCACGCCCAGAGGTTCCCGTTGCGGTCCACCTCGACCGAAAGCCCTCGACGCGACGCCTCGGCCGTGAACCACTCGCGCAGCTCCAGCTCCGCGGCGTCGAACACGTGCCGCGAGTAGCCGCCGCGCCGGGAGTCGCGCCCGATCCCGGCGAGGTCGTCCAGGTGCGATGAATGACTCATTCAGTGCACCCACCGCACTGAATGG
>NZ_DASYTH010000073.1:0-19159 GCF_036002505.1 Actinophytocola sp. | reverse complement strand
CGCCCGCCAAGCCGAGCACCGCTACGGCCGAAAGGTGGCGTGGGGCGCCAAGATCGGCGCCACCGAGCAGCTCTTCACCACCCACTCCGTCCCGGTGATGACCCGCCTCCGCCAACCCGAACGCCTCATCCTCGACACCCTCGTCGACGCCGGCGTAGCCCGCTCCCGCTCAGAGGCCCTGGCCTGGGCCGTCCGCCTCGTCGGCGAACACGCCGAATCCTGGCTCACCGACCTCCGCGACGCGATGTCCAAGGTCGACGACCTTCGCGCCCAGGGCCCGGAGCTCTAGGGGTACATCGCCAGCCAGATCGCGATGTAGTGGGTGATCGCGGCGAGGACCGTGGCGGCGTGGAAGAACTCGTGGTGGCCGAACACATGTGGCCACGGGTTGGGCCAGCGGGTGGCGTAGAAGACGGCGCCGAGGGTGTAGAAGAAGCCGCCGACCAGGAGCAGGACGAGGGCGGCGACGCCGGCGTGGGCTACGAGCTCGGGGAAGACGAAGACGGCGACCCAGCCGAGGGCGAGGTAGATCGGGGTGCCGAGCCAGCGGGGGGCGTGCGGCCAGAAGAGTTTGAGCGCGACGCCGAGGATCGCGCCGCCCCAGACCACGCCCAGCACGATGTAGCCGCTGGGGGGCGGCACGGCCAGGAGCATGAACGGGGTGTAGGTGCCGGCGATGAACAGGAAGATCATCGAGTGGTCGAGGCGTTTCATCCAGGCGCGTACCCGCAGGCTGACCCACCAGCGGCGGTGGTAGAGCGCGCTGACCCCGAACATGCCGAGCACGGTGGCGCCGTAGACCGATGTGGCGAGCGCGGCCTTGCCGGACACGGTCCACGCGGCCAGCGTGATCAGGACGGCGCCGGTGGCCACCGAGACCAGGAACGACCAGTAGTGGATCACACCGCGCATCCGCGGCTTGACGTACGGGGTCGGCGGCTGTTCGAGTGTCGTGGCAGGCACGAAATCCAGGTTACGGGACCGTAGGTTAGGGCCGGGTAACTGTGGTCGTAAGCACAGTTAACTCCAGCCGACGACCTCGCGATGCTCGACGGCGAGGCAGCGGTCCATCACCACGTCCAGGCCGGCGTCCGCGGCGATGCGGGCGGCCTCTTCGTTGATCACGCCGAGCTGCAGCCAGAGGGCGCCGGCGCCGATCGCGACGGCCTGCTTGGCGATCTCCACCGTGAACTCCGGGCGGCGGAACACGTCGACGATGTCCGGGGCTTCGGGCAGCGCGTCGAGCGACGGGTAGGCGCGCAGTCCCTCCCAGCTGGTCAGCCCGGGGTTGACCGGGAGGATCGTCAGGCCGCTGGAGCGCAGGTAGCGGGCCACGCCGTGGCTCGGCCGGTGCGGATCGGCGGACAGGCCCAGCACGGCCACCGTTCTCGACTCGTGCACCAGCCGCTCGATGACCTCGATGTCCTGCCACCGTGGGTCGATCTCGGTGCGGTGTCTGCTTCCCTGGCCGGTCATGCCTTCCAGTGTGCCCGTTGCGGCGGGTTGGGCGTACCGTGCAGGGACGTGAGTCTTCGCAGGCGCGTCGCCAAGATCGTTTACGGCCTCTACGACAAGCGGCTCATCCAGCAGGCGGCCGGCAACCGGCCCCGCCACGTGGGGGTCATGTTGGACGGCAACCGGCGGTGGGCCCGCCAGGCGGGGTTCACCGACGTGACCGACGGTCACCGGGCCGGCGCCCGGCGGATCGCCGAGCTGCTCGGCTGGTGCAACGAGGGCGGCGTCGAGGTCGTCACGCTGTGGCTGCTGTCCACCGACAACGTCAACCGGCCGGAGAGCGAGCTCGGTCCGCTGCTGGAGATCATCACCGACGTGGTCGACGAGCTGGCCGAACCGGCCAACCCGTGGCGGGTGCGGATCATCGGAGCGCTCGACGTGCTGCCGGCGGAGACGGCGGACCGGCTGGTGGCCGCCTCGAGCCGGACTGAAGGCAAGACCGGCATGGAGGTCAACATCGCGGTCGGCTATGGCGGCCGCCGGGAGATCGCGGACGCGGTGCGTAAGCTGCTGCAGCAGCACATCGAGGAGGGCACCTCGATCGAGGAGCTGGCCGAGGTGCTCGACGTCGACCACATCGCCGAGCATTTGTACACGTCCGGCCAGCCCGACCCCGACCTGATTATCCGGCCCTCCGGCGAGCAGCGTCTCTCCGGATTCATGCTGTGGCAGTCGGCGCATTCCGAGTTCTGGTTCTGTGAGGCGTACTGGCCGGACTTCCGGCGCACCGACTTCCTCCGGGCTTTGCGCGACTACGCCATTCGGCACCGCAGATTCGGGTCATAAAAGGAAAGGCCCGGGAAACGATTTCCCGGCCCCCACCATGAGGTTAACTCAGCAGTCGCCGCCGCAGTTCGGCGTGAACGAGCGCGCGATCAGCGCCGGGGTCAGGGCGATGCCCGTGTACGCCGCGGCGATGATCTCGGCGGCGCCGCGACCGAGGTCAGCGCCACCGTCGATGAACGTCCAGTACGCGGTCCCGAACGTGGGCTCGGGGTCGCAGGTCGACGGCACGCCGCAGCGCGGCTTGGCGACCGCGACGTGGTTGGTGCCCGGCGTCGCCGGGGTGGCGAAAGCCGGCGTGGCGGCAAGCGAAAGCCCGATTGTCGCGACGGCGACAAGGCCAACCTTCTTCAGCGCGTAGTCCATCTCCTTTTGCGGTTGGGGTATCGAGGAACTCGTTGGTCCCCGCCGTGGATACCTCGTCGGACAAGATCCGATCGCCGTTCTCCGGCCGGGCATCCTCGATTACTCCTTCGTGTCGCGAGTTTTGCGAGATTCACCAATTCCGGTTCTACTTTTGGGTAAAGAATTCGGCTGCGTAGTTGGTTCGCCGGGGGGTGGGCGGCACCGCATCCGGGCGGCGGTTCCCGGGCCGGGTGGCCTGGCTACGGACAGTAATCGGGTCGTCGTCCCGGCAAAATCACCTGTGTGGCTGGCTGTCCAGCGGGGGTGCGCGCAGGTAGCGTCCGAAGTGATGGGTCGTGCCAGCGCGACTCATCCGGGAGGCCCTGGTCGTGACGGTAGCGATCGCGAGAGGGCCGGCACCCGGCCCTCATGGGCGGAGAGCCTGACGCCGCGAACGGCGGATGGCGAACCGGCCAGCCTGGGTGGTGCCCGGCCCTTCGAGGCGCGGACGTGGGTGTCGCGTTCGCAGAGGAGTTGCCGTGACTGCTTCTCGTCCGTCCAGGCGCACCACCTCCGAGGCCGGCCGCCGCACGTACGTGCTGGACACGTCCGTGCTGCTCTCCGACCCGTGGGCGGTCACCCGCTTCGCCGAGCACGCCGTGGTCCTACCGCTGGTCGTGATCGGCGAACTCGAGGGCAAGCGTCACCACCCCGAGCTGGGCTGGTTCGCCCGGGAGGCGCTGCGCCTGCTGGATGACCTGCGCCTGTCGCACGGGCGGTTGGACAAGCCGATCCCGGTCGGCACCACGGGCGGCACGCTGCACGTCGAGCTGAACCACTCCGACCCCGAGGTGCTCCCGCCCGGCTTTCGCGCCGACTCCAACGACTCCCGCATCCTTGCCTGCGCGCTCAACCTGGCCGCGCACATCCCGTCCGTCGTGCTGGTCACCAAGGACATCCCGCTGCGCGTGAAGGCGGCCGCCGTCGGGCTGGAGGCCGACGAGTACCGCGCCCAGGAGGTCACCCCCTCCGGCTGGACCGGCATGGCCGACGTGGACGTGCCGTCGGACGCCCTCGACTCGCTGTACCGGGACGGCACCGTCGACCTCACCGACTACGGCGTCGACGCGACGGGCGAACTCCCCTGCCACACCGGCCTGCGGCTGCTGGCCAACTCCGCCAGCGCCCTCGGCCGGGTCAACCGGGACAAGCATGTTCGGCTCGTCCGCGGTGACCGCGAGGCGTTCGGCCTGCACGGCCGGTCCGCCGAGCAGCGCGTCGCCCTCGACCTGCTGCTCGACCCCGAGGTCGGCATCGTGTCGCTGGGTGGCCGCGCCGGTACCGGCAAGTCGGCCCTGGCCCTGTGCGCCGGCCTGGAAGCCGTCATGGAACGCGGCCAGCACCGCCGCGTCGTGGTGTTTCGGCCCGTCTACCCGGTCGGCGGCCAGGACCTCGGCTACCTCCCCGGCTCCGAGTCCGAGAAGATGCAACCCTGGGCCCAGGCCGTCTTCGACACCCTCGGCGCCCTCGTCACCCAGGCCGTCATCGACGAGGTCCTCGACCGTGGCATGCTCGAGGTCCTCCCCCTCACCCACATCCGCGGCCGCTCGCTGCACGACTCCTTCGTCATCGTCGACGAAGCCCAGTCCTTGGAACGCAACGTGCTCCTCACCGTCCTGTCGCGCCTCGGCACCGGCTCCCGCGTCGTCCTCACCCACGACGTCGCTCAGCGCGACAATCTCCGCGTAGGCCGCCACGACGGCGTCGCCGCGGTGATCGAGAAGCTCAAGGGCCACCCCCTCTTCGCCCACGTCACCCTCACCCGCTCCGAACGCTCCCCGATCGCCGCCCTCGTCACCGAGATGCTCGAGGAGCACACCCCCTGACCGCGATGCCTTGAAGGCCGCCTTCGGGACGGTGAGCGTCTCGAAGGCGGCCTTTATGGCATGTTCCAGATCCTTCGCACCCGCAAACAGAACAAACCGTTCCGTTCTGCTATGGTTAGAACAGAACAGTTCGTTCCGATCGGTGGAGGTCAGGATGACCGCAGTGCTGGAGGCTCCGAGCGAGGGTCAGGTCGCGCCGTACCGGTGGCGGTGGTTGGCGTATGCGGGGGTGTTGGCGGCGACGGTGATGGATTTGCTCGACTCGACGATCGTCGGGGTGGCGGCGCCGGCGATCCAGCGCGATCTCGGTGGGTCGTACGCCAGCCTGCAGTGGATGGGGGCGGGGTACACGATGGCGCTGGCCGTGCTGCTGCTGATCGGCGGGCGGTTGGGGGACATGTTCGGGCGGCGGCGCATGCTGCTCATCGGGGTCGGCGGGTTCGCGGTGGCTTCGCTCAGCTGTGCGGTGGCGGCGACGCCGGGGATGCTGATCACGTGCCGGGTGCTGCAGGGGGCGTTCAGCGCGGTGATGATCCCGCAGGGGTTCGGGTTGATCCGGGACCTGTTCCCGCCCAACGAGATGGCGAAGGCGTGGGGCGTGTTCGGGCCGGTGATGGGGCTGTCCGCGATGCTCGGTCCGGTGATCGGCGGCGGGCTGGCCGACCTCGCGGGCTGGCGCGCGATCTTCCTGATCAACCTGCCGGTCGCGGCGTTCGCGTTCACCGTGGCCGCGAAGTTCCTGCCGGCGACCCAGGCGACGACGCGCGCGAAACTGGATCTCGGGGGCGTCGCGCTGGCCGCGGTGGGCACCTTCATGCTGATCTACCCGCTGGTGCAGGGGCGTGAGCTGGGCTGGCCGGCGTGGACGCTGGTCATGCTGGTGGCGGCGGTGGCCGTGCTGGTGGCGTTCGGGCGGCACCAGGTCAGCCGCAAGCGCGCCGGCCGGTCGCAGCTGATCGAGACGAGCGTGTTCGCCCGGCGGTCCTACGTCTCCGGCGTGCTGTTCGCGGTGATCTTCTTCGCGGCCATGGGCGGGATGTTCATCGTCGGGGTCTTCCTGCAGCTCGGCCTGGGCTACAGCCCGATCGGGGCGAGCCTGACGATGGCGCCGTGGGCGTTCGGCGCGATGGCCGGGTCCGCGGTCGGCGGGACGCTGATGCACAAGCTGGGCCGGCGGATCCTGCACCTCGGGCTGGCGCTGATGGGCGCGGGCGTGGCCGGGTTGTACCTGGTGTACGCGGCGGCCGGGACGGGCATCGACGGCTGGGACTTCGTGGTGCCGAACGTGATCGGCGGGCTGGGCATGGGCATGATCTTCGTGCCGCTGTTCGACATCGTGCTCGGCGACGTGGCCGACCACGAGGTCGGCTCGGCGTCCGGCGCGCTCGGCTCGTTCGAGCAGCTGGGCATCTCGCTGGGGGTCGCGGTGATCGGCACGGTGTTCTTCAGCCTGCTCGGCGGGCACGGCCGCGGGGTGCGTCTGCAGTCCGCTCTGGACGGCGCGGGGCAGGCTGCGGTGGTCACGTTCGGACTGATCGTGGTGGCGTTCCTGGTCGGGTTCCTGCTGCCGCGCAAGGCAAGGGTGCAGTACGGGCACTGACCGCCAGGAAGGCCGCCTTCGGGACGCTCACTGCCCCGAAGGCGGCCTTCAGGGCATTCAGTCCAGGGCGCGGCGCAGGAAGCCCTTGACGCCGATCGCGCCGAACACCCCGCAGGCGGCGACCATCACCAGCACGTCGATCCACATGGGAATGTGCGACACCTGCGGCACGAGCTCCGCGCGCATGCCCTCGCTGACATAGGTCAGCGGGTTGAGCGCGCACACCACCTGGAACCAGCGGACGTGCTCGAGGCCCATCCACGGGAACTGGGTGGAGCCGGTGAACATCAGCGGCATCAGGATCACCGCGAACATGATGTTGATCCGGCGCGGGGTGACCAGCGTGCCGATCGTCATCCCGATCGCGGCGCCGACGATCGAGCCGAGGACCACGATGCCGGCCACCGGCAGCCAGGACGACGCCGGCCAGGACACGTTGTCCAGGATCAGGAAGCCGACCGGGACCATGATCAGCGCCGCGGCGATCCCGCGCATCGCGCCGAACAGGATCTTCTCGATGGCCACCAAGGGGATCGGCAGCGGCGCGAGCAGCCGGTCCTCGATCTCCCGGGTCCACGAGAAGTCCATGATCAGCGGCATCGTGGTGTTCTGCAGCGCACCCAAAAAACCGTTCAGGGCGACGATTCCGGGCAGCAGGATGGCGGTGTAGTCCCCGCCGACGTAGCCCATGCTGGTGAGCACCTTGCCGAAGATGAACAGCGTGAAGAACGGCTGCACCACGACCTGGAGCAGGAACGGCACCAGCTCACGCCAGGTCACGAAGATGTCCCGCCACAGCACGGATCCGAAGGTGCGCAACGAGATCCGCACGGTGCCGGTGGTGGCCGGCGCCGGCGGCTCGGCGGTGGTCGTCGCGGTCATCGCAGCTCCCGTCCGGTCAGGTGGATGAACACGTCCTCGAGGCTCGGCGTGCCGATGCTCAACCCCGTCACGTCGCAGCCGACGTCGCCGAGCACCTTCAGCACCGAGGGCAGCACCGCGGCCGGCTCGTAGGCGGTGTAGAGCCGGAACTGGCCCTGCGTGGCCGCTCCGGCGCCGTTGCCACCTGGGATCCCTGGGGGCATGCCCCCGGGAAGCCCGCCGGGCGGCATACCAGGGATCATTCCTGGAGGTATGGCGGGCATTCCGCCGGCGGACGCGGTGATCCGCTCGACCCGCTCCACACCGTCCACATGAGACAAAGAGTCGGCGACCTGGCCGCCGTCCCGGCCGTCCAGGTTCACCGTCACGGTCAGCGTGGTGCTGCCGGGCAGCCCGCGCATCAGGCCGTCCGGCGTGTCCAGGGCGAGCAGCTTGCCGTGGTCGATGATCCCCACCCGGTCGGCGAGCTTCGCCGCCTCGTCCATGTCGTGCGTGGTGAGCACGACGGTGACGCCCTCGTCGCGCAGCTCGGTGATCCGGTCGTGCACGAACAGCCGGGCCTGCGGGTCGAGCCCGGTCGACGGCTCGTCGAGGAACATCACCTTCGGCTTGTGCATGAGCGCGCGGGCGATCATCACCCGCTGCGCCTGGCCACCGGAGACGATCTCGATGCGGTCGCTCGCCTTCTCGGTGAGCCCCATCCGCTCGAGGATCTCGTCGGCCAGGCGGTTGCGCTCGGCCCGGCCCACGCCGTGGTACGCCGCGTGGAACAGCAGGTTCTGCCGGATGTTCAGCGACCGGTCGAGGTTGTTGCGCTGCGGCACGACGGCCAGCAACTGGCGGGCGGCGGTCGGGTCGGCGACCACGTCGACGCCCTCGACCACGGCCTTCCCCGAAGTCGGCAGCACCCGCGTGGTGAGTACGCCGACCGTGGTGGTCTTGCCGGCGCCGTTCGGCCCCAGCAGGCCGAAGATCTCGCCGTGCTCGACGGAGAAGCTCAGCCCGTCGACGGCCGGTTTGGGATTCTTCTTGTACAGCTTGACAAGGTCGGTGACCTCAACGGCACTCACGAGGACCACCATATAGTGGGTGTCAACCTATTATTTAGTGAACGTGAGATCTACCAGCCGCGGGGGAGCGGCCGGCCTTCGGCGAACCCGGCGGTGGACTGCACCCCGATCACCGCGCGGGCGTGGAACTCCTCCAGGTTACGACCGCCGGCGTAGGTGCAGGCCGAGCGGACGCCATAGCAGATCGAGTCGAGCAGGTCCTCCACGCTCGGCGCGGCCGGGTCGAGCCGCATCCGGGAGGACGAGATGCCCTCCTCGAACAGTGCCTTGCGGGCCCGGTCGAACGCGTTGTCGCCGCGGGTCCGCGCGGTGACCGCACGCTTGGAGGCCATGCCGAACGACTCCTTGAACGGCTGACCGGTCTCGTCGCGCTGCAGGTCGCCCGGCGACTCGTAGGTGCCGGCGAACCACGACCCGATCATGACCGCGGACGCGCCCGCGGCCAGCGCCAGCGCCACGTCCCGGGGGTGCCGCACGCCGCCGTCGGCCCACACGTGCGCGCCCAGCTCGCGGGCCTGCCGGGCACACTCGGCGACGGCGGAGAACTGCGGGCGGCCGACCCCGGTCATCATCCGGGTGGTGCACATGGCGCCCGGCCCGACGCCCACCTTCACCACGTCCGCGCCCTCGTTGACCAGGTCGCGCACGCCCGCGGCGGTGACCACGTTGCCGGCCACGATCGGAACCTGCGGCGCCACCGACCGCACCGCCTTCAACGCGGAGATCATCTTTTCCTGGTGGCCGTGCGCGGTGTCCACCACCAGCGTGTCGATCCCGGCGTCGAGCAGCGCCCCCGCCTTGGCCGCGACATCGCCGTTGACGCCGATCGCGGCGGCCACCCGCAGCCGGCCGTGGCCGTCGACCGCGGGCGTGTACAGCTCCGAGCGCAGCGCGCCCAGCTCGGTGAGAACGCCGGCCAGCCGGCCCTGCTCGTCCACGCCGAGCGCGATCCGGCTGGTGCGGCCGTGCAGGTGCTCGAAGACCTCCCGGGCGGGCATGGCGAGCGGCACGGTGAGCACGTCGGGGTCGGCTACGTCACCGATCCGGGTGAAGCGGTCGACACCCATACAGGCGGCCTCGTCCACCATGCCGGTGGGCTTTCCGTCCCTGTCCACCACGACGACGGCGCCGTGGGCGCGCTTCGGCAGCAGGTTGAGC
This sequence comes from Actinophytocola sp., assembly GCF_036002505.1. Taxonomy (GTDB): domain Bacteria; phylum Actinomycetota; class Actinomycetes; order Mycobacteriales; family Pseudonocardiaceae; genus DASYTH01. Next base: position 9,920 of record NZ_DASYTH010000073.1, on the reverse strand, counting down.
GCGTCGGTCACCGCGTCGCCCGCGGTGAGCACCAGCGGCGTGTCCCAGACCGGGTGCCGGGACTTCACCCAGGCGACGATCTGCGCCACCACGGCCGGATCGACGTCCTGCGGCAGCACGACCAGGCCGCCGCGCCGGGCCACCGTCTCGGCCATCCGCTTGCCGGCCACCGAGGTCATGTTGGCCACCACGATGGGAATCGTGGCGCCCGTACCGTCCGAAGTGGACAGATCGACGTCGAACCGCGACTCGACCGCCGACCGGTTCGGCGCCAGGAACACGTCGTCGTAGGTCAGGTCGAAGCCCGGCCGCAGGTCGTTGAGGAACCGCACAGCGTGTCAGCCTAGGTCCACCTTCGGCAGCAGGGCGCGCACCGTGTCGATGGGGTCGGCGTCGGCGGGCTCCTTGTCCGGACGGTAGCGGACGACGCGGGCGAAGCGGAGTGCCACGCCGCCGGGGTAGCGGGTGCTCGCCTGCACCCCGTCGAGTGCGATCTCCACCACCAGTTCGGGTTTCAGGTACACGACCCAGTCCGTGCGGTGGTCCTCGTGCTTGGGGAACTCGCTGGTCTGCCAGGCGAGCAGCTCGTCGGTGAGGCCCTTGAACGTCTTGCCGACCATGACCGGCAGGCCGCCGTCCGGGTCCCGGGCGCCGAGGTGCAGGTTGGACAGGTAGCCGGTGCGCCGGCCGTGGCCCCACTCCGCGGCCAGCACCACCAGGTCAAGCGTGTGCACCGGCTTGACCTTCTGCCAGGCGCGGCCACGGCGGCCGGCCTGGTAGGTGGTGTCGAGTGCCTTGACCACGACGCCTTCGTGGCCGGCGTCGAGCGCGCCGCTGAGCACCGCGTCGGCCTGCTCGGCGGTCGGCTCGAGCACACCCGGGATGACCAGGTCGCCGACCGCGGTGCGGAGAGCGGCGTTGCGCTCCCGCAGCGGCGCGTCGATCAGGTCGGTGCCGTCCAGGTGCAGGCAGTCGAAGAAGTACGGGTGCAGCAGCAGTTCGAGCTCGCGGGTCGCGCCGAAGCGGCTCTGCGTCTCCTGGAACGGGCGCGGCCGGCCGTCGTCCTTCAGCGCCAGCGTCTCGCCGTCCAGCACGACCGAGCGGCAGGGCAGGGCGCGCACCAGCTGCACCAGCTCCGGCACGCTCCCGGTGATCTCGCGCAGGGTCCTGGTCCAGACGCGCACGTCGTCGCCGTCCTTGTGCACCTGGATCCGGGCACCGTCCAACTTGTACTCGACCGAGCAGGAACCCAGCTCGGTCAACGCCTCCGTCAGCGACTCGGCCGGCGAGGCCAGCATCGGGCGCACCGGCCGGCCGAGCTCGAGACCGAAGCCGGCGAGCGCCTCCACCCCGCCGGAGAGCGCGGCGGCCGCGGTCGCGGGTAACCGGCCGGAGAGCATGAACGCGCGGCGGACCGCCTCGCCGGGAACGCCGCCGGCGGCCGCGATGGCGTCCAGCATGACGCCCTCGAGCGCACCCTGGCGGAGCTCGCCGGTGAGCAGGTGCAGCAGGAAGCGCTGCTCGGCGACGGTGGCCGCGGCGAACAGCGCGCCGAGTAACTCGGTGCGCCGGCCCGCGGAGCCCTTGCCGTTGGTGCGGGACACAGCGTCGAGCGCCTGGTCGACCTGGGCGACGGTCAGGGAGGCCGCGGTGCTCGGTGCTGTCTCCAGCCCGACCAGGGTGCGCCAGCCGGCGCCGATCCGGCCCTGGCGGGGCGCGCCGGCCAGGAACGCGACCACGGTCTCCACCTCGGGCCGGCCTTCGGCGCGCCGCAGCAGGCCGGCCAGGGCGTCGACCTTGGTCAGCCGCGATCGGGTCGCCGCCACGGCCGAGGACGTGGCGACCACTTCGGCGAACAGCACGGCACCCATACTGCCCCCGACCACCGACAATCGCCTCGCGCGGTGGAAAGCAATGTGACATTGCTTCCCCGGGTCAGGCAGGCACGCCGATCACGTAGTCGAAGTTGTCGCGCCCGACCGACCGCTCGAGGGTCTTGACGATTCGCGTCGGGTTGTCGTGCGGTCCCGCGATGAAGAACGGCTTGCCCTCGCGGCCGAAGGTGATCGGGCTGGGCCCCGCCCAGTCTCCGAGGTGACTCTTCGCCGCCGTGAAGTCGCGATGCGGCTCGAAGCCCAGGCCCCGCGCGAACTCGACCGCGCCGAGCACGAGGTGCTGGGCCATGGCCAACGGCACGGACAGCGGCCGTGCGCCATAGGCGGAGAAGAGGCTGGCCGCGAACTCGGTCGCGGCACGGCTGTTCAGGACGTCCGGGCCGATCACGTTCTTGACGCCCAGGCAGTACGTGTCCACGAGGTAGCTGCACATCGTCACCCGGCTGCCCCGTTCCTTCCGGGCGACCAGGACGTTCGACAGCCCTTCCGTGCCAGCTGCGACGGCGTTGTCCGGCCAGCCGAGCTCGGCGGGAACGATGAGGCCTGTGCTCCAGCCCGGGCTCACCCAACAGTCGACCCGCGGCTCCAGCTCGCCTTCGGCGGCGATGGTCCGGACGAGGGACGCGACGACCGCCAGCTTGGCGCCGGTAGCGCGAGCGATCTCCTTGGGGGAGGAGCCTTTCGCCCGTAAATCGCGCACCCGTTCGAGCAGTTCATGATCCATGGCGACATCCTTCCGTGCCGCCGTTCCGGTGCCGCCGCGGCCCGCCGTTCGCTACCGTGGCGCGGTGACAGAACCGGGTCTCGTTCCGCTCGTCGACGGCGTGCAGGCATGGGTGCAGCCGGACGGCTCGTGGTGGATCAACAACGCCGGGGTGATCCTGGGCGGGGACGGTCCGGTGCTCGTCGACACCTGCGCGACCGAGGTGCGGACGCGGAGGTTCCTGGCCGCGGTGGACTCGGTGGCCGGTGGTGCACCGGTGCGGGTCGCGGTCAACACCCACCTGCACGGCGACCACACGTATGGCAACTGCCTGCTGCCCGAGTCGGCCGTGATCATCGGGCACCAGGCGACGCGGGACGGGCTGCTGGCCGACTTCCTGCTGGCCAACACACCGCCGATCTGGTCGCCGTCGCCGGAGTGGGGGGCGTTGAGCATCCGGCCGCCGGCGGTGGTCGTGCACGACCGGATCACGGTGTACGCGGGCACGCGGCCGGTCGAGCTGCGGCATCCCGGGCATCCGGCGCACACCCAGGGCGACGTGGTGGCCTGGCTGCCCGACGACGGCGTGCTGTTCACCGGTGACCTGATCTTCCACGACGTCACGCCGCTGGTGTTCATGGGCTCGGTGGACGGGGCGTTGCGTTCGCTTGAGTGGTTGGCATCCTTCGGCGCCGCCCACGTGGTGCCCGGTCACGGCGCGCTCGTTCCTGGTGCGGATTTCGAGGCGGTGCTGAACGTCCATGGTCGCTATTACCGCTTCATCCTGGAAACCGCCAGCGCCGGCCTCGCCGACGAGATTTCCCCTCTGGAGGCCGCGCGTCGCGTGGACCACGGCGAGTTCGCCGCGTGGCCGGACGACGAACGGCTGGTGCTCAACCTCCATCGCGCCTACGCCGAACTCGGCGATTCCGAGATGGATCTGCTGGCCGCGTTCACCGACGCCGTCAGCTACCACGGCGGCCCTTTGCGCTGTGCGGTGTGAAGTGCGATGAATGACGCATTCAATGCGCCCACCGCACTGAATGCGTCATTCATCGCACTCGCCGTCGCCGTCGCAGTACTGCAGCCAGTCGTTGATGGTCTCCAGCCGGGAACCGAGAACGGCCGACTGCCGCGGAGAGATGACGATGAACCGGCCGTCGGAGTCGGTGATCGTCAGCTCGGGCAGCAGGAGCTTCATCGTCACCGGGCCACGTCCCTCGTACGCCGGGATGCGCCAGACCTTCTCGTTGACTTGATCCGCCAGGTTGCGCCGATCGAACTCGGCCTGAAGTCCTTCATCCATTGGTGCAGTGGATCGCGTTGCAACCGCTGCACGCATTCCCCCAATTGTGTGACTGTGCCTCCAGGTCACTACTACCGATCATTCCGGCATGCCCGGAAACTCATACACCTCGGTCCGCTCTCGCACCGTCGCCCACGAACTCCGCACCCTACGCGAAAACCGCGGCCTCAGCTGCGCCGACGTGGCGAAGGTACTCGGGGTCTCCGCCAGCAAGATCAGCAGGATCGAGACGGGCAACAGCGGCCTCCAACCCGATGATGTCTCCGCGCTCCTCGGCTTCTACCAGGTTCCCGGCCCCCGCCGCCAAGAACTGCTCGGCCTCCTCCGCCGCGGCGAGGAGAAGGGCTGGTGGGAACGCCAGGCCGGCCTCCCCCAGCTCTGGCGCGCCCTCATCGACTTCGAAAACAAGGCCACCCGTATCCAGACCTACCACGCCCTGATGATTCCTGGCCTCCTCCAAACCGCTGAGTACTGCGAAGCGATCCTCGCCGGCACCGATGACACCTTGACCAACGCCGAACTGGGCAACCTGGTCGCCTCCCGCATGGCCCGCCAGATCTTCCTGACTCGGTCCACGGCGCCGCAGTACCTCGCCGTGATCCACGAGGTCGCCCTACGCATGCCTGTTGGCGGGTCCGGCGTGATGAAGCGCCAAGTCCAGCATCTGCTGACCATCGGCGAACGCGAGAACATCAGCCTGCGCGTGCTCCCGACGCGCGCCGGCGCCAACGGCGGCCTGCGTGGTCCGTTCATGATCATGGAATTTGCCGATGAGCCGGCCCTGGTGCACCTGGAGAATCAGGTCACCGCCATGTTCCTGGAAGAAGAGGCCGACCTGGCCGGATTCCGACTGGCCCTGCAGAATATCCTGAACGTGAGCCTTGCACCGGCCGTAACAGCGGAGCTGATCGAATCGATCGCCGCCGAGAGCTAGATGAGGAGCATGCCATGTCCGCCCCGGCCCCCACCCGCTGGCGCAAAAGCACCCACAGCGACGCCAGCAACGTCTGCGTCGAGATCGCCCACATGGGCTCATCGGTAGTGCTCCGCGACTCCAAAAACCCCACCGGTCCCGCCCTAATCGTCCCCTTCGCCTTCTTTGTCAATCTCCTCCGCGCCGTGTGACCCAGTCAAACTGGCCAACCTGCCAACGTACGAAGGAACGCTGCCCGGGCATTCGGGTCGAGGGGTTCGAGTACTGTCTCACTCACCTTCATCCCGAACAACTCACCCAATTTTTGAGCCGTCTCGGTCCAGGCGCCGATCTCGACGCCCGCGGAACCACTATTACCAACGAGCTTCTTGTCGGGCTCACAAAAGCTGTGCGAGACCGTCACTGGCGAGTGATTTTCGGAGATGTGAACCTCGAGGGAGCGACTTTCGACCGAGTGCAACAACTTGGGCCGTGGGTTGCGCATAGGCTCTTTCTGGATGCGACAAAGTTCGACAGATATGTGAATATTGACGTGTATGCCGCACTGATTAGGTGCGTTGATGCTCAATTCGATGGTGGCGTAACCATGCGAGTCGCCAACGCGGTGATCGTCGCTGAGCGAGCATTTTTTGGTGCTCCTTCTTCAATTGCGCCCAGTCGGATTTTTGGGTCATATGAATTGGAGTTGCAGTGGTTACCGGCTTGGGAGGGTGAGCGCGAAGCCGCAGGCTTGGGTGGGCAGTGGCCGGCGTTGGTGTCCTTGCATGGTACGGATGTCGGCAATCTTGTGCTAGTCGATACCGATCTCAGCTTGTGTGTTTTTGCGGACGCTCATCGGCTTGATCAGCTTCGTATTGAGGGGTATTGCCCATTTGATACATCACCCGGTGGTTGGCGATGGGCGAGGCGACAGGTTCTTTTCGAGGAAAATATCTGGCGCGGGCATAGATTCCATCCTTTTCTTGAAGACTCTCAATGGATTCCGCCCGAGCGGATAGCGGTGCTGTATCGGTCCCTTCGTAAAGCGTACGAGGACGGCAAGAATGAGGCTGGGGCGGGCGATTTCTACTATGGGGAGATGGAGATGCGACGTCGCACGGATCAAACTCCATGGGCCGAGCGGTGGATTCTTGCTGTCTATTGGTTGCTATCCGGATACGGGCAGCGGGCAGGGCGGGCGGTTGTGGCGATTGTTGTACTCGTTGCTGTTGTGTCCGTGCTGCTCCTGACAGTTGGGCTCCCTGCGGATCATGTGTGGAGTTGGGGGCGGGTTGATCAGAGCTTGCGGATCGCGTTGGGGGCAGTGGTGTTCAGGGATGCGGGGCAGACGTTGACGTCGGCGGGTGCGTGGACGGTGATGATCGCTCGGTTCGTGGGGCCGGTCTTGTTGGCCTTGGGGGTTCTGGCGGTGCGGGCGCGGGTCAAGCGATGAGCGTGGGGCGCGATGGTCGGTTTGGGTGAATGCGTTGCAACCGGTGCAAGGTTTCGCCCGTTCGTGTAGTTGTTCGAGGTGCGCGGGCTCGCAAGGATTGTCCATATGCCTGGAAATCCGCACACTTCGATGCGCTCGAGGACCGTGGCCTCGGAGCTGCGGGGCATGCGGGAGAAGCGGGGGTTGAGTTGCGCGGAGGTCGCGAAGACCCTCGGTGTCTCGGCTAGCAAGATCAGCCGGATCGAGACGGGGAACAGTGGGTTGCAGGTGGAGGACGTCTCCGCCCTGTTGGACTTCTACCAGGTGCCTACCGGGAAGAAGCAGAAGTTGTTGGGGTTGTTGCGGCGAGGGGACCAGAAGGGGTGGTGGGAGCGGCAGGCGGGGCTGCCGCACCTGTGGCGGACTTTGATCGATTTCGAGAACAAGGCGGTCCGGATCCAGAACTACGAGGCGCTGGTGGTCCCGGGGCTGCTGCAGACGTCGGAGTACAGCGCGGCGATGATTCGGGGGACCGAACCGCGGTTGTCGAACGCCGAGCTGGACAACCTGGTCGCGTCGCGGATGGCGCGGCAGACGTTGCTGACCAGGGCGACGGCGCCGCGGTTTCTCGCCGTCGTGCACGAGGTGGCGTTGCGGATACCGGTCGGCGAGCCGGGCGTCATGAAGCGGCAGCTGCGGCACCTGCTGGCGATCGCGGAGCGGCCCAACATCGACCTGCACGTGGTGCCGACCGCGGCGGGCGCGCACGCCGGGCTGCGCGGGCCGTTCGTGATCCTCGACTTCGCCGAGGAGCCCAGCCTCGCCTTCGTGGAGAACCATGACACCGGCATCTTTCTCGAGGAGGACGCCGACCTCGCCGGGTACCGGCGGGCCATGCGGAACATCCTGAATCTGGCCCTGGCGCCCGGTGACACCAACGAGTTGATCCTGTCCGTCATCTCGGAGCTGGGTTAGAGAGGAGCAATTCTCGTGCGTGCGTTGGATGTCCGGAACGGCCACTGGCGCAGGAGCTCCCGCAGTACCAACAACGCGAACTGCGTCGAGGTCGCGTTCTCCGGCCAGGCCGTCGGTCTGCGCGACTCGAAGTACACCGTGGGACCGGTGCTGGTCCTGCCGGCGGGCTCATTCGCCGACCTGGTGGCGTGCATCAGGTAGCTGAGGCGTTGCAGGCCGCGGCGATCTCGATGACCGCGGCCCGTAACCGGTCGGCGGACGTGGCCGCGTACCCGACGACGAGGCCGGGATAAGGCGCGCCGGCCGCCCCCCGGGCGTACTCCGACAGCGCGGGCACGTATCCCCCGCGCTCGGCAATCCTTTGTGCCACAACGGAGTCATTCAGTGCGTCCGGGAGTCGCAAGAGCACGTGCAGGCCCGCCGCGATGCCGACCGGCTGCCAGTCCGGCAGGTACTCGGCCACCGCGGCCAGCAGCGCGTCGCGCCGGCGCCGGTACAGCAGCCGGGTCCGGCGCAGGTGCCGGTCGTAGCCGCCGGTGCGCAGCAGGTGTGCGAACGCGGCCTGGGGCAGCGGTGAGCAACCCAGGTCGGTCAACCGCTTCCGCTCCACCACGTCCGCCCGCAGCGCCGGCGGCAGCACCAGCCAGCCGAGCCGAAGCGCCGGCGCCAGCGTCTTGCTCACGCTGCCGACGTAGACCACCCGGGCCGGGTCCATTGCCTGCATCGCTCGCAACGCTGGCCGGTCGTAGCGATGCTCGGCGTCGTAGTCGTCCTCGATGACCAGCCCGTCCCGCTCCCGGGCCCAGGCCAGCAGGGCGTGCCGGCGGTCCGGTTGCAACGCGGTGCCCATCGGGAACTGGTGCGCCGCGGTGATCACGACCGCCCGGCAGCGGGTCGCCCGGAGCGCGTCCACCCGGATGCCGTCGCCGTCAACCGGCACCGGGCAAGCCGCCAACCCATTGACCCGCAACAACTCCACCTGGCCTTCGTGGCCGGGGTCCTCCATCCCGACGACCTCGTGGCCGTGCCGGGCCAGCACACCGCCGAGCAGCGACAGGCCCTCCGCGGCGCCATGCGTGATCACGATGTCGTCCGGGGTGGTGGTCACCGCGCGCACCCGCCCCAGGTAGCCGGCCAGCTCCGCGCGCAACTCCGGCAGGCCGGCCGGATCCGGATAACCCAGCGCCTCGTCCGGCAGGGCGAACAGCGCCTGCCTGGTCGCGGCCACCCATTCGTGGCGCGGAAAGGCACTCAGCGCCGGGAGCCCGGGCCGCAGGTCGAACCGCCAGCGCGGCGCCGACACCCGGTCCGGGACGGGCCCGGCGACGGTGCACCCCAACGACTCCGCGACCGCCGTGCCCGAGCCGCGCCGGCTGGTCAGGAACCCCTCGGCGACGAGCTGCCCGTACGCCGCGGTCACCGTGCCGCGCGCGATGCCCAGCTGTCCGGCCAGGTCCCGGCTGGACGGCAGCCGGGTGCCGGGCGCGAGCTGCCCGCCCCGGATCGCCTCCCGCAGCGCGGCCTCGACGCCGCGCCCATGCCGCCCGCGACCCGTCGCGGCCGCCGCGGGCAGCAACAGCTCGCGCAAGGTGGTCCATTCTTCGGCCATCAAAGTGGAACTTACTCCTGAACCACTTGCCCGCGATGCTTCCGGCCATGGCCTCGTCCAAGATCGCCACCGGCTCCGGCGCGCTCGCTGCCACGATCGTCGGCGGCTCGGTACCGGTCACCGGCATGCTCGACGCCTACCCGCTGCTGGCCGGTCAGTCCATCCGCTACGCCCTCGGCGGCCTGCTCCTGCTCGCCTGGGCCCGCCGCCTGCCCCGCCCCACGCCCGCCGACCTGGCCAGCCTGGCCGGCCTCGCGATCAGCGGCATGCTCGGGTTCAACGCCTGCCTGCTCATCGCCCAGCGCTACGCCGACCCCGGCTTCGTCGCCGCCCTGCTCGGCGGCACCCCTCTGGTCCTCGCCCTGCTCGCGCCGCTCCTGGCCGGCCGCCGCCCCACCCCGTTGACGATCATCGGCGCGTCCCTCGTGGTCACCGGCATCGCCGTGCTCACCGGCGGCGGCTCGTGGCACGGTCCCGGCCTCCTCCTCGCCGTGCTCACCATGCTCTGCGAAGCCTCGTTCACGCTGCTCGCCGTCCGCGTCGTCACCCGCCTCGGCGCCCTTGCCACCTCCACCTGGTGCTGCCTCCTCGCCGCCACCCTCGGCGGCCTGCTCGCCACCGCCCTCGACGGCCCCACCGCCTGGCGCCTCCCCACCGCCCGTGAAACCCTCGCCCTGCTCCTCCTCGCCGTCCTCGTCACCGCCGTCGGCTTCTGCTGCTGGTACTTCGCCGTCTCCACCCTCGGCGCCGACCGCGCCGGCGTCCTCATCGGCCTCATGCCCGTCGCCGGCCTCCTTACCTCAGTCGCCCTCGGCGCCCAACCGTTGACCATCCCCTCAGCCGCGGGCGTGGTACTCGTCACCGCCGGTTGCATCCTCGGTCTCGGACCGGATCCGTTGCGCCCAGTCATGGAACCAGCTGCTGAGGTTCAACGCGGCTAGTCCCTGTTTCGTGGCCACGATCAAGGTGTCCGGACCCGAGAAGGTCATTGCGGTTATCTCGGCGTCCAGCTGGACGGTTCGCGTTCCCTGTGCAGTTTCTGCCTCGATTGTGTCGAGCCGAGCGACCACCAGGTGGCCGGCATGGT
>NZ_DASYTH010000072.1:0-4657 GCF_036002505.1 Actinophytocola sp. | reverse complement strand
CGCCCAGCGCGAGAAAGGCCCCCTTCATCGCCCTCAACCCCCAGGAGCACACCCATGGACTTCTCGTTCACCGAGGCGCAGACCGACCTCGGCCGGCTCACCCGGGACATCGTGTCGGACAACGTGACCGAAGACCGGTTGCGTGCCGTGGAATCCGGGCCGGACCGGTTCGACCGGACACTGTGGACGGATCTGGCCGAGGCCGGCGTGCTGGCCGCGTCGCTGCCGGTGGACGTCGGCGGCGCCGGCTACGGGCTGCTCGAGCAGTGCACCGTGCTGGTCGAGTTGGGCCGTGCGGTGGCTCCGGTGCCGTACCTGCCGTCCATCGTGGTGGCCGCGGCGGCGATCGCTGAGTTCGGCACGCCGCAGCAGCGGGACCGCTGGGTCCGGCCCGCGGCGGCCGGGGAGCTGGTGCTCACCGCGGCGCTCGACGACGAGGTCGGCGAGGCCACGACCGCGAGCATGGGCAGCGGGCGGTGGTGGCTGTCCGGGGTGAAGACCACGGTGCCCGCCGGCCCGATCGCCGACCTGTTCCTGGTCCCGGCGGCAACTCCCGAAGGGAACGCCGTCTTCCTTGTCACGCCTCAGGATCCCGGGGTCACCGTGCGGCGGCAGGAGATCGTGGACGGGGACGGAGAGGCCATGCTGGACCTCGACGAGGTCGGCCTCGGCGCCGACCGCGTGCTCGGCGAGGGTGCGGCGGAATGGCTTGCCACCAGGGCAATCCTGGGGCAGTGCGCGCTGCAGCTGGGCGTGCTGGAGCGGGCCCTGGAGCTGACCGCGAGCTACGCGACCGAACGCGTGCAGTTCGACCGTCCTATCGGGACTTTCCAGGCGGTGGCGCAGCGGCTGGCCGACGGCTATATCGACGTGGAGGCGGCCCGGTTGACACTGTGGCAGGCGGCGTGGAGGCTGGCCGAGGGCCTGCCCGCGCGAACCGAGGTCGCGACCGCGAAGTTCTGGGCCGCCGACGCCGGACACCGGGTCGCGCACACGGCCGTACACGTCCATGGCGGTGTGGGTATTGACAAGGACTACCCCCTGCACCGGTATTTTGTTGCAGCAAAGCGCAACGAGTTCAGCATGGGAGGGGCCACGGCCCAGCTTCGCCGGATCGGCGCGGGGCTTGCCGCGGAACCGGCATAGACCAGGGAGGCTTGCATGGCGCAGCCCGGCTTGCCAGTACCCACGGTGACCGAGCTGCTGCAGGCCCGCCAGCGCGACAACAACCCTGGCCTGCTGTTCGAGGATCAGCGATGGACCTGGGCGGAGCACGTGCGGGAGTGTGCCGACCGCGCTGCGTTACTCCGCTCGCTGCGCCGGCCCGGCCCGTTCCATATCGGGGTGCTGCTGGACAACGTGCCGGAGTTCTCTTTCCTACTAGGGGGTGCGGCGCTGTCCGGCGCGGTCCTGGTCGGGCTGAACACCACCCGCCGCGGCGAGGCGCTGGCCCGGGACATCCGGCTGGCCGACTGCCAGGTGGTGATCACCGACAGCCGCTACGTCGAGCTGCTCGACGACCTCGAGCTGGGCGCCGCGGACGGGCGGGTCATGGACATCGACACCGCCGCCTGGCACATGTCCCTGTACGCGCACCGGGACCGCCCGCTCGACCCGGTGCCGGTGGTGCCCGACGACCTGCTCATGCTGATCTTCACGTCCGGGACCAGCGGCGAGCCCAAGGCGGTGCGCTGCACGCACGGCAAGATCGCCCACCCCGGCCGGATGCTGGCCGACCGGTTCGCCCTCGGCGCGGACGACACCGTGTACGTCGCGATGCCGCTGTTCCACTCCAACGCGATCATGGCCGGCTGGTCGGTCGGCCTGGCCGCCGGGGCGTGCCTGGCGCTGCGGGCCCGGTTCTCCGCGTCCGGGTTCCTCGACGACGTCCGGAAGTTCGGCGTCACCTACGCCAACTACGTGGGAAAACCGCTGTCCTACATCCTGGCCACGCCGGCACGGCCGGACGACGCGGACAACCCGCTGCGGCTGATGTTCGGCAACGAGGGCGCCGAGCGGGACATCGTCGCGTTCGCCCAGCGGTTCGACTGCCAGGTGATCGACGCGTACGGGTCCACCGAGGGCGGGATCGTGCTGGCCCGCCCGCCGGACCTGCCACCGGGGTCGCTGGGGCAGCTCGGCGACGGGGTGGCGATCCTCGGCCCCGACACCGGCGACCCGTGCCCGCCGGCGCGGTTCGACGAGCTGGGGCGCCTGCTGAACCCGGACGAGGCGGTCGGCGAGCTGGTGAACACCACCGGCCCGCGCTGGTTCGCCGGCTACTACCGGGACTCCACGGCGGACAACCAGCGCATCCGCAACGGCATGTTCTGGAGCGGCGACCTCGCCTACGCCGACGAGCACGGCTTCGCCTACTTCTACGGCCGCACCGGCGAGTGGCTGCGGGTCGACGGGGAGAACCTGGGCACCGCGCCGATCGAGCGGATCCTGCTGCGGCATCCCGACGTCAGCGAGGCCGCGGTGTACGCGGTGCCCGGCGGCGGCCCCGGCGACGAGGTGATGGCCGCGCTGGTGCTGCGCCGCGGCCGCGCGTTCGACCCGTCCGCGTTCGCCGACTTCCTGGCCGCGCAGCCGGACCTGGGGCCGAAGCAGCTGCCCCGGTTCATCCGGGTGGCCCGCCGGCTGCCCCGCACCCCGACCCACAAGGTGCTCAAGCGCACCCTCACCACCCAGGCCTGGACCTGTGCCGACCCGGTATGGTGGCGTGCCGGGCGGGAGACGAGATACCGGCCACTGACGGCTGACAACGCCCCTATTCAACTCGACGGCGGCACCAGGCCCGTGCGAGGCTGAGACCGTTGACGCAGGGAGGTCCCACATGTCCAGCACATCGGAACCCGCCGATACTGCCGACACCCCAGAGCCCGCCGAGGAGGTACGCGCCCGGTTCCGCGAAGCCCTCGAACGCAAGCAAGCCAAGGCCAAGGCCCGCGAAACCCACGCCGACGGCTCCTCCAAGATCCACGAAGCGCACGGCCCCGCCGCCGCCCGCCGGACCTTCCGCCGCAAGAGCGGCTGATCACTCGCCCTCGTCCTGCATGGCATACAGCATTTCGTAACAACGGCGCATGAACGCCTCGCCGCCCTCAGCATGATGGCGCCACAGGCGCAGCATCAGCATGAGGTGCTCCCCGTCCGGTAGCCCATGCTCCGCGTACAAGCCGGCGGCGGCCCTGACGGTCTCACCGAGCCGATCTTCCAGAACTGTCTGCACTTCGCCGGGCATCAACTGCTCGATCTGGTCCAGCGCGGCCTTCAACCGTTCCCGTGTACCCGCGTCGCATGCCACGTGCATTACCCTTCATGTTGCCGATGTTGCGAACATCAAAGACACTCCTATCCTGTTGCACCAGCGGCAACACTGCTGCGTACGAGTGAGACGCAGGCACGGACAGTGACCAGAAGGACTCGATGAGGACGCCCAAGTCCCGTGCTCTTGGTAGGGCACTGCGCCAGGCCCGGGAGGACAACGATCTGAGGCTCCGGGACTTCGCCGCCAAGCTGGGCCGCGACCCCGGCATGTTGTCCCGCTGGGAAACGGGTGAACGCACTCCCAGACCCGATCAGGTCGCCCAGATCCTCGCGCTGCTCGGCGTCAACGGCGAGCGCTATGAGGAGATCATCCGCCTCACCGAGGGCACCCGCGCGAGCCAGTGGCTCGCCCTGACCCTGCCCGAACAGCGCGAGCAACTCAACACGTTGGTCGACCTCGAGCAGTCCGCGACAACCATCACCGAAGCGTCGCCATTACTGATACCGGGACTCCTCCAAATCACCCCATACATTCGAGCGATCATGACCAGTGGCAGTGTGCCGCCCGACGAGACAGCTACCCGGATTGCGATACGCAACGGCCGCAAGGAGGTCCTGAAAGGCCACAATCCGGTCCGACTCGTCGCCCTCGTCGGCGAAGCGGCGTTGTGTCAGCTGATCGGCAGCCCCGAGATTATGGCCGAGCAGCTCCGATACCTACTCGACGCGGCCAGTTGGCCGAATGTGGACCTCAGAGTCATTCCCTTCTCCACTGGGTGGCACCCAGGCCTGGAGGGTTTGTTCCAGTTGATCGAGTCCAAAAACGCAACACCCGTCGTGCAGTTGGAGAACCGGCGATCAGGCCTGTTCCTCCATGAAGACGACGATATCGACCCCTACCGGCGAGCAATTGAGATGATGCTCCGGGTGGCCCTGAATCACATCGACTCCACCGACCTCATCGCCCGGTACGCAAACAGATGGGAGACAGCCCTGTGACAACCTCTCGGCGGTGGCGCAAGTCCACCCACAGCCAGAACACATCCACCTGCGTGGAGTTAGCCAACACCCTAGATGCCATCCGCGACAGCAAGAACCCCACCGCACTCGTTGTGGCACACCTCAGCACGTTCCTAACCGAGGTTAAGCGAGGCCGATTCGACTACTGACACCCACCATCAACTCATGAAATGCGGCGGAGCTGAATCGTAAGGGGTGTGGCTCTTCTGGAGTGATCATGCGACCTGCGGCATGATCCCGTTTTGGTAACGGGTTTGGTGGGTTCGTTGTTTTTCTTGGGCGAGGTGGTATTGCCAGTATTCGGGGAAGTTGTTGTTGCTGGCGAGTGCGCGGAGTTTGAGGACGGCTTCGGCGCCGGACAGTC
>NZ_DASYTH010000071.1:0-1814 GCF_036002505.1 Actinophytocola sp. | reverse complement strand
ACCAACGAAGCTTGCGCGACGGTTTTACAGACCGGAGCGACCAGCGTCGGAAAGACGGCCGTTGACCTGGGGAAACATCGTCACTGTGCCGGCCCAGCGTACCCGTCTGTCCGTCAGACGTCCGTGGAGCCCGAGTCCGTTTTGGTTGCCCGCGACACCGCCCTCCCCCGTCACCCACACGCGACGGTCCGGCGCACCGCCGCGCTTCGTCTTCAGGCGGCCAGAGCTGTGCCGAACAGCGAGGGATCCGGCCGTAGGGCACCAGCGGAGAGGAATGGGCACGCCGGCATTGTCGCTAATGACGGCCGCGATGACGAAATCGCACCCCATAGATCGCACCCCATAGGGGGAGCGCGAAAGCCTACGCGGCGCGCTGGAACCGGTGGCCGCTACGGTCGATCGGTACCCTGGGGTTGTGTTAACCGTTGCGGGGCAGAGCGTCGACGAGATGCGGCTGTCTGCCATCTGTGAGCGGTACGGCATCGCCGAGTTGATGGTGTTTGGCTCCGCGGCCCGGGACGCCGCGCGGCCGGCCAGCGACATCGACGTGCTCTACACGCTACGGCCCGGGCGCCGACTGGGGTGGGAGATCGAACAACTCGCCGACGAACTGGCTGCGCTGTTCGGTCGGCCGGTTGATCTGGTGTCACGCCGTGCGCTACACGCCGCTCTGCGGGAGCAGGTCCTCGCCGAGGCGCGACCGCTGCATGCGGCGTGATCTTCTCCTGCGCGGCGAGATGCTCGACGCCGCCGACCGCATCCAAGAGCTCGTGGCGGGCGTGACCGTCAATGAGCTCGCATCGGACCGGCAGCGCCGCGATGCCCTGTTGTGGAACTTCACCGTGCTGGGTGAGGCGGCCGCCCAAGTCTCGAAAGACCTAAAGCAGAGGTGGCCGGCAGTCCCCTGGCAGCAGCCATCCCGCTTGCGAAACCGGATTGTCCACGGCTACTGGTCCATCGACCTGGAGATCTTGCATACCGCCGCGCGGGACCAGCTGCCGGGCTTTGCGGCCGAGCTGCGGGCAGTAATCGCGACCCTCGCCGACGACAACCCTTGAGACGGGTTTCGCTCACCACGAGGACGCCACCGGGCGCTGACGCCCCCAAGAACTCCTAACAAAATGAGCTACGCCGCAGTGGGTGGTCCGAACCAGGTGGCTAGCGCGTCCTGGAGCCGCAGGTGGGTTCGGTCTCCCGCCCAGGCCACGTATCCGTCGGGCCGAATCAACACGGCAGTGGGAGCAGTGACCGCGCCAACTACCGGAAGCTCCCAGACACCACCGTATTTGGCGTCGATCAACTGAACCCGATCCGCCCATGGAGTGATGTCGAGGCCGCCGGGCTCACCGAGGTTGAGCAGCACCGGCCGGGCATCGTGCAGCAGGGTGAAGACCCGCAGCGGGCCGTCGGCGGTGACCAGGTCGAGATCGGGCATGCGGCGCCCGAGCAGCGGGTGTCCCTCGCCGAGTTCGTAGTGAATGTCCAGGCCGGAGATCATCGCGGCGAATCGTCTGCGGGGCTCGTCCATGCTGACGAGCTCGGCAATGGTGTCGCGCAGGGCCTTCGTGCGGTCGTCTGGGCGGCGAAGCGCGACGTACGCCATTGTGTTGCGCAGCACGCGGGCGGCGACCGGGTGGCGCTCGGAATGGTAGGTATCCAGGAGACTTTCTGGCGATGTCCGGTTGACCACCTGGGCCAGCTTCCATCCCAGATTCACCGCATCCTGCACACCGGTGTTGAGGCCCTGTCCACCGTCCGGGGCATGCACGTGTGCGGCGTCGCCGGCCAGCAGGACTCGTCTGTCGCGGTAGGCC
>NZ_DASYTH010000070.1:0-9198 GCF_036002505.1 Actinophytocola sp. | reverse complement strand
CGCCGCCCGCGCGTTCCTCACCGACGCGGCGGTCCCCACCGACGGCACCGCCTGCCCGCCGTGACGGGCCTGGGGAAGCAATGTGACGTTGCTTTCCTTCTAGCGCAGCAATGTCACATTGCGCTCTAGCCGAGGTCCTTCAGGGCGCGCTGGGCCTGGGCGAGTTCGGCTTCCAGTCGGGCGACGCGGTCCTGCTGCTGCCGGCGGGCGGACTCCAAGGCGCGGTCCACGGCGTCGGCCACCTGCGTGGGCAGGGCGCGAGCGGCCTTGGCCACGTCGGCGGGGGCGACCGGGACCGGGCGGACGGTGCGCTTCTTGCCGACGACGACCTCGACGGTCCAGTCGCCGGACTCGCTGGAGGTCAGGGTGACGATCACCTCGGCGGGGGCCACCGGGCGGCCGCGGCGAACGGGTGCGGCCGGACGCACCTCGGATGCGGCGGGGGTTGCCGCGGAACGGGCCGGGCGAGCGGGCTTGGCGACGGTGGGGCGCACCTCGGGCGGCTGCGCCGGAGCGGCAGGCGGCTCGGGATCGGCGGCTCGGGTCGGTGGGTCGGCGGCACGGGGCGCGACCGGCGCGGTCTGGGTGCGGGGCGACGGCCTGCCGGCGCGGGTGGGTTTGCTGGCCGCTTTCCTGCGGGGTGGGCGGGTGCGGGTGAGCTCGGACGGGGAGAACGACAGGACGTCCTTGGAGCCGGTGGGGCGGACCTGGATGAAATCGCCCTCGGCGGTGTCGGCGAAGGCGACGATCTTGGCGGAGCCGCCGGCCGGGACGCCGACCGCGGCGGAGGTGAACCACACCATCGGCGGGCGGCCGGCGGCCAGTTCGGTGCGCAACTGCGCGAGGTCCTCGTCCGACAACGAGATCAGCTGCGCCATGCCGGGATCCTCCGTGCCGATCAACGGGTGCGAGGCGTAGTTTGCCCTGGTGCCCTGACAAGACCAAGGGGTTCGCCCATGAGCGCGCGATACCTGTGGTGGCGTAGTTGTTACGACGGGGTGCTGCACGCCTTCCCGGTCATTCCGGAAGCACCGCTGCTGCACCAGCACTACCGCGCGTCCTGCGCCCACGCGGCACCGCCCGACCTGGCCGGGGAGGTTCAGGACGGACCGCGCTGCCCGCTCTGCACGATCATCACAAGGGCCGGCGAAACCGTTTAGCCGGCAACAACGTCAGTGCTGCGTCCGCACCCGGTACTCGCAGCCGTACTCGACCGCGTACTGCAGGTCGTAGTGATGCACGATCTTCGGGCCGTCGTTGAGATGCACGTGGGTGACCGTGTCCAGCGGCTCCTTGTGCGCCTCGTCCAGCCTGTCGACCCGGCCGTCGAGCGGGCCGCCCACGTACCGCACGACGTACGGCTGCGACACGGGGACCCCTCCTCTCGACCGATCTTTCGCACCCGATGGTTCACCTCGTGTTGCCGGAAATCAACCGCTCGTGAGCGACTCTCTACCTCACCCCCGCGCCCCGGACCGCCGGAAACGCCCGCGCGGAGCGGAAACCGCGCCGGGTACCGTATCCCGGTGAAGATGGACCTGACCCCCGCGCGGGGCACGCGTGACCTGTTGCCGGCCGCCGTCGCCGTGCGCGACCACGTGCTGGCGACGATCACCGAGGTCTACCGCCGCTACGGGTACCAGCGGATCGAGACGCCGGCGCTGGAGAACACCGAGCGGCTGGCCGGCAGCCAGGGCGGCGAGAACGAGAAGCTGATCTACCGGGTGCTCCGCCGCGGCCTGCCGGAGATCCTCCCGGAGGGCACGCCGGTGGCCGAGCTGGTCGACCTCGGGCTGCGCTACGACCTGACCGTGCCGCTCTCCCGGTTCTACGGCCACAACCGGGCCGCGCTGCCGGACCCGTTCCGTTCCTTCCAGGTCGGGCCGGTGTGGCGGGCGGAGCGCCCGCAGAAGGGCCGGTACCGGCAGTTCTACCAGTGCGACATCGACATGCTGGGCGAGCCGGGCGTGCTCGCCGAGATCGAGCTGATCGAGGCGACCACCGAGGCGCTGGCCGCGACCGGGCTCTCCGGCACCACGGTCCGGGTGTCCGACCGGCGGTTCCTGTCCGCGCTCGCCGCCCGGGCCGGGCTGCCCGAACCGGCCTGGGACGGGCTGTTCATCACCCTGGACAAGCTGGACAAGATCGGCTGGGAGGGCGTGCGCGCGGAGCTGTCCACCCGGGGGCTGACCGGCGGGCAGATCGAGCAGCTCGCCGGCACCATCACCGGCCTGCACGGGCTCGGCGAGGGCGACCTGGCCGGCGCGCTCGCGAAGGCGCTGCCCGACCTCAGCGAGGACGTGCTCGCCGATCTTCAGGAATCCGCCGGGGCACTCGGTGAGCTGGCCCGCGAGCGCGACCTGAAGTGGGAGTTCGACCCGACCCTGGTGCGCGGCATGGGTTACTACACCGGGCAGATCTTCGAGATCGTGCACCCGGCGTCGTCCGGCTCGGTGGCCGGCGGCGGGCGCTACGACAAGCTGATCGGCCGGTTCCTCGGCACCGACGTGCCGGCTTGCGGGTTCTCGATCGGGTTCGAGCGGATCGTGGACCTGCTCGGCGCGCCGGCCGAGCGCACGGCGGTCGCGGTGCTGTACGAGCCGGAGGTGCCGGCCGCCGAGGCGCTCCGCGTGGCACGGCGGCTGCGCGCGGACGGCCGCAGCGTCTCCCCGGTCCGGCGGCGCGGCAAGTTCGGCGCGCAACTGGGCCGCCTCGAGGAGTGGGGCTTCGGCTCGCTCGTGCACCTGAGAGCCGACGGCGCCGGTGAGGAACGACAACTGGGCGGAAGCTGACCGCGGCACTACCGTGGACCCATGGCGGCTACCGGAACCTCTGACCCGCACGACGAGGGTCCGCGCCGCGAGCCGCCGTCCGGCCAGTTCGAGGACGAGCTGCTCGGCCTGGACCCGGACGACCCGGAGGCGCAGGCGTTCGCCGAGCACCTCGAGCGGGTCCACCGGGTGCGGCCGGCCTACACCGTGGAGGGCTACCTCGGCGGCATGAGCGACTTCGCCGACGGCGCGAACCGGCTCGGCGGGCACTACCGGCTGATGGCCATGATCCTCGCGCTGGCGATCCTGCTCGGCGTCGCGGTGGCCGCCTGGGACGCGATCATGTACCTGTTGACCGTCCTGTTCGGCTGAACTCGTACTACCGTGGAAACCATGAAACCGGTAGCCGGCCTCGAACCCCGCGTCGTCAAGTCCGACTCCGAGTGGCACGCCCAGCTGACCCCCGAGGAGTACCGGGTCCTGCGCGAAGCCGGCACCGAGGCACCGTGGACCGGCGAGTACACCGACACCAAAACCACCGGCAGCTACCAGTGCCGCGCCTGCGGCACCGAACTCTTCCGCTCCGACACCAAGTTCGACTCCCACTGCGGCTGGCCCAGCTTCTTCTCCCCCCTCGCCGCCGACCGCGTCATCCTCCGCGAAGACCGCACCCACGGCATGCTCCGCACCGAAGTCCTCTGCGCCAACTGCCACAGCCACCTAGGCCACGTCTTCGAAGGCGAGGGCTACCCCACCCCCACCGACCAGCGCTACTGCATCAACTCCATCTCCCTGAAGCTGATCCCGAAACCCGACGCCGACACAGACGACACGAGCGACGCAGCGACCCCAACGTAGAGTCCAAGCTCGGCCGGCGCGGGCCTCGCATAAGCTGACCCCAACTGAGATCTGACACAAGCTGCCGCCCGCGAAGGCCGCTGCAGCGGGCAGGCGACCACCCGGCAACGAACAACGTCAGCGCATCCCGCACCCTCTGCGGCGAGCGGACGCCAACCAAGATCAACCCAATGCCCGCTTCGCGGTATGAGCGCGCGTTCGTACGGTCGTTGGCCTCACGCTGTTCTCACGGCTCGTGGCTGGCCTACGACGTGACCACAACACCGCCGATGCCGGTACGACCGGCAGGTGAACCCACCAGTTCGACACTCACGCCGGAACGGACGGGTTCACCGAACACGGCAACAATCGCGTCGGTCACTCCCGACACCAGCCGAGCTACGATGTCCTCCGCGTCCGGTCGGCTGAACGCGGCCTCCTTGATACCGAACAGCACACTCGGCGACGGCGCTTGCGCCGGCCTGCCGCCGATGCCCCATCGGCTCGCCGGCAGACCGATCAGGTGCACGACTGCGATGTCCCGCGCCCAGTCCCCGTACACCCCGACGACCGCGTCGGTCAGCGCCTCGATCAACTCGGTCTCTCGACCAACCAGGTCGTCCTCAAGGACGTGCACGGTCAGATGCGGCATGATTTCCCCCCGGGATTACGTTTGAAGTCAAATAACCTTTGTTAGCAAACGTAGTAGGTGAGGTTGGTGCATGTCAACGCCCGACGCCACGGACGACGCCGTCCGGGAGCTGTTACTGCTGATGCCCCGGCTGGTCGGCCGGGTCAAGCGGCTGCCGGTGCCCGAACAGCTGCGGTCGTTCGACCTGGCCCCCAGACATCTCTCGCTGCTATCCCTGCTCCTGCTCGACGGCCCGCTGACCATCTCCCAATTGGCCGAGAAACTGGACCTCGCCCCGACCACCGTGAGCCTGATCGTCAGTGACCTGAGCCGCAAAGGGGTCCTAGAACGACGCGAGGACGAGGCCGACCGGCGCCGGCGCATCATCGACATCAGCCCCGACAGCCGCCCGGCCATCTCCGAATGGCTCTCACCCGGTGCGCACGCATGGCGCCGAGCCCTCACGCCGCTGACACCCGCACAACGACGAACCTTCATCGACACCCTGCTCGCCTACGAAACCGCCGTCACCGACACAGCCAACCAAGCCCCAGCAACCGAAGAACCCGCCGACATCGACCAAAGGCGCCCACCCACCACCTGACGACATCACCTCGAAACGCCAGCCGCCGCCTCTCGACGACCCGAACCCGGCTGGACCGCCACCTCTCCAACCACGGTGGCGATCCAGCCGACACTGCCGACAAACGCGCGCCCTGCGGCAGAAGCGGATGTTCGCTGCGAGAGGGTCTGTCAACTTTTCGGTGTAACTAGTTGATCTCGGTTACTGGTTATTTGCGTCCGGCGGACAGGCGTCCGTCGAAGGTGATCTCGAAGGCGTTCAATGCCTTCTTCCAGCGGCTCGACCAGCGTTTGCGCCCGGTGCCGGTGGGGTCGAGGCTCATCAGTGCGAGGTAGATGCACTTGAGTGCGGCTTGCTCGGTGGGGAAGTGGCCGCGGGCGTTGACGGCGCGGCGGATCCGGGCGTTGATCGACTCGATGGCGTTGGTGGTGCAGATGACCCGACGGATCTCGGTGTCGAACTGCAGAAACGGAACAAACTCCGCCCACGCGTTGGTCCACAACCGCACGATGGCCGGATACCGCTGCTCCCACTTCTCGCAGAACTCGGCGAACCGGTCCAGGGCGGCCTGCTCCGACGGTGCGGTGTAGACCGGCTTGAGGTCCTTGGCGATGGCCGCCCAGTCGGCCCGGCTGGCATACCGAAACGAGTTCCTGAGGAGATGCACGACGCAGGACTGCACGATGGTCTTGTCCCACACCGCGGTCACCGCGTCGGGCAGGCCCTTCAGGCCGTCGCAGACGACGATGCACACATCGGCCACGCCGCGGTTTTTGATCTCGGACAAGATCCGCAGCCAATATTTGGCGCCCTCCCCGTCGCCGTGCTCGCCTTCCCCGGTCATCTGCAACCCCTCGGCCCGAGCCCACTCGGCCAACTCCCGGACCACCCGCTCGTCGACCGCCACGCCGGCGAGCTGCTCAGCCGTCACGGTCTGGGTCCTGCTCTCGTCACTCATCGATGCACACTCCACTTTGGACAGTTACACCGTTGAGATTACAGTCCCCTGCGAGACGATGCTCTCGGTCTGACCCATTTGAATGTGTTGGTGAGCCCGCAGTGGGTGGTGTCAGGAATGCTGAAGGGTCGCCCTGATGCTGGAGATGGCTCCGTTCCGGCGCTGGGCCGTTCACCGACCGGTCACTTGGTCTGCTCGGCCAGCGCGACGATGATGCCTGCGGGGCCGCGGAGGTAGCAGAGCCGGTAGCTGTTCTCGTACCGCACCAGCTCGCCGAGGAGTTCGGCTCCGTGTGGCCGCAAGCGGTCGAGGATGTCGTCGATGTCTTCGACGGCGAACATGATGCGATGTGTGCCCAGTGTGTTCGCCGGAGCGCGGGGGTCACCGTCTCGGCTCGACGGCGTGTGGTATTTGGTCAGCTCGAGCCGTCCGTGGCCGTCTGGGGTGCGCATCATCGCGATGTCCGATCGGACTCCCTCGAGCCCAACGAGGCGATCCACCGCGCTGCCCTCGACTGTCGCCTCGCCTTCCAGCTCCAGTCCGAGTGCGACGAAGAACGCCGTAGCGGCCGCGAGGTCGTCGACGACGATGGCGATGTTGTCCATCCGCTGGATTGTCCCGCGCCGAGGGTGGGGGCCTCGCTGGTCGGTGTCGTCCATGGTGATCTCCTAATCAGGCTGGCCGCCGGGTTCGGCGGCGCGGGTGCGTGTTCAGGCGCGCTGGCGTTGTTTCTGTTGCTGCATGAGCTCCTCGATGGCGGTGGGCAGGGTTGTCTCGAAGTCGATCAGCTTGGCCCAGGTCGGCTCCACCACGACCCGGACCATGCCGTCGTAGAGCGACTTCACGCCGTCCTCCCACTCGGCCCGTTGCTCGGGCGTCATCTGGTAAGTGCGGTTCCACTGGAAGTACTCGTCCGGGATGCCGTCGACGACATCCAGCTCCGCCTGGCCTCGGATGAGCAGGATCTTCGGTGGGTGCGCCTCGGTGTCGATCGTCGGCGCGACCGGCGGCACGTCTACCTGGCCACCTACGGCGACCCGCCGGATCCGCCCGCGACCACCGCCTTCATCACCGCACTGCACCACGCCGTCCAGCAGACCCGACCAAGCGAGCCGACCCCACCCACGTAGGGTGACGGTCACCAGCGACTGCTCCGGCTGCTCGCGATCCATCCCGGGCAGAACTACGCCGCCCCGTCCGCCGCCGCACTGGCCGCGATGACCGAGCCGGAAACCCAGGCCATCCTGGACGACCTGGTCGACGAGCACCTGCTGCACCTGACCACCGCGGCCCGTTACGGAATGCACGACCTCGTCCGCCGCTACCTGAACCAGCACCACGGCAGCGAACCCGAACGCCACGCCGCGATCGAACGCCTGCTCCGCCACGACCTCGACCGGGCGCGCCACGCCACGCTCCTGATCCACCCGACGGAGACCCGCCGCGTGCCGGCCACGCCCGCGCCGTGGCGCACCCCGGCCGAAGCCGTGGCCTGGGCGGAAAGCGAGTACGACAACCTGGTCAGCACCGTGTACCTGGCCGCCGACGCGCCCGGTGCGAGCCCCGCCCTCGCCACCCAACTCGTCGCCGCGCTCTCCCGCCCACTGGCCAACCGCGGGCACTCCGCCGACCGGATCGCGCTCAACCAGTTCGGCGCCCGCCTCGCCCACCGCAATGGCGACCGCCGCGCCGAAGCCCAGCTGCTGGAAGACCTCGGCACCCTGTGCGCCCAGGTCGGGCACACCGCGGACGCGATCACCCACAGCCACCGCGCCCTGGCGATCTGGACCGAACTGGACGATTCCCAGGGCCGCCGCGGCTGCCTGGTCGACCTCGGCAACAGCAGCCGCCTGCAGGGCGACCACGACAAGGCCATCGACTATCTGCGGCAAGCCCTCACGATCAGCACCGGGTCCAACGACCGACCCGGCGAAGCATCGGTGCTGAACTCCCTCGGCCTGACCTACCAGACCACCGGCGAGTTCGACACGGCCACCGCGTACCTGATCCGCTCCGCGACAATTCATCACGAGATCGGGAACCGCCTTGGCGAGGCCATCGCCCTGGCCAACCACGGCTGGGCCCTCCAGCGCTCCGGACGACCGGCCCAGGCCATCCGCTACCACCACCGAAGCCTGGAAACCTTCCGCGACCTTCGGGACCACTACAACGAAGCCGAACAGCACTGGGCCATCGCCCAAGCCGAGCACGCGCTCGGCGACCCCGCCGCGGCCCGTCACCACTGGCACATCGCGACCGCCTCCCCGCCCGGCACCGAGGAACGCCCGAACCCCAGGAACACCTCCTGAGCCACGTCCTCGGCCTCGTCCCGGGAACCGAGCACCCGGGCGGCGACCGCGACGACCCGCGGATAGGTGGCACGGAAGACCTGCTCGAGGTCGGCCCGGACAGCCCCCCGTCCGGCAGAACTCGACACGCCCACGCCGCCCTTCCGCTCAACCCGCCCGGCCACCGCGCCGTGCCCGCCGGCGGACACAGCACCCGGCAGCGCGGCAGCCGAAGCGCTCCCACCATGCCCTGCGACGTCCACACCGGTAGAGCACCACAGACGGCCCACATGTGACATGAGGCGCCGGTTTCAGGGAATGAACGTGACGTTCCTTCCCTCAGCACCGCCCGGTGATGATCTCGCGCGCCAGGTTGACGATGGGTTGGATGCTGGTGTCGTAGTAGTTGCTGAGGACCACGACGAGCCAGCCCGCGGTGGGAACACGTCGAAGTTGGTGATCCAGCCGGCGGAGCCGTCGGGGTTGTTCGCCTGGGCGAGTCCGCTGCCGGAGTGCCCGACTACCCGGTGGTCTCCCACGAGCAGCAGGAGCGGCTCATCGAAGCGTTGCTCACGCTCGCCCGCACCGAGCGCGGTCTGGACCGCCGGGAACCGCTTGACCTGCGCGCGATCACCGGCGCGGTGGTCGACGCGCACGACAGCCATCTCGACGCCCACTCACCACCCACCAGCGGGCTCGCCATCACGGTCGGCTTCCCCAGCCCGCCGGCAGGAATCGACAGGGATCTTCGGTCCCAGGAGCCAGTCGGGTCCCGGTGACCCAGGGCAAACAGCTCCCCGTTTGTCCGGCGGCAGGGCGCCGATGGCGACCTACACGCAGCGCAGGTGCCCGAGCGGCTTGCTGGCCGGCGCGTCGGCTTGATGCGGATTTTGCCGCCGGTCGGGAATAGTGGCCACATGGCACGGCGGACGATCCACGTGACCATCGCGGCGGCGCTGCTCGCCGCCGGATGCTCGACCGGCGATGCCGGGTCGCGCCCTCCAGCGCTGATCACCTCGGCCACGACCACTTCGTCCACTCTGGACACCCAGCCTCGGCTGGAGACCTTCGAGTTGCCGGCCGGCGCCGGCCCGCACGACGTGGCCATGGATCACCTCAGCGGCGGGATC
>NZ_DASYTH010000069.1:0-12880 GCF_036002505.1 Actinophytocola sp. | reverse complement strand
AGCGAGCTGGCCGCGTACACCGCCACCGGTTTTCCGTCCAAAGGGGGGTGTGGGGGCTGAGCCTCCTCGGGGGTCTGGGGGCTTGCCCCCAGGGAGGACGGTGGGTGTGGGGGCTGAGCCTCCTCGGGGGTCTGGGGGCTTGCCCCCAGGGAGGACGGTGGGTGTGGGGGCTGAGCCTCCTCGGGGGTCTGGGGGCTTGCCCCCAGAGGAATTGTGGTCGGGACCGCGACGACGAGGAACTCGCCGGGCTCGCCGTCCGCCGTCGCGGTCACGGTCTCCACCAGTGGGCCGGGGGAGGGCCAGGCGGACAGCAGCGGCGGCCGGCCGCGCAACTCGGGGCTCGCCGCCAGCACCTGCCCGCCGCGGTCCACCACCTGCACCAGCCGGTTGTCCACTGTGGACGAGACGGCGCCGGCCGCGACCAGCGCGGCGGTGTCCGAAGCCCGCTGCCGCGCCGCATTCTCCGCGCCCGCCAGCAGGTTCTCCTCGACCAGCGCCAGCACGATGGCCGATCCGGCCACCAGCCCCACGGCGACGATCAGCACCGCGAGCGCGGTCAGCCGCACCCGGATGGTGAGCCGCCCGAGTGCGATGAAGGCGGCCTTCCTCGCACTGGGCGTGAGAAAGGCCCCCTTCATCGCACCTCCTCAGCCACCATCGGGGTCGAGCCGGTAGCCGGCGCCGCGCACGGTGCCGATCGCGCGCCGGCCGAACGGCAGGTCGATCTTGCGCCGGAGGTAGCCGATGTAGACCTCGAGCACGTTGGACTCCTCGCCCAGCGCCAGGTCCCACACCTCGTCCAGCGCCTGGCGCTTCGTGATCACCTTGCCGGCGCGGGACATCAGCAGCTCCAGCAGGGTGAACTCGCGCGGCGTCAGCTCGATCGGGACCGCGCCGCGGGTGCACCGCCGGGCCGCGCGGTCCAGCACGAGGTCGCCGGCGGTCAGCGTGGTCGCCACCCGCGGACCGCTGCGCCGCAGCAGCGCGTGCAGCCGGGCCAGCAGCACCCGGTAGGAGAACGGCTTGGCCAGGAAGTCGTCCGCGCCGGTGTGGAACGCGCTGAGCTGGTCACGCTCCCCGTTGCGCGCGGTCAGCACCAGCACCGGCGTGCTCACCCCGGCCCGCCGCAGCCGCGCGCACACGTCGAGCCCGGCGAGTCCGGGCAGCATCAGGTCCAGCACGATCACGTCGAACGGCCGGCTGAGGCACGTGTCCAGGGCGACCAACCCGTCGGCCACCTTCTCCACGGCGAACCCGTCCTGCCGCAGCCCGTCGGTCAGCGCCCCGGCCAGCGCCGGCTCATCCTCGACGACGAGCACCCGCGGGGCGGTGTTCATTTGCTCGCTCCGCTCGCGTGAGCGGGCCTTGACGCGGTGTCTTCCCTCCTGCGCTGCTCGGTCCCTCGCTGGCGCTCGGGACCTGCGCTGCTCGTCCGGGAAGACACCGCCGGCCCGCTCGGTCCTTGACCTCTCACCGGGCCTCCCGACCGAGCTCGCCGCCGGGCGAACCGACCGGGCCGGAGCCGGCGATCACGCCCTCGTTCAGGAGGACCATGAGCCCGCAGATCCGCTCCACCTCGGCCACCCGGGGCGTGGTGAGCAGCACGGTCGCGCCGCGCTCGGTGCCGATGCGCCGCACGAGGTCCAGCATCCTCCCGGCCGCGGCCGGGTCCAAGCCGGCTGCCGGATCGTCGAGCAACAGCACGGACGGCTCGTTCACCAGGGCCCGGCCCAGGGCGAGCCGCTGGTCCAGGTCCCGGCCGTAGCCGGCGATCCGGGCCGACGCGTGCGCGGTCAGGCCCACCTCGTCGAGCAGCCGGTCGGCCAGCCGCGACGCGTCCCGCCGCCGCGTGCCGAACAGCCGGGCCTGGTACGTCAGGAACTCGTGGCCGGTCAGGTGCCCGGGATGGCGGGCACCGCCCAGCAGCACACCGGCCTTGCGGCGGATCTCCTCGGGCCGGCTGGACGGCACGCCGGCGATCGAGAACGAGCCGCAGGTCGGCGCCAGCAGGGTGCTCAGCAGCCGGACGAGCGTGGTCTTCCCGGCGCCGGGCGGGCCGAGCACGCCGAGGATCTCTCCGCTGTGGACGGTCAGGTCGAGGTCGCCGACCGCCGTCCGGTGGCCGAACCGCCGGCACAGGCCGACCGTCTCGATGGCCGGCCGGTGCCCGTTGGTCGCCGGCAGCCGGGGGTTCGGCACGGCGCCGGGCTGCGGCTCGGCGAGCTCCAGCGCCGGGTCGGAGCACAGGATCGCGGTTTCCAGCTGCTTGAGCGGAGCCTCCGGCTCCAGGCCGAGCTCGTCGATCATCCGGTTGCGGGCGAGCTGGTAGGCGCGCAACGCCTCCGGCGCGCGGCCGGCGCGGTGCAGCGCCAGCATGAGCTGGCCGAGCAGGCGCTGCCGGTACGGGTGCTGGCGGACCAGTTCGGCCAGCTCGTCCACCACGATCCGGTGCCGGCCCAGCCGCAGCTCCGCGTCCAGGCAGTCCTCCAGCGCGAGCAGCCGGGTCTCCTCCAGGCCCGCGCAGAGCCGGTCGACCACCTCGGGCCCGGCCACGTCGGCCAGCGGCGGGCCCAGCCACAGGCCCAGCGCCCGCCGGTACAGCACCACCTTCTCCGCGTCGCCGGCGCACGCCCGTGCCTGCGTGACGAGCGCCCGGAATCGGTGCGTGTCGACGCACATCGGATCGGCCTGCAACACGTACGCCGATCCCCGGGTCAGAATCCGAATACCGCCGCCGCCGTTTTCTTCCTCAGCCAGTGCCGCGCGCAGTTGCGAAATGCGAACATGAATCGCGTGTTGCGCGGTCGGTGGGGGCGCGTGCGGCCAGGTCAGATCCACCAGCCGCTCCATCGGGACCAGTTGGTTAATTTGCAACGCCAGTACGGCCAGCAGAAACCGCTGCTTGGGCGGCCCGAGGTCGACGCGGTGCTGCATCGACCAGGCCTCGACGGCACCGAGTAAACGAAAGTCCACGACACGTCCCCCTCCGACGGGTCGTTCGCGCTTACCCGGTAAATCTCCCCTAGTGGTTGTTTTGTTTCGGCTGTCAATTTCTTGGCCCGCCGAAGCGCAGGTACAGCGACGGGGTGACGAACAGGTTCAGCAGCGTCGAGGTGACCAGTCCGCCAATGATCACAATGGCCATCGGGTGCTCGATCTCGTGCCCCGGCAGGCTGCCGGCGACCGCGAGCGGAACCAGGGCCAGCGTCGCGGCGAGCGAGGTCATCAGGATCGGCGCCAGCCGCTCCCGGGCGCCCTGCAGCACCAGCTCCCGGCCGAACGTCACCCCCTCCTCCCGCTCCAGATGCTGGAAATGGTTGACCATCAGGATTCCGTTGCGTGCGGCGATGCCGAGCACGGTGAAGAACCCGACCAGCGAGCCCAGCGAGAGGACGCCGCCGGCGAGGTAGGCCGCCAGCACCCCGCCCACCAGCGCCATCGGCAGCGTGAGCAGCACCAGCAGGGCCAGCCGCCAGCTGTTGAACGCCGTGGCCAGAATGAACAGGATGCCGAGCAGCGCGATGCCGGCGAAGAGCAGCAGCCGGTTCTGCGCGGCCTGCGCCTCCTTGTACTCGCCGATCAGCTGCGCGTGGTAGCCGGTCGGGAAGTCGACCGTGGCGAGCCGCCGCTGTACCTCGGCCGCGATGTCGCCCAGCGCCCTGCCTTTGGCGATGTTGGCACCGACGTCGATCCGCCGCGACCCGTTCTCCCGCAGCACCTGGTTGGGCGTGGGGATGATCTTGACGTCGGCCAGCTCGCCGACCGGGACCTTGCGTCCGTCGTAGGAGTCCATCAGCAGGTTGCGCACGGCCTCCACGCTGTTGCGGGCCGAGGGCACGCTCCACACGTGCAGCTCGGTGTTCTTGCCGTTGCGCCAGATGTCCCCGGCCTCCTCGCTGGTGATGAACGCGGCCGCGGTCCGCCGCACGTCACCGGGTTTGATCCCGTACTGCGAGGCCTTGGCCAGATCCACCTCGACGTTGACCTGAGGCACCGTGGTCTGCAGCGTCACGTGGGTGTCCAGCACCCCGTCGATGCCGCCGATCAGGTCCTTGACCTGGTCGCCCTTCTCGCGGAGCGTCGTCAGGTCGTCGCCGAACAGCCGGACCACGATGGGCTCGCTGGCGCCGGAGAGCACCTCCTCGGTGCGCTCCTTGAGGTAGGTCTGCACGTCGGTCTGCAGACCCGGGTAGCCCTCCACCACCTCGCGGATCTTGGCCACCGTCTCGTCGTAGTCGACGTCCGGGTCGATGCTGATCCAGTTCTCCCCGGCGTTCATGCCCACGATCTCGTCGGCCAGCGTGCCCTGCCCGATGTGCGCGCCGAAGTTGCGCACCCCGGGGATCTCCCGCAGCTCCTTGCTCACCTGGGTGGTGATCCGCACCATCTCCGCCCGGGAGGTGCCGGGCTGGGTGATCCAGTGCATCAGGAAGTCCCGCTCCTTGAACGCGGGGAACAGGTCCTGCCCGAGCAGCGGCACCACGGCGATCCCGGCGACCAGGACGACGCCGACGGTCGCGTACGCCACCTTGGCCCGCGGGATGATGCGGGCGAGCAACGCGGTGTAGCCCCGCTGCAGCCAGCGCACCAGCGGTGAGGAGCGCCGCTCGATCTTCGCCCGG
This sequence comes from Actinophytocola sp., assembly GCF_036002505.1. Classification (GTDB taxonomy): domain Bacteria; phylum Actinomycetota; class Actinomycetes; order Mycobacteriales; family Pseudonocardiaceae; genus DASYTH01. Next base: position 8,258 of record NZ_DASYTH010000069.1, on the reverse strand, counting down.
CGCAGCAGGATCAGCGCGAGCGCCGGGATGACGGTCAGCGCGACCAGCAGCGAGGCCAGGATCGCCAGGCCGTAGGCGAGGATCAGCGGCCGGAAGAACGAGCCGGTGAGGCTGGCCAGCAGGAACACCGGGACGGTGGACATCAGGATGATCGCGGTCGCGTGCACGATGGGTCCGCGCACCTCGAGGGACGCCTCGAGGATGATCGACGCGGTGGACCGGTCGCCGCCCTCCTGGCGGTGCTGGCGTATCCGCCGCACGATGTTCTCGATGTCGATGATCGCGTCGTCGACCAGGACCCCCAGGGAGATCACCAGCCCGGCCAGGATCATCGTGTTGATGGTGGCCCCCGTCCAGTCCAGCACCAGTGCCGCGGCCACCAGGGACAGCGGGATGGTGATGGTGCTGATCAGGGCGACCCGCCACTCGAACAGGAAGAAGATCAGGATCAGCACCACGAGGACGAACCCGAGGACCAGCGCCCGGCTGAGGTTCTGGACGGCGTTCTCGATGAAGGTGGCGGGCCGGAAGATCTCGGTGTCCACCTTGATCCCCTGCAGGCCCGGTGCGAACTCCTTGAGCGCCTCCTCGACCCCGTGGGTCACGTCGAGGGTGTTGGCCCACGGCAGCTTCTCGATGATCATCATGATGCCGAGGCCGTCGTCGATCACCGCGTCCCCGCCGAGCAGGGTCGGCGGCATGATGTCGTCCCGGATCTCGGCGACGTCCTTGAGGTACACCGCCGGGCGGCCGGTTCCCACGGCGATCGGGATCTCGGCCAGTTGCTGGCCGGACAGCTGGGGCAGTTGGTGCTGCACCTGGAGGCGCTGGTTCGCCGTGTCCACCCAGCCGCCGGTGCCGATCTCGAATCCGCCGCGGAACTTGAGCTGACCCACGTCGATGGCGTCCCCGGCGGCGTCGATCACCTCGGCCATGGTGACGTTGTGCTGCTTCATCTTCTCCGGGTCGACCAGCGCCTGCTTGACGTGCCAGCGGTCGCCCCAGATGGCCGCGTTGGCCACCCCCGGCACCCGCATCAGGCGCGGCCGGATCGTCCAGTACGCCTGCAACGCCATGTCGACCAGGGCGCCGTCGGACTTGTCCGGCTGGGACAGTCCGATCTTCATCACCCGGCTGGTGGAGGACAGCGGCTGGATCATGAACGGCGGGTTGGCCCAGCGGGGCAGCCTGGGGGTGATCGCAGTGAGGCGCTCCTGGATCAGCAGCCGGACCTTCATCAGGTCGATGCCCTGGTCGAAGATCATGATGATCGACGAGAGCTGGGTGACGGACTTGGACCGCATGGCCGACAGGCCCTCGATCCCGGCGAGCCCCTGCTCCATCGGGACGGTGACCAGCTCCTCCACATCGCGCGCGGACAGGCCGCTGCACAGCGTCTGGATCTCCACCTGCGGGGGCGCGAACTCGGGGAAGGCGTCGACCGGCATGTCGCGGATCTGCAGGACGCCGAAGAACATCAGCATCGAGGCCCCGACGACGACGAGTGCCCGAAACCTCAGGCTCGTGCCAATGATCCAGCGCATCATGATTGCGGCCCCTATGTCCTCAGTGGACGGTTACTCTTCGCTGACCCCGATCTCGGCGCCGTACAGCTCGACGGCGCCGATCGTCACGACCGTCGTGCCCACCGCCGGGCCCTCGGACAGGAACGCCTCGGTTCCGTCGGCCCCACCCACGTTCGCCACCACGACCTTCTCCCGGACATAGGTGCGCGGCGTGGTGACCGTGTAGACCCAGGCGGAGCCGTCCGGGGTGTAGAACACCGCCGAGTACGGCACGGACCTGCCCTGCTGGACCGCGGCAGCCGCAACCGTCTCGACACCGAGCCGCTTCTCCGCATGCTCGGACAGCGTCACGCTCTTGACGTCCTTGCCGGCTACCGCCTCGACCTTCGCCGGCGACTCCTCAGCACCGGACGCCGGGCCGCTGGACTCGTTCGAGCCGCAGCCGGTCAGGCCCAGCCCCAACGTGATCAGGGCCGCCGCCAGCCATGGGGTCCGTCGGTCATGACCGCGCATCGCCGGCCACCTCCTTGTGGGTCCCTGCGAACCGCAGGTAGAGAACGGGAAGCACGAACAGGTTCACCACGGCCGTGGTGACCAGGCCGCCGAGGACGATCCAGGCCAGCGGCACGACGGTCTCCAGGCCCGCGACGGTGCCGAAGAACACCATCGGGATCAGGGCCAGCCCGGTCGCCAGCAGCGCCGTCACGCCCGGAGCGAACCGTTGCCGGGCGCCGGCCACCACGAGCTCCTCGCCGGCCGGCCGGCTGCTTCCATCGCTCGCCGGCGTAGCGCCAGTCTGTTCGAGCCGCTGGTAAAGCCTGATCTGCAGGATGCCGCCCCGAACGGCCACGGCGAGCACGGTGAGCAGGCCCAGCAGCGCGACCACCGACACGCTGTTTCTGGCGAGCACGGCCACCAGCGCACCGCCGGCCAGCGCGACCGGGATCAGCAGGAAGTACAGCGCCGCCAGCCGCCACCCGACGCCGGCCTGCAGCAGGAAGAAGATCAGGATCGCGGCGCCGACGGCGTACGTCCACACCCGGAGGTCGGTGGCGGCCGCGGCCGCGCTGTCGCCGAGCACCTCCAGGTGGTGCTCGCGCGGGAACGTGACGTTCCTGAGCCGGTCCTTGACCTCGCCGGTGACCGCGGAGAGGCTCCGCCCGCGGACGTTGGCGACCACGTCGAGGCTGCGGGACACCTGGTCATGCCAGATCATCTCCGGTTTCGGCACGACCTGGACGTCGGCCAGGTCGGACAGCTTCACCTGGGTCGGTGTGCCGCCCGGTCCACCGACCGGTGCGTCGATCAGCAGGTTCTTGATCGTGTCCACGTTCTGCCGCACCTCGGGGACGCCCCACACCACGACCTGAAACACCTTCTGGTCGTGGAACAGGTTGCCGGCGACGATGGCGGCGACCAGGGTGGCCGACTGGCGGCGCACCTCACCGGGCTTGAGCCCGTACCTGGCGGCCTTCTCGACCGACACCTCGATCTGCACCGTCGGCGCGATCTGCGCCGTGTTCACCCGTGGCTCCGTCACCCCGGAGACTCCCCGGATGATGCCGAGCACCTCCTGGGCCTTGCTGTTGAGCACGTCGTAGTTGTTGCCGTAGACGCGCACGACCAGGTCCTGCGCCGCGCCCCGGGTCGACACCTCCCGGATCCGCTTGTCCGAGTAGGTGGACACGTCGCTGCGCACGCCCGGGTAGCCGTCCACCACGTGCTGGACCGCGGCGATGGTCTTGTCGTAGTCGGCTCCGGGATCGATGGAGAGCCACACCTCGCCCGAGTTGATGTTGACCACCTGGTCGGAGGCGAGGGCCCGGCCGGAGTGTGCGCCGACGTTGCGCACCCCGGGTGTGCCGCGTAGCTCGCCGGTGAGCGCGGCCGTGATCCGGTCCATCTCCTGGCGGGACGTGCCGGGCGCGGTTTCCCAGGAGATCAGCAGGTCGCGCTCGTGCAGCGTCGGGGACAGCGGCCGCGCGCCGAGGAAGGGCAGCGCCGCGGCGGCCGCCACCACCAGGATGGCGGCGATCGCGTAGGACCAGCTGCGCCGGCGGAGCAGGCGGGGCAGCAGCCGCGCGTAGGCCCGCTCCAGCCGGTCGGCAAGCGGGGCCGGTCGGTGCCGCAGCGACTCCCGGGACAGCACCAGGGTGGCGAGCGCGGGTGCGACCGTCACCGCGACCACCAGCGAGGCCGCGGTGGCCACCAGGAACGCCGTGGCGACCGGCGTGAGGAACGCGCCGCGGACCCCGTCCAGGATGAAGATCGGCACCACCGAGACCGCCGCGATCGCGGCCGCCAGGATCAGCGGGCCGCGCATCTCGATGACCGCCGACCGGATCACGTCCGGCACCGGTGCCGCGGACTGGGTTTCGTGGCGTTCCCGAAGCCGCTGCCGAACGTTGTCCACGCCGGCCACGGCGTCGTCGACGACCACGGCCAGCGCCATCACCAGCCCGGCCAGCGACATCAGGTTGAGCGGGATTCCGAACCAGGACAGCACGAGCACGGTGACGGCCACCGACGCGGCGATCGTCACCACGCTGACCAGCGCCGTGCGCCAGTTGAAGAGCATGGCGCCCAGAACCAGCAGCAGCAGGATCGCGCCGATGATCAGCGTGGTGCTGAGATTGCCGACCATCTTCTCCACGAACGAGGCCGGCCGGTAGATGCTCGTGTCGACCTGAACGCCGGACAGGCCCGGCTTCAACTCGTCCAGGGCCGCCTCCACGTTCTTCGTCACCTCGGAGACCGAGCTGCCGGGGAAGCGCTCCACCACCAGCATGAGGCTGGGAGCGTCGTTGACCACGGCGTCCCCGATGAGGAGCTGGTTGTCCTGGACGATCGAGGTCACGTCGCCGAGGTGCAGACCCCGGTCCTCGGCTCCCTCGATCGTCACCTTGCCCAGTTCCGCCGGCGTCTGGATCGGCTGGTTGTGCTGGACCTCGATGCGCTGGTTGGACGTGTCGACGAAGCCGCCGAGCCCGGGTGTGGACGCCTCGACGAACGTCAGCGGCGAGGACCACAGCGCGTTCGCCGAGGTGCGCAGCACCTGGTCCAGCGTGACGCCGTTGCGCATCAGCCTGGACGGATCGACCTGAACCTGCAGCTGCTGGTCCCGGAACCCCCAGATGGCCACGTTCGCCACGCCCGGCACGCTGAGCAGGCGCGGCGCGATCGTCCAGCGGGACAGCAGCGACATGTCGATCAGCGACTTGTCCTTGGAGGACAGCCCGATCATCATCAGCCGGCCGGTGGAGCTCAGCGGCTGGACCACGAGCGGGGGCCGCGACGAGGCCTGGGGGAGGGCGGGGGCCATGGTCAGCCGCTCCTGCACCACCTGTCGGGCGCGGATCGGGTCGGTGCCCGGCTCGAACGTCATCTCCATCGAGGTGAGCCCCGGAATGGTGCGCGACTCGAGCTTCGCCAGCCATGGAATACCGTTGAAGAACTCGTTCTCGATGGGGTTGGTGATGAGGTTCTCCACCTCCTCCGCGGACAGCCCGAGCGCCTCCACCTGGACGTCCACCCGCACCGGGCCGAACTCGGGCAGCGCCTCCACGGAGGTGTCCCGGAGCAGCACGAACCCGAATGCCATGAGCGCGACCGCAATGGCCAGCACCAGCCGGCGGTATTTTTGGCTTGACCCCACGATCCATCGCAGCATTGCCGAAGAATGACGGGCACGGGTCATAGCGGGCTCACAGCCGCTCACAGCCCGCTCAATGAGCCGCTTGATTACGCCGTTCGGCGGCGCACCCGATAGCGAATGGCGGCCGCGCCGATCCCGAGGATGAGCGGGACCGCAATGGCCACCGGAAGAACTCCACCGGCATTGAGATTACGTTTCTGTCCCACGTCGACCCGGGTTGATGCGCTCGGAACCAGCGGACCGGAATTGGGCAGCAGCACGACGTAAACGTGGAAACTTCCCGCGTTCACCGCCTGCAGATCCCAGGTCAGCGTGACATCCTGACCGGGTTGCAACGCGTCCACCCGCTGCGTCACCTCGGCCGACCAGTCCTCCAGGTCGACATAGCCGCCGTCGACGCTGGCCACGTTGACATGCGCGAGCATCGGCGCGCTCGGCGCGCTGCCGCGGTTCAGGATCCGCGACTCGAGCGTCAGCACCCGCCCCACGCTGGTGGTGACGTGGGACTGGTCCAGCGTGATCTCCATCCCGGCATCCTGCGCCGCCGCGACGCCCTGCGGCAGGGCCAGCGCGGTGATGACGATCGCCGCCGCGCACCACCTTCTCATGATCCGTTCACCCCTCCGATGAGCCGGACGAACCGCGGCCCGACCGCCACCAGCAGCCCACCGGCGACCAGCAACGCGACCACCGGCGAGATGAGATACGACAGGTCCCGGGTCCAGTCGTGCCCTTTCACCAGAACGGCGCTGAGGTACGTCGTCGCCGAGCCCAGCGGGTTGACCCGGGTGATCGCGTCCCCGATCCAGCTCGTCGGCATCGGCGGCAACTGCGCCGGCGCGAACAGCGCGAGCAGGACGAGAAAACTCACCGCCAAACTCGCCTTGTTCGAATTCGACACCGCACTCACCAGCAACCCGAACGCCGCCAGCGCCACCGCCAGCACCGTCCCCACGGCCACCCCGAGCACCAGCGCCTTACCCACCAGCTCGACCCCGCGCCCCAGCACCCAGAGATAAGGAATTCCCACCAGAAACGCCGCCCCCCACAAACTCAACGCCGCGGTCAGCTTCCCGACCAAAATCCCGCGCCGCGACATCGGGGTGAGAAGGAGACTCTCCAACGTCCCCCGCTCCCGCTCCCCACTCACCGCGTCGGCACTGACCAGCAACGTGACCAGCACCCCCACCGTCACCGCGACCTGCAGCGTCAGGTTCACCGCCTCCCGCTGCTCAAGAAAGTTCAGCACCTGATTCGTCCCCGCCAGATAACTGATCACACTCAGCAGCACGCTGTAGGCGAACAGCAGCACCGGCCCCCGCCCACTCACCCACAGATCCCGGCTCTCCTGCACCGCGACCACCCGCCAACTCGGCCCCTTTGTCATCGCGGCTCCCCTCGCGTCAACGCCAGGAAAGCGTCGTCCAACCGCGCCCCATCCACCTCGAACGCCAACACCGGCACCCGCGCCGCCAGCACCGCGGCAAGCGCGGTGTTCGTGTCCCCCGCCCCCGCCACCCTGACGGTGATGACGTCCGGCCGCTCCCGCGTCACCTCACAACTCACCCCGCTGACGTCGTCGAGCACCTCCCGCGCCCGTTCCACAAGTCCGGGCGGCACCCGCAACCGCCCCGACCGCTGCACCGCCACCGCCCTCGTCACCTCGTCGACGGTCCCCGAAACCACCACCTTCCCGCCGTCCAGAATCAGCACCCGCGAACACACCTGCTCCACCTCATGCAACATATGCGTGCTCAACACCACCGTCGCCCCCCGCTCACCGGCGATGCGCCTGACAATCCCCAACATCTGCCGCTGCCCCGCTGGATCCAGCCCCAACGTAGGCTCATCCAGAAGCACGACATCCGGGTCGTTCACCATCGCCCGCGCCACCCCCAACCGCTGCCGCATCCCCCGGCTGTACGTCGAGATCCGCGACCCCGCCCTTTCGGCCAGGTCCACGCCCGCGATCAGCTTCCCGGCCAACTCCGCCGCCGCCCGCCGTTCCACCCCAAAGAGCCGCGCGTGATACACCAGGTAGTCGGTGCCGGTCACATACCCGGGATAACCCGAACTCTCCGGCAACACCCCCACCCGCCGCCGAATCCGCGCCGGCTCGGTCGACTCCACCCCCGCCACCGCAAACCGTCCGTCCGTAGGCTTGAGCACGGTGCTCAGCAGCCGGATCGTGGTCGTCTTCCCCGCCCCGTTCGGCCCCAACAACCCCACCACCTCGCCCGGCCGCGCGGTGAAACTCAGCCCGTCCACCGCGACCCGGCGGCCGAACACCTTCGTGAGCCCCTCGACCTCCAACGCACCCACCATGTCCCCAGTGGACCAGCGCGCCATGAGAAGTCGATAAGAACGAGGTTCGGGGCCTGGGTCGTCTAGTTCTGGTTCGGCTCAAGGTGCTGCATTTCGGGGGTGTTGGTTGGGTGCTGTAGTTCGGGGTGGCCGCGGCGCGCATTGTGCGGGGTCGCCCCTCCGGCCTCAAGGGCGCCTGCGGCGTCGGCTTCGCCGATCGCGGCCAGACGCCTCGAGGTGCGCTGTTGGTAGAGGTTGGCCGCGACCCTTGACCCCCGGAGCCTCTGCGACCCCTGGGCAGCGCCAAAGCGCGGGCAGGGCGGTCGCCCTGCCCCTGCCCGCGCGCGCCGCGGCAGCCGAGGAGAAGGCGCGCAGCCGGCGGGTGTTTGCACCATGGGGTGCGGGAGGCGTGCAGGTGTGAGGGGCCGGATTGGCCGGAAGCCTGGCTATAAGTGCTGGGTGTGGAGGGTGTTGCGGCGGGGTGTGCGGGTGTGGTCGAGCCAGCTTGGGGGCAGGAAGTGGGGGAGTCCGTTGATCATGCGGATGTCCCAGTGGGAGTGGTGGATCACCCGGTGATGGCGGCGACATAGCAGCACCAAGTTGTGCAGGTCCGTAGGTCCTCCGTCTTTCCAATGGATCACGTGGTGGGCGTCGGTCCAGCGGGGTGGGAGGTGGCAGCTCGGGAAGGCGCATCCCCGGTCTCGGGCGATCAGCGCGCGGCGCTGGTGGGGTTTGACGAGGCGGTGTTTGCGGCCCAGGTCCAGCGGGACGGA
>NZ_DASYTH010000068.1:0-22272 GCF_036002505.1 Actinophytocola sp. | reverse complement strand
GAGGAAGGCCCCCTTCATCTCACCCACTCCACAATGGACACCGAGGTATCGCCGAGGTCCCGCACCACCGGCACACCATCGGCCTTGGGTAGCACGTGCTGAGCCGCTGCTTAAACGATCTTGAAACGGCCCTGACGCTGATGGCTGAACGGGCGCTCAAAGGCCGTTCGGACACGCTGGTCGGATTGTGCTCCACCCCGCGACCTGCTCTCGCCAGGTGCTCACCAACTCGGCCACGGCCTGATTTACTTATGGCAGTTATGGGCCGCCGTCAACCGTCAAACCGGTGCAGTTTGCCGCTGCGTTATCTGTCCATTTTCCGGCCCGCTTGCACGGCGAGATTGAGCTTGAGCACGTTCACTCCCGGGGTCGCCGAGAAAGCCCTGGCCGCGGGTGTTCTCCTCGGCTTTCTCCCATCCGCCGGGCCGCCCAGCCGAGCCCGGCGAGCGCGAGCGCCATGCACGCGCCGGTGTATCCAAACGCGACAGCCGGCGAGGCGACGGTGTACAGCAGCCCGGCAACCGTGCTGGCCGCGAGGTTGCCGCCGGCCTGGACCGTGGCCAGCAACCCGAAAGCCGACCCACGCAGCGGTTCGGGAGCGAGCGCGGCGACGGCCGCGTGCTCGGCGGTCTCCACGCACCCGATCCCCACTCCCCCGGCGACGAACGCCAACGCGAGCACCGCGACGGCCGGTCCGGTGACCGCGAAGATCAGATACCCGACCAGAAACAGCGCCACGCCAACGGCGATCACCACCAGCGGCCCGAGCCGGTCAGACAGCGCCCCAGCCGGATACGAGGCAAGCGTGGCCGCGACGTTGTATCCGATGTAGAGCAACAGCGCGATCCGGGTGGCCGCCTCGAGCCCGTGCTCCGGGGTGAGCAGGTCGGTGGCGCGCAGGATGAGCAGGGTCACCGCCAGGTTCCCGATTTCGAACAGGGTGACCGCGCCCAGCAGCCGGCCGAGTCGCCCGCGCAGCACCGGCCGCACCCGGATGCGCAGCGGCTGCCGCGGGCGTTCGGCGGGCTGCCGGACGTGCCGGATGGCATAGATCATCGCGACCGCGGCCAGCAGCCCGGGCACGACCGAGAGCAGAATCGCCGTGCGCACACTGAAAACCGTGACCAGCCCGAGCGCCAGCAGCGGGCCCACGATCGCGCCGAGGTTGTCCCCGGCGCGTTCGAACCCGTACGCCCGCCCGTAGACGGATGCCGGCACGGCGTCGGCGAGCAGCGCGTTCCGCGCCGGCACCCGCAGCCCCCGCGCCGCCCAGGCGCCGCCCCGCAGCAACCCCACCACCACCGCGTTGCCGGCAACCCCGATCAGCGACGACAGCACCGCGGTCGTCGTGTACCCGCCGACCGCGATCCGCTTGCGCCGTCCCGGGTCGTCCGCCAGCGGCCCGCCCACGAACCGTCCGGCCCCCGCCAGCGCGTCCCCGACACCCTCGATCAGCCCCAGCGCCGCCGCCGGCGCCCCCAACGTGCCGGTGACCAGGCTCGCCAACAACGCCGTCGGCACCTCATGCCCGACGTCCGAGAAGAAGCTCGCCGCTCCGATCCCCCGGACCCCGGGGGTCAACCACGAACGATCATCCTGCATCCGGGCATCCTGGGCCATCCAGTCCTTGGCGAGCAATCCACATTAGTGTAGACGCCGAGTCATCGGCGTTCGGCACTTCCCGCTCTTGGCAGGTGATGGTCACCTTTCTAAGAATATTAGAAACTGAGAAGAGGAAAAGAAAAGGGTGTGGCTCCGTTGGAGGGAGTTGCTCGTCGTTGCCCCTCGTGTCGTCGGGCGTCGTTGCCAGGGATGCGAGTTTGGCCGGGGCCGTGCTGGTGAGGCAGGTGGGATCGGTGTGACTATTGGGCGGTCGACACCTGCCCTGAAGGCGGCCTTCAGGACGCTCAACGTCCCGAAGGCCGCCTTCAGGGCATTGGTCAACGCCCCACCGGTCCCACCAGCCACACCAGACCCGATCACCCCGATCACGATGGACAACTCCCTCCAAAGGAGCCACACCCAAAAGAAAAAGATGGCGCCGGTGTCGACCCCTTTTCGGGCTGCAGGATGACAGGGGGCGCTCCGCGCCAAAATCATGAACACGATAGGGTGAGGTGCGGCGAATTTTGTCGATGGGCCTGACGAGTTCGCCTATTTGGAATTCGGCTGTCTCAAGATCATCTAGGTGAGATGGTGTTGCTGATGGGACTGTGGTGACGCCAGGTTCTCCAGTGGCTCCAAGTCGTGCGACGAAGGACGCTTTCGTCACGCTGAGCGTGACGAACGACGCTTTCGTCGCCCTGGAGCTGACCACCTCAGCCTGAGATGGGAAAACGCTCGGGGTTGAGTGCGGCGAGGGGTCTGAGATGGGCACCGAGATCCAGAGGGGGCCGACGGGCCAGAAGCTGCTGCCGCTGCGGGTCGTCTGTGGCTCCTGCCCGGCGGGCGTGCGATAGGTTGCCCGCCATGGCTGAGCTCGGACCCGTCGCCTGGCCACCTGCCCCGATCAGGACCGAGCGGCTCGTGCTCCGCGCGCCCGAGGCCCGGGACCGTGCGGCGTTCATCGAGCTGTTCGCCTCGCCCGAGGTGGGCACCTACCTTGGTGGTCCTCGACCGCGTGACGAGCTCGAGCGCACGGTGCCTGAGGTGCCCGGGCGGCGCCCCGGCCTTTTCGTGGTCGATCTCGACGAAGCGATGATCGGCATGATCACGCTCGATCGGCGCGACGCAGAGCGTCCGGGTCACGTCCGTCAGGATGCCGGGGAGGCCGAGCTCGGCTACCTGTTCCTGCCGCAGGCGTGGGGATGCGGATACGCCGCCGAGGCGTGTGCAGCGGCACTGGACTGGTTCGCCGACGCGCTTCCCAGCGAGCCGGTGGTGCTCTGCACCCAGACCGCCAACGACCGCTCCGTGCGCCTCGCGGCGAAGCTGGGGTCACCGAGGTGGAGCGGTTCGAGGAGTACGGCGCCGAGCAGTGGTTCGGCTTATGGTCCCCGGTCACGCCGTCCGGTCCCGGGTGCCCACGGCATCGCGGACCTGGGCCGTTAAAGGATTGGCTGCGTGTGGTTGACGCCCCGTAGGGTGCCGATCATGGCTTGTCGCATTTCCGAGTTGGTGATCCAGTGCCGGGATCCGCAACGGTTGGCGGCGTTCTGGTGCGAGGTGCTGGGCTTCAGCGTGCTCGGCACCGACGACGGCGTGGTGGGGATCGGACCACGGGAAGGGTTCGGCGCATTGCAGCCGGCGCTGGTCTTCATCCCCACTGCCGAGCCTCAGGCGGGCAGGCTGCGGCTGCACTTCGACGTCAACGCCACCGACCGCGATCAGGACGCCGAACTCGAACGCCTCCTGAAGCTCGGGGCGTGCCCGGCCGACATCGGCCAGACCGGTAAGGAGCCCTGGCACGTCCTGGCCGACCCCGAAGGCAACGAATTCTGCCTCCTGCAAACCCGCCTGAGCTGACCATCGGCCCGCACCGGCAAACGCCGAAACCCACACCCTCAGAGCGCTCAACGGAGTGTCGTTAACGTGACGTTGCTTTCCTTCGAGGGAGTGAACGTGACGTTGCTTCCCCACCGGGAAAGCAACGCTACTTCTGAGCATCAACCGCTGCGGGGCTCGCGCACCGCGTGAGCCCCGCAGCGTCGGTCAGCAGGTGCCGTCAGACCGACCAGACCAAGCCGATCGCCCGGTACGGTCCACCACGTGAGATCGACGATCCTGCTCACCGGGGCGTCCGGCAACATCGGCTCCCACGTGTTGCCGGAACTGCTCCGCCGCGGCCACGAGGTCCGCACCTTCGCCGGCGACGTCACCGAACCGGCCGAGGTCGCCGAAGCAGTCGCCGGAGTGGACACGGTCGTCCACCTCGCCGCCGTGATTCCCCCGGAGTCGGACGAGTGGCCGGCCTGGGCCCACGAGGTGAACATCGGCGGCACGCGCCACGTGATCGAGGCGTGCCGGGCACAGGCAGATCCGCCGCGACTGCTGTTCACGTCGACGTTCGACGTGCATGGGCGCACCCAGGGCAAGGAGCCGCCGCGACGGGTGGACGATCCGCTGATGGCGGTGGATCCGTACACCGAGCACAAAATCGAGTGTGAACGGTTGATCCGTGAGTCCGAACTGGACTGGGTGATCTTCCGGTTGACCGATGTGCCGGTGCTGGGCATGCGGAAACCGCACCCGATCATGTTCGAGATCGGGCTGGACAACCGGATCGAGGCGCTGCACGCGGACGACGCGGCGCTGGCCATCGCCGGTGCGCTGACCGCGCCTGAAGTCTGGGGGCGGGTGCTGTTCATCGGCGGCGGGCCGTCCTGCCAGCTCACCTACCGGGAGTACCTGAGCCGGCTGCTCGCCGCGATGGGCGTGAAACCGTTGCCGGACAAGGCATTCAGTGACGCCGAGTACGTCACCGACTGGGTCGACAGCACGGAGAGCGAAGCGCTCATGCACTACCAACGCCATACTTTCGACGATATCGCCGAGGCCATCGCGGCGAGCCTCGGCTGGCGGCGCCGCCTCGTGCCGCTGGTGGAGCCGTTCGCCCGGCGGGCCATGCTGAAACTGTCGCCGTATTACAAGGCACGTTGATGTGGGACTACGGACCGTGGGCAGTCGTCGTGGGCGCCTCGGACGGGATCGGGGCGGCCTTCGCCGAGGAGATCGCGGCCAGGGGTGGCAACGTCGTGCTGGTGGCCCGGCGGCGCAACCTGCTCGATGAGCTGGCCGAGCGGCTGCGCGAGACACATCGGATCCAGACCCGGGTGGTGGTGGCCGACGCGGGCACGGCCGGCGGAATCGCCGCCGTGGCAGGCATTTCCGAGGACGTCGGGCTGCTCGTGTGCAACGCCGCACTGGCACCGGTCCGACCGTTTCTCGAGCTGACGCCGGGGGATCTCGACGCGATGCTTGATCTCAACTGCCGCTCGGCCGCCCACTTGGCGCACGCCTACGGCTCACGGTTCACAACCCGACGCCGCGGCGGCATCGTGCTGCTCAGCTCGATGGCCGCCGACCAGGGCTCGGCGCTCGTCGCGCACTACGCGGCGACCAAGGCGTACCTGCGGGTGCTGGCCGAGGGCCTGTGGGCGGAGCTGCGGCCGCACGGCGTCGACGTGCTGGCCAGCTGTCCCGGCCTGGTCCGCACCCCGACGTTCGAGCGCACCCACGCCGCCGCACCCGGACGGATGGTGCCGCCGCCCATGCCGCCCCGGACCGTGGCAAGGGAGACGCTGAACGCCCTGGGCCGGGGGCCAAGTTTCATTCCGGGCCGGCGGAACCGTCTTCTCGGTTCCGTGGCGCGGCTGCTGCCTCGACGGCGGGCGGTGCGGCTGGCGTCCCGCGAAACCGGAAGGCTTTACCCGACACAACCTCGTCGTACGGCTCCGGAGGGCGAATCCGGCGGGTGATCCCGTTGCCGGCGTTGACGAGCACGGTGCCGACCCGCTGCCGCAGCGGGGACGGCGGCCGGCCGTCGGCGTGCGGGGAACGCAGGTGGTGGCCGACCAGCGCGGCGTACATGCTCAGGGTCTGCCCGACCGTGGCCATGTCCAGCGTGCTGATCAGGCTGTCGGCCAGTCCGAACGGGATGGACGCCGGCAGGATCCCGCGGGCGTACTCCACCGCGTACACCCCGGTGGTGAAGTTCATCCCGCGCGCCTGGTTCGGCCCGACGTAGACCCGGTCGCCCGCCCGGTACTCCCGGCGCTCGAACTGGCCCTCGCCGAAGTACCACATCTCGCCGTCGATCACGGTGTCCCAGAAGCCGAGCAGGTGCCGGCCCGAGTGACCTTCGGAGCCGATCGGCGTGCCCCAGATCATGATGTACTCGAACGCGGAGGCGTAGTACACCTTCATCTGGATCATCGCTCCGCCGGCGTTGCTGAAGATCCACGGCTGCGCCACGTCGAGCCGCCCCGGATAGCGCTGCGCCATGGCCTCGGCGAACGCGTCGAACATGGCCGGCTTCGGCTTCCCCAGGCAGGTCATCGCGCACTCGTGGACGACGTCCGGATCGAAGATGTACTCCATGCCCGCCATTCTTGCGGTCCGGTCAACGCCCGGAGAGCAGGGGTTTGCGGGGATCCCAGGCGTCGCCGCGGCGCCGCCGGGCGACGGCGGACAGGGCCTCGAGGACGACCCGGTTGCCGAGGAAGGCGGTGACGTCGGCGTGGTCGTAGGGCGGGGACACCTCGACCACGTCCATGCCCACGACGGGCAGCTCCAGGCAGCAGCGGCGGACCGCGTCGAGCAGCTGCCGGGTGGTGAGGCCGCCGGGCTCGGGGGTGCCGGTGCCGGGCGCCATCCCGGGGTCCACCACGTCCACGTCCACCGACAGGAACACGCCGTCGCAGTCGTCGACCGCGATCGCGAAGGCCTCGGTCAGGCACTCGTCCAGGCCCCGCGCCACGATCTCGGACATCTCGTAGGAGCGCATGTTCCGCGCCGCCATCCAGTCCAAGATGGACGGTCCGGGCCAGTAGCCGCGCAACCCGATCTGCAGGAACCGGTCGCCGCGGGCCGCCCCCGACTCGATCAGCCGGCGCATCGGCTGCCCGTGCCCGTACAGCGAGCCGTACGCGATGTCCCCGGTGTCGGCGTGCGCGTCGAAGTGCACCACCGAGACCCGGCCGGCGCCGTGCACCCGGGACACCCCGGTGACGTCCGGCAGCGCGATCGTGTGATCCCCGCCCAGCACCACCGGAATCGCGCCGGCGCTGGCCGCGGCGTACACCGCCTCCTCGATGACCCGGATCGAGCGCTCGATGTCCCCGTTGAACAGCGCGACGTCGCCCGCGTCGACCACCCGCAGGTCGCGGAGCGCGTCGACGCCGAGGGCCAGCGACGGCCGCGACCCGTCCTGCGGCAGGTAGCACGCCTGCCGGATGGCCATCGGCCCGAACCGGGTCCCCGGCCGGTGCGTCGTCCCCCCGTCGAACGGCGCCCCGATGATCACCACATCGGCGTCCACCGCGGCCAGGTCCGCCCGCGGCACCCCGAGAAACGTGACGTCCGGCCCGAACAGCGCGCTCATCCTGCCCCCTCCCGTGACCCGGCGATTGTGGCACGCCGAACGGCCGGAAGCGGTCACTGTCCGCCGCCGGTCGGTGCGAGCGAGCGCGCCGCTCCTAGTCTTTGAGCCGTGACCCACCGTTACAGACGCGACGTGTTCAGACGACTAGGTCGGGTCGTCGGGTGCCTCGTGGCAGCGCTCCCCGCGATCGGTCTTGGTGGGATCACCCCATCCACGGCGGACATCGAGTGCGCCGGCAGCAGCCGGGTGTTCGCCGTGGATGCGGGAACCGGACACCTGGCGGAGATCCGGTCGTGTCCGGGCAGCACGTCGACCCTCGGACCGGCGGTCGAGGTGGATTCCGGGGACTGGCGGGCCTACTGGACGATCTTCGGGATGTTCGATGGCAATGCGGCGATCCTGTACGCGGTCACCCCGACAGGCGAACTGTGGTGGCGCCGGCAGGAGTCGCCCGGCGCCGCGCTGAGCACGTCGGTCCGGATCGCCGACACGATCAACTGGCGGTACGACGTGGTTTTCGCGGCGAGCCCGGGCTATCTCGAGCTCGGCGATGTGGGCGGGTCGGTGCGCACCTTCCGGCACGAGGGGTGGGCCACGGGTGGGACGGCGGTATCCGAAGTCGGCGACCTCATCGCGATATTGACCGGACCGGTGATCATTGCACTGGTGTCGGGTTACGCGGTCGGGATCGTGGACGGCGTGAACTACCGCGTGTGGCGGGACCAATCCGACTCCACGCGCGTTGACGGATACCCGAGCGGGGCGCTGCCCGCCGGCGTGCACGCTGTGACCGGAGACGGAACCTGGCTCTACGGTGTGGATTCCAGCGGCGGCATGGTGCTGTTGGCGCAGCCGTGGTACCCCACATGCCAGCGCTTCAACGGCTCGCCGTGGCAGGTGGCCGCAGAGGTACCGGGGTACTTCAGCCGGATGGTCGTGCCGGTCAGCGCCGAGCCGGGCGAGCCGCCGGCGGTAGCCCCGCCGCCGCCGACGAATCCGCTCCAGGACGATCCTACCTGTAGCGGTGCCAACGGCTCCCCGTGGGAGTGGCAGTAGTGACTCAGTCGACCCAGCCCTCGCGAACGGCGGCGACGGCGAGGGTGACCCGGTTGGTCGCGCCGAGTGCCTCGAGCAACGCCTGGACGTGCCGGCGCACGGTCCGCTCGCTGATGCCCAGGTGGCGTGCGATGGCGCCGTCGGTCATGCCGGTCAGCACCAGCCGCAGCACCTGGTCCTGCTCCGGCGGCACCTTCGCCGCGTTGCCGTCCACCGACACCGCCCGGCTCCACAGCAGTTCGAAGTAGGTCCGCAACGCCGAGGTGATCACCGGGGCGCGCACGAGCACCGCGCCCTCCACACCGGTGAGTCCGAGCGGCAGCAGTGCCGCCCGCTCGTCGACCAGCACCAGCCTCATCGGCAAGTACGGATACACCCGGCACTGCCAGCCGCCCTCCTGGGATTTCCGGAGCATCTCCGCCGCTCCGGGCACCTCCAGCGCCGCGCGGGCGTAGATGTTGCGGAAGCGCACCCCGCGCTCGACCACCTCGGCCGGCGGAACACGCGCCGACCGTGGGTCCGGCGGCCGGGTGAAGTATCCGGTCTCCAAGCTGGCGACGTCGTTCTGAGCGGACAGGCCCAGCTCCACCGACAATGCCCCGATCTCGTCCCCGTCCGTGATGACCCGCACCAGGTCGTGGGGCTCCTCGGCGGGCAGCGTGGCCGACCGGTAGACCTGTTGGAGCGCACCCATCTCGTCGCGCAGTCGCAGCAACGTCTGGTACTGGTCGAGGATCTGCCGCTGCTTGGTCAGAATCGCGTTGTCCACGGCCCTGATCGGCTCCACCGGGACCAACCTGGGCAAATCGACGTAGCGTTCCCGGGCGAACCCCTTGTCGATCAATTCCCGGGCCTCGGTGGCCTCCGGCAGGTCAGGATGATCAATGAGCGATAAGCCCCCGCTGACGATAAGGCTCTCGTAGAGCCTGGCGGCCGGCTCTGATAGCACACTGGTCAGGCCAGTCCTCATCCACCCCTCCCGCAGCGCCGGCCCAGAGTGTAGCGGGTTGGCCGCATCCGGCCAATGACCCAGATCATCGGGAAACAGCACATCGCCAGTCATGCGAAACGGAATATGCTCCCAATCTGGAGCCCTACCAAACTGATTTCCGCCGGGCTCCAATACAACGGAGAAAGGGATTCCATGAAGCTATCTGCGCGTGTGACGGCGCTGCTCGTGGGCGTCGTCATGGCGTTGCTCACAATGGTCGTCCCCACCGCTGCCCAGGCAACCACTCAGTCGAGCAGCGGTGTCCTTGCCGTCCCCACGCCAGGGGTCCTCTACCAACTGAGCAATCTTGGGCGGGGACAATGCGCCGCGGGACAATCAAGCAACAGAGTGAACATGTCAGGATGCAACGTCAACTTCCTCGACCAGTTCTGGCTCCCCGAGCCGATCGGAGGACCGGGGCTCTTCCGGTTGCGCGGCCTCGCCACCTCAAAATGCCTGGCGATCATTTCAAACGGAAACGTCCGGGTATCCGACTGTGTCGACAGCTTCGCTGACCAATGGTGGCGATTCGATCCCGCTCCGGTCGTCGACTCTTACATGCTGTTCAATGCTTTCCGCGGTACCTGCCTGGCGGCACCCAGCGCGAACGGTGCGGCGACCAGCTTCAGATGTGAACGCGGCTTCACCGACCAATGGTGGACCTTCGTTCCCCGGTAACAGATGAGCACCCGGCCGGCGGCGGTGCTGATCCGCCGCCGAGCGGGACTTCAGTAGTGCAGCCCGGCGCCCTGGGGGAAGAGCGCGGGCTTGCCGTCGCCGGCGTTGATCGGTTGCTGGGAGGCGGACTGCATCCAGGTGGAGGGGAGCTTGCCGGTGGGGTTGTAGTCGCCGAACAGCACGTCGGCGACGCCCTGGCCCTCGGTGCCGGGGAGCCAGGCGGCGAGCAGGGCGTTCCAGTTCGGGAGTTGGGCGGCGATGTCCATCGGCCGGCCGGAGACGAGGACCACGATGACCGGGACGCCGGAGGCGCGCAGCGTATTGAGCGTGTTGAGGTCGGTGTTGTCGAGGCCCATCGAGCCGGGGCGGTCGCCGCGGCCCTCGGCGTAGGGGTTCTCGCCGATCACCGCGATGGCGGCCCGGTAGCTGGAATCGATGCCGGAGCCGTTGGCGCTGAACGTGACCGTCGTGCCCGGTGCCACGGTGTTCCGGATCCCTTGCAGGATCGTGGTTCCCGGCGTGGTCGCGCCGCTGCCGCCCTGCCAGGAGACGGTCCAGCCGCCGGACTGCAGGCCGATGTTGCTGGCGCTCTTGCCGGCCACGAAGATCTTGCCGCCGCTCTTGGCCAGCGGCAGCACGCCGGTGTTCTTGAGCAGCACCTGTGACTCCCGCACGGCCTGCCGCGCCAGCGCGCGGTGCGCGGCGCTGCCGACGGTCGGGGTGAAGGACCGGTCGGTGAACGGCCGCTCGAACAGCCCCAGCTCGAACTTCTTGGTGAGGATGCGCCGGTTCGCGTCGTCCACACGGGACAGTGGCACGCGGCCGGCCTGCACCTCGGCGCGCAGCAGGTTGAGGAAGTTCCGGAAGTCGGTGGGCACCATCACCATGTCGATCCCGGCGTTGATCGCGGTGCGCACGTCGGTCGCCGAGGTCCCGGTCGCCCCGTCGATCTGGTCGATGCCGGCCCAGTCGGAGACCACGAAGCCGGAGAACCCCAGTTCGCCCTTGAGCACGGTGTTGATCAGGAAGCCGTTGCCGTGCACCTTGGTCCCGTTCCAGCTGCTGAACGAGATCATCACCGAGCCGACGTTACGGTTGACCGCCTCGCGGAACGGCGGTAGGTGAATGGCCCGCAGGTCGGTCTCGGAGAGCTGGGTGTTGCCCTGGTCGGTGCCGTTCGTCGTGCCGCCGTCGCCGACGTAGTGCTTGGCCGTGGCGAGCACGGAGCCGGGCGCGGCCAGCGAGGTTCCCTGCAGCCCGGTGATGATCGTGGCCATCGAGGACGGCAGGTCGGGCGTCTCCCCGAACGACTCGTAGGTGCGGCCCCACCGGTCGTTGCGGGCCACGCACAGGCACGGCGCGAAGTCCCAGTCGATGCCGGTGCCGCTGACCTCCTCGGCCGCCGCGCGGCCGATCTGCTGCACCAGCGCGGGGTCCCGGGTCGCGCCGAGCCCGATGTTGTGCGGGAAGATCGTGGCCCCGACCACGTTGTTGTGGCCGTGCACGGCGTCCACACCGTAGATCATCGGAATGCGCAGCGGCGTGGCCAGCGCGGCCCGCTGGAAGTTGTCGTACATGTCCGCCCACGCCGTCGGGGTGTTCGGCGACGGCGCCGATCCGCCGCCGGAGAGCACCGAGCCGATCCGGAACGTGGTCAGGTCCGACGTGGTGGCGGCCGTCCGCTCGACCTGGGTCATCTGGCCGAGCTTCTCGTCCAGCGTCATCCGGGAGAGCAAATCCGCGACCCGGGCCGCCACCGGCTGGTTCGGATCGGTGTAGTCGGCCCTGGCCAGGGTCGGCCGCACCACACCGAGCGCGGCGACCGTGAGCACGACGAGGGCGAGCAGGCGTGCGGCATCGAGCGGGCGAGTCATGCGGGGCTCCTCCCCGGCCAACCCGCGGCATCCCTGCCACACCGCGTGTAATCAGTGCTGCCTCAAGCGTAACCGGGGAACGCCCGATGGGAAAGGAACGTCACGTTGCTTCCCTTCCCGTCAACCGCACGGCGAGGGCGGGGTGGCGAACGGGCCGGTGCCCCAGTCGGCCTCATCCGGGTCCGCGGTCAGCTCGAACGTGATCGTCTCGCCGGCGGTGAGCCAGACGTGGTCGACCCAGACCCGGTCCCATGGCTTGCCGCCGACGGTCACCGACTTCACGTACTGCAGCACGGACGGGTCGGCGCCGGGGGCGGAGAGGACGATCTCGCCACCGTTCTCCAGGTGGATCACCGCGCGGGCGAACCGGGGCGCGTGCAGCAGGAACTGGCCGGTGCCGGGCACCGCGGGGTACATGCCGAGCGCGCTGAACAGGTACCAGGCGGACATCGTGCCGAGGTCGTCGTTGCCGGTGACCCCGCTGGGGCCGTTGACGAACAGCGTCTGCGCGGCCCGCAGCACCGCGGACGTCTTCCACGGCGCGCCGATCAGGGTGTACATCCAGGGCGCGTGCAGGTCCGGCTCGTTGTTCGGGTTGTACCGGAACTGGTTGTAGTAGGCGTACGCGCCGACGACCCAGTGCGACCGGACCGCCCCGGCCGGATCCTTGACCAGATCGGCGTAGGCGAAGAAGTCGTCCAGCCGGCGCACCGCGCTGTCCTTGCCGCCCAGCAACTCCACCAGTCCGGGTACGTCCTGCTGGACCAGCCACTGGTACTGCCACGAGGTGCCTTCGTGGAAACCGCTGGAACCCTGCGGGGTGTACCGCTTGAACAAGGGCCGATACCACCGACCGCTTTTCGTTCTAGGGCGGGGAAAGCCAGTGAAGCCGCGGTCGCTGATCCGGGTGTCCCAGAGCAGCCGGTAGTTGCGCGCCCGCCGGCGCAGGGCCTCGGCGTCCTCCTTGTGCCCCAACGCCTCCGCCATGACCGACAGGGCGCCGTCGGCGACGCAGTACTCGAGCGTGGCCGAGGCGCCGTGCTGCGGGTCGGCATCGTGCCCCTTGGTGAAGAAGAACAGCTTGAACAGCGGGTTGTGCTGGACCCAGCCCTTGGTCAGGTAGTTCGGGTTCCCGGCGCGCCCCTCGAACGGCGAGTCCGGCGCGGGCACCTGGGTGACGTTCTGCCACAGCGCCGCGTAGGCCTGCTCCTCCCGGCCCACCAGCGCGCCGAACCGCCAGAGGTCGACCAGGAACGGGGTGACCGGGTCGCCGGTCATCGTGTTGGTCTCCTGGTTGGCGTACGCCCAGCGCGGCAGCCACCCGCCCTGCTCGTGGATGGCGAGAATGGACCGGGCGATGTCCGCCGTCCGGCCCGGGCGCAGCAGCGCCAGCAGCTGGTTGTGGGCGCGGTAGGTGTCCCACAGCGACCAGAACTCGTGATAGGTCCAGCCGTCCGCGTGGTGGATCCGGTTGTCGAAGCCGAGATACCGGCCGTCCACGTCGTTCCCGGTCAGCGGCTGGAGCAGAACGTGGTACAGCGCGGTGTAGAACACTGTGCGGTCATCTGCCGAGCCGGCCTCGATGTCCACAGTGGACAGTTCGGTGACCCACGCCGCCCGGGCGCGCTCCCGCAGCACGTCGAAGCTGAGCAACGCTTCGCCGTCGTGCACCTCCGCGGCGAGGTTGCGCTCGGCGCCGGTGAAGTCCACATGCGAGATCGCGGTGTAGGCGGTGACCTGGTTGTCCTCGCCTGGTTCGAACGTGACCCAGGCGCCGCGCAGCCCGTGCCCGCCGGCCGACTCCCGGGAACCCGGTGCGGCCACGTCGTTCGCCCAGGTGCCGAACGTCGTGAAAGGACGGTCGAACGTCGTGACGAAGTAGGTGGTGTACGGCCCGCCCCCGCAGAACGCCTGCGCCACAACGTATCCGGTCAGCGTGCGATCGTCGACCACCCGGACCCCGCTGGCGAACACCGGCTCCTTGTTGTTCGCCTGCCCCACGTTGACCAGCACGTTCCACGGGCCGGCCGCCGGGAAGGTGAACCGCTCCACCCCGGCCCGCGTGGTCGCCGTGGTCTCCACGGCGATCCCGCCGTACCCGGTGAGCTGGACCCGGAAGTACCCCGGCTGCCCCACCTCCCCGTCGTGCGTGTACGGCGAGCCGTACTCCTCGTGGTTGAAGTTCGGCCCGACCGCCCCGGTGGTCGGCAGGATCGAGATCAGCCCGCCCTGCTGCGCGCACCCCGCGCCGGACAGGAAGAAGTGCCCGAACCCCCGGATGATCGGATCGTCGTACCGCCACCCCGAGTAGTGCGACCCGATCGGGCTCGAGTGCGCCATCCCGAACGGCATCGACGCGCCCGGGAACGTGTTCCCCTCGTCCCTGGTGCCGATGAACGTGTTGACCGAGTCCACCGACATCCGCGCATCCCATTCTCGCTCGAAGATCGGCACAGCCTACCGATACGGTCTGACGCCATGGGTGAGACGCTTCGACTGGGTGAGTACCTCCTGGCCATCCAGGGCCTCGCGATGATCCGCACAGCGCCGACCCGGCCCTCCGAGGCGCGCCCCCGGGTCGACGACATCCGCCGCATCCTCGACGAGCTCCCGGACTCCCTGGAGCTGCCGCTCACCGAGTACTCGCTGGCCGAGGGCTACACCCACTGGGCCGAGCACTACGACAGGCCCAATCCCGCGATCACCCGCGAGGAGCCGATCGTGCACGACATCCTCGCCGGCCTACCTCCCGGCCGGGCCCTCGACGCCGCCTGCGGCACCGGCCGGCACGCCGCACGGTTGCTCGATCTCGGCCACCAGGTCGTCGGCGTCGACACCTCCCCCGCCATGCTCGCCGTAGCCCGCCGCAAGCTCCCCACCGCCGACCTCCGCCGCGGCCCGCTCGAGAACCTCCCCGTCCAGAACGCCACCGTCGACCTCGTCACCTGCGCCCTCGCCCTCACCCACGCCCCCGACCTGACCCCGGTCATGCGCGAGTTCGCCCGCGTCCTGCGCCCCGGCGGCCGCATCGTCCTCTCCGACATCCACCCCACCGCCGTCATGACCGGCGCCGTCGCCGCCTTCCCCGGCCCCGCCGCCGGCATCAACTACATCCACAACGCCGCCCACCAGGTCAGCGACTACCTGGCCGCGTTCCGGGCCGCCGGCCTGACCGTGCTCGACTGCGTGGAGCCTCCGGTCGACGAGACCGTGATCCCCAACATCCCCGGCTACGACACCTACCCCGACGCCGCCCGCCAGGCCTTCCTCGGTATGCCCTACCTGCTCATCTGGGAGCTTACGTGCGAACAGTAGGTATCGACCTCGCTGCGGAACCGACGACCACCGCCGTAGCCGTAATCGATTGGCAAGCCGGCGACGCGCAGGTGGCGGCATTGCAGGTTCCGGCAGATGACGACGCGGTCCTGCGCCATGCCGAGGGAGCCGAGAAGGTCGGCATCGACTGCCCACTGGGATGGCCGGACAGCTTCGTGGATTTCGTCCATGCGCACCGGGACGGTCCGACCGAGGCGCGCGCCGGATCTGAATGGCGCCGCTCGCTGGCCTACCGGCGTACCGATGAGCACGTTCGCTCCGCCCTCCCGGGTTTGATCCCACTCAGCGTGGCGACGGATCGCATCGGTCTCACCGCGATGCGCGCCGCGCGACTCCAAGCGCTTCTGGCGCGACGCGGACATTCCGTGGATCGGGCCGGAACTGGGCTGATCGTCGAGGTCTACCCCGCTGCGGGGCTTAGAAAATGGGAATTGGCCCACCGCGGCTACAAGGGCGCCAAGAACGTCACCATCCTGGGCAGCCTGGTGGACAGCCTCAGGAGATCCGCGCCCTGGCTGGATCTCGGCGAGTTCGAACCACTCTGCCGCCGCTCCGATCACGCCTTCGACGCGGTGATCGCCGCCCTCCTCGCCCGCGCCGCCGCCCTCGGGCTCACCACCCCGCCCGACGACCCCGCCACCGCCGCCACCGAAGGCTGGATCGCTCTTCCCGTCTGCCCGCTCGATGACTTGATCACGCTCGGTGCCGAAGGGAGAATCGGCTGATGAGAGCGTGGCATCGGGTCACGATTGCGGTGCTGGGGTGCCTGGTGCTAGGTGCCGCCGCGGTGGTTGTCGTCCTCGGTCCAGGTTGGGCGGTCGGCTCCGGGGCGGGGCTGACCGCGGCGGAACGGCTCAAGGCGGAGAACGATGTGCGGGCCACGCTCCTGCAGGGGCTGGGCGGGCTGCTGGCTCTCGGCGGTGTGGCGATTGGTGCGGCGATGACGGTTCGGCAGGTGCGCGCCAACCGCGAGGGGAACACCATCGGCCTGTTCACCAAGGCGATCGACCAGCTCGCCAGCGAGCAGCTCTCGGTCCGGCACGGCGGGGTCTACGCCCTGGAGCATCTTTGTGAGCTCGACGACCGCTATCACGGGCACGTGCACGCGCTGCTGACCGCGTTCGTGCGGCAGCACGCCCCCTGGCCACCGGTCAAGCCGGCAGCGGAGCTTGACGAAGAGCGGGCGCGGTTCCACGGCGGCCTCGCCGACGACGTGGGCGCTGCGATCGGCGCACTCGGCCGGCAATCCATGATCACCGAGGGCGCCGGGTCCGAACTGGAGCGGGCGGACCTGCGCGGCGCCGAGCTGAGGAAGCTGGACATTCCCCGGCTCTGCCTCGCCCATTCCAATGTGGACGGTGCCATTCTGGCCGGCGCCAAGCTGGCCGGGGCCACCCTGGAGGACACGAGCCTGCGCGGAGCCGACCTTTCAGGTGCCGACCTGACCGCGGCCAACCTCACCGACGCCGACCTGCGTGGGGCGAACCTGTCCGGCGCCACGCTCGAGGGCGCCGACCTCACCGGGGTGATCGCCGACGGCACCACGACATGGCCAGCAGGATTCGCTCCGGACCGGATCACGCCGCCCAGGGCTGGCTCGACATCAGCGCCTTGACGTTGTTGGCGTAACTCGACGACACGGTGTGGCCGTTCGAGAACTGCACCGCACCCGCGCCGGCGTTGTAGCCGACGATGACCGCGGTCAGCAGGTCCGCGTTGGTGATGTCGTAGTGGTGGCCGAAGTTGTTCTCGCCGAAGTAGGCGATCAGCCATTCCAGGTATTCGGCGCCGATGGCGGTGTTGCCGGCCAGGGTTTGGTAGTTGTGCGAGGTGCCGAAGCGCTGGTTCATCCAGCGGGCGGTGGCGTCCATGATCTGCATGGTGCCGACGCCGCCGTCGCAGGCCTTGATGGCGGACTGCCAGCCGCTTTCCTGCCAGGCAATTGCCTGGATCAGCGCCGGCGGGACGGTGATCACGGCGCGGGCGCCGAGTTGCTCGGTGGCCGGCGGCGGGCTGCCCTCGGGCGGGTCGATCGCCAGCAACGGCGGGTTGGCCACTCCGGCCCAGAAATCCTTGCCGGCGGCGGAGAGCAGCGCGGACTTCACGTCGGCTCTGGGTGCGTTCTCCCCCGTGAAGCTCGGCGCGCAGCCGGGCACCGGCGGCGGGTGCGGAGCCGGCGGAACGGGAATGGTCACCGGATGCGGGGTCGGCGCCGGCATCGCGGCCTTGGGCGGCGCGGCTTTCCGCGTCGTGGTCGTGGTCTTCGGGGTCGCCGTCGTGGATGTGACCACCGTCGTGGTGGCGGCGGCCGGCGCGACCGTGGTCGTGGCCACCGCGGCGGGCTCCTCACCGGCCTGCGCCGACGCGGACCGGGGCGCGGGATCGTTGCCGGACAAGAGAAATACCGCGGCACCGACGGTGATCACGATGACCGCGAACGCCGCGGCAAGCACGATCGACCGGGACCGGTTGGAGATCCTCATGCGGCGCCCCCTCGTCAGAATCGAGGCGACCCTACCAAGCGATCAGCCTTGCCTTAATCCGCGCCCAAGCGTGTGACCTGGATCACAGGATCGGGTTAAACCGCTCGGGTATCCGGTACGTGTGCGCGGCAACGCGCACGTGCGCCCATATATTTTGGGCGGTGAGGCAGGAGGGGCTCCCATGTCGGCTCGATTATCGGGTCCGGCCCGATGAACGCGGCTCTGTGGTGGTGGATTGGCGGCGCTCTGGTGGTCGTGTCGTTGGTCGGCTGGCGGCTGCGGCGGGCCGCGCAGAAAGTCCGCAGAATCCTGGCCGAAGAACTGGAAAACGCCACCGAATCGTCCGCTGACGACGACGAGTCCGTCCGGAATTCGAACACCGGTGACCCACCGGAAAAGATTCGCGGAAAACGGCCCGGCTAACCCACCAGACCGGCATGTTGGCCCATGGCGTCGGCATGTTGGCCTCTAGCGTCGGTGTGTTGGCCGAGGGCGACCCTTGAACCCCGGTCCGGCCGGATGGCCATCGCGCCAGCGGCCAAGACGGCAACGCCAAACGCCAACACGGCACCCTCAGGCGCCAATATGGCGACGTGAGCGGCCAACATGGCCGGGCTCAGCTCAGCGTCATTTCGGTGGACCGGCGGGTGATCAGCCGGCACGGCATGAGCTGCACGCCCTGCTCCAGCGGGTGGCCCTCGATGGCGCGCAGCAGCTTGGTGGCCGCGGCGTGGCCGAGCTCGGTGAGGTTGAGATCGACGGTGGTCAGCGGCGGGCGGCAGCCCTCCGCCATCACCTCCCAGTTGTCGACGCCGACGATGCCCACCTCCTCGGGCACCCGGCGGCCCGCCTCGCGCAGCCCGTCGGCGACCCCGCGGGCGATCTGGTCGCTGCCGCAGAAGACCCCGTTGAACTCCTCGCCGGCGCGCATGAGCAGCGCGACCGCCTCGCGGCCCCAGCGCTCGCTCCAGTCACCCATCAGCGGCTCGCCGAGCACCAGGCTCTCCCCCGCCGCGGCCAGCGTCGCCTTCACCGCGGCCGCCCGCTCCCGGGTGGCCAGGTGCCGCTCCGGCCCGGTGATGTGCACGATCTTGTTCCGCCCGGTGGCCAGCAGGTGGGTGACGGCCAGGCCCACGCCCTGCGCGTCGTCGTGCATGAGCGACAGGTCCTCGGCGTTGTCCGAGCGGGCCCGGGCGTAGACCACCGGCACCGGCAGGTCCGGGCCGAGCGACGGGCGCGGGTCGTAGGTGCGGCCGGTGACGATGATCCCGTCCACCCGGCGGGCCAGCAGCGTGCGCAGGTAGTGCTGCTCGCGGATGCGGTCACCGCGGCCGTCGCAGAGCAGGACCGAGATCTGGCCGGCGCCGAGGGCGTCCTCCGCGCCGAGCATGACCGGGATGGTGAACCGGCCGAAGCTGTCCGTGGTGAGCACCCCGACGGTGTAGGTGCGCCCCTCGATGAGGTTGCGCGCCAGCATGTTCACATGGAAGCCGAGCTCCTCGGCGGCCGCCACCACGCGCCGGCGGGTCTCCGGGCGGAGCTGACCGCGGCCGTTCAACGCCTTGGACACGGTGCCGGCCGACACGCCGGCCCGCGCGGCCACATCGTTAACTGTGACCGCCCCTCGCCGTTTCCGCTGGACCAACGAACGTTTCCCTTCCCGGAAAATTTTCCGCACAGGATACCCGTCCATCTGGGCATTGACCAGCATTATCACCGACAACTAAGGTCCGGAAAGCCTTATCGGCATCGGACCGCAGCCGGAAAATTTTCCGAGTCGTTCCGGATCGGCGATGGCGCACCTCAAGGGAGAGGACATGGCCATGTTCACCAGAGTCCTGGCGCTGACGTCCGCGCTGGCGCTGGCCCTGACCGCCTGCAGTAGCGGCGGGGGGAGCTCCAGCACCAGCGGCAACCCGGATGACGGCGCCCAGCTGACCATGTGGGTCCGGTCGGCCACCGATCAGTTCAGCCAGCGGCTGGTCGACGCGTACAACCAGAGCCACAAGAACCACGTGACCCTCACGATCATCCCCAACGACAACTACCTGACCAAGGTCGGCACCGCCGCGGGCTCCCGGAGCCTGCCCGACATCCTGGCCTCCGACGTGGTGTACACGCCGAACTACACCAAGCAGGGCCTGTTCGCGGACATCTCCTCGGACATCAAGGCGCTGCCGTACTTCAGCAGCATCGCGAAGTCGCATCTGGACGTCGCGTCCTACCAGGGCAAGATCTACGCCGTGCCGAACAAGCTCGACTCGTCGGTGTTCTTCTACAACAAGGACCTGTTCAAGCAGGCCGGGCTCGACCCGGAGAAGCCGCCGAAGGACTTCGACGAGATCCTGGCGTACGCCCGGAAGATCACCGCGCTCGGCAACGGGGTCACCGGGTTCGACCTGGCCGGCAGCTGCGGCGGCTGCGGGGTCTACACCCTGTTCCCGTACGCCTGGGCGGACGGGAAGATGGTGCTGTCCGACGACGGCAAGAAGGTCGACATCAACAACGACGCGTTCAAGAAGATCTTCGGTCTGTACCGTCAGCTCAGCGACGAGAAGCTGGTGGACTCCAGCGACAAGGCGCAGGACGGCGCGACCTGGCCGGCGAACTTCCTGGCCGGCAAGGTCGGCATGCTCCCGCTCGGCTCACCGATCGTCGGCGACCTGCTCAAGCAGACCAAGTTCCAGTGGGGCGTGGCCGCGCTGATGTCGCCGGACGGCAGCAAGACCTCGACGTTCATCGGCGGCGACGTCGCCGGCATCTCGGCCACCTCCACGCACAAGGCGCAGGCCTGGGACTTTCTCAAGTGGACACTCGAGGAGAGCACCCAGACGGAGATCATCGCCAAGAACGGCGACCTCCCCGGCCGGACCGACCTGTCCGGCAACAAGTACACCGCCGCCGACCCGCGCACCAAGCTCATCGCGGACGGGTTGAAGGACGGTCACACGCCGTTCGCGCTGCCGTTCGGTGACTTGTTCAACAACCCGAACGGGCCGTGGGTGGCGACGATCCGCGCCGCGCTCTACGGCGCCGAAGGCGTCGACAAGGCGCTCGCGGACGGGCAGTCCAAGATCCAGGCCGGACTGGACTCAGCAGGCTGATGGCCGCTCCCCAAGCCCTGAAGGACTCCATCGGGACCCCCAGCGTCTCGAAGGAGTCCTTCAGGGCATCTCCCCGGCGATCCCGCGACCCGGCGGGACGGCGCCCGCTCACCGGGCTGCTCTTCGTCGCGCCCACCGCGGTGGTCGTGGCGGTGCTCTTCCTGGTGCCGCTGGGCATCCTCGTCTACATGTCGTTCACGGAGTGGCCGCTGCTGGCCGATCCGATCCCGAACGGGGTGGAGAACTACCAGAACCTCGCCGACGACGACCTGTTCGTCGGCGCGATCACGTTCACGCTCGTTTACACCGCGATCACCACGGTGGTGCTGTTCGGCGTGGCGTTCGTGCTGGTGGCCATCTCCAACAGCCGGCGGCGCGGCGCGCGGTTCTACCGCACCGCGTACTTCCTGCCCTACGTGGTCGGCACGGCCGCGGCGTCCACCATGTGGTGGATCGACGCGCACGACCAGCTCGGCGTGTTCAACCAGGTGCTGCGGGCGCTCGGGCTGATCGATCAACCGGTCGGCTTCCTGAACACGCCGGGCAAGGCGCTGTTCACGGTGATCACGCTGGTGGTGTGGAAGTTCGTCGGCTTCCAGGTGATCGTGCTGCTGGTCGGCCTGCAGTCGATCCCCGAGGAGCTGTACGAAGCGGCCAGAGTGGACGGTGCGTCGACGCTGCAGCGGCTGCGCTACATCACCGTGCCCGGCATGAAACCCACGATGGCGCTGCTGACCGTGCTCTCCATCACCGGTTCGCTGCTCGCCTTCGACCAGTTCTACGTGCTCACCCACGGCGGGCCGGACAACAGCACGGTGACCGTGGTGCTTGCCTTGTACAACAAGGCGTTCCAGTCGTTCCAGCTGGGCAGCGCCGCGGCCGAGGCCGTCGTGCTGCTGGTCGCGCTGGTCGTGATCAATGTGATCCAGCTGCGCCTGCTGCGGAACCGGGAGGGCTGATGACGGTCATCCGGCGGAGAGTGCGGGGCGGCCTGTTCCACGCGGTGAGCGCGTTCCTCGCGGCCGCGTTCCTGTTCCCGCTGCTGTGGGCGCTGCTGAACTCGTTGAAGAGCAAGGGCGAGGCGAACCAGCAGCCGCCGAGCTGGTTCCCGCACAGCTTGTCCCTGGACAACTACCGCAACCTCGCGACGTTCGACCAGGGCGTGACCACCTACCTGATCAACAGCATCGTGGTGTCGGTCTTCACCGTGGTCGGCTCGGTGGTGGTCTGCGTGCTCGGCGGGTACGGCTTCGCCCGGTTCACCTTCCGCGGCAAGAGCCTGCTGTTCGGTGCGACGCTGGCGATCCTGATGGTGCCGTACGCCACGATCCTGCTGCCGCTCTACATCCTGCTCAGCCGGATCGGCCTGGGGAACACGCTCATCGGGCTGGCGCTGGTGCTGGTCATGTTCCAGCTCCCGTTCGGGATCTTCCTGATGCGCAACAGCTTCGAGGCGATCCCGCGCGAGCTGGAGGAGTCGGCGCTGGTCGACGGCTGCTCCAGCTACGGCGCCTGGCGGCACGTCTCGCTGCGCCTGGTGTTCCCCGGCGTGGTCACCGTCGCTCTGTTCTCGTTCCTCACCTCGTGGAACGAGTACCTCGCGCCGCTGATCTTCCTCAACGACGGGCGCAAGTACACGCTGCCGGTCATGCTGGTGAACATCCGGTACGCGTCCTACAACATCATCGACTTCGGCGCCCTCCAGGCG
>NZ_DASYTH010000067.1:0-15110 GCF_036002505.1 Actinophytocola sp. | reverse complement strand
AGCACCACGCCGGTGACGTAGCCGGCGTCGGGCCCGGCCAGGTGCACGATCCAGCGCGCGATCTCCTCGGGCTCGCCGACCCGGCCGGCCGGGATGCGCGCGACGATGTCGGCGGTGAACGCCTTGTGCTGCTCCTCGGTGTAGCCGATCCGTTCGTGCACACCGGTTTCGATGAGTCCGGGCGCGAGTCCGACCACCCGGATCCCGCGCCGGCCCAGCTCCAGCGCCCAGGTTCGGGTCAGGTAGTCCAGCCCGGCCTTGGCAGCGCCGTAGATGGCGCTGTCCAGCCAGGCCCGCTGCCCGGTGACCATCGCGGTGCTGATGTTGATCACCGTGCCGCGGGTCGCGGTCAGCGCCTCCAGCGCGCACTCGGTGAGGTAAACCGGAGCCAGCAGGTTGGTCGCGAGCTGCGCCTCGGTCTCCGCGCGGTCGAGCCGGTGCAGCCGGGACTTCTTGATGAACGCGGCGTTGTTCACCAGCACGTCGATCCGGCCGAACGCGTCCAGCGCGGTGGCCACGATCTTCTCCGGCGCCCCCGCCGCGCTGATGTCGGCCACCAGCGGGCGGATCCGGGGATCGTCCCCGGCCGTCTCCTCGAGCGTCGCCGCGGTCCGCCCGACGATCAGCACGTCCGCGCCCTCACCGGCGAACGCCCGCGCCGCGGCCCGGCCGATTCCCGTACCCGCACCCGTGATCACGACCGCCCGGTTACTCGAGCTCACCCGATCTCCTTGTGATAGATGACAAATCGGCACGGCGTGGCGAGCAGCGGCGCCAGGTGCGGGTACGCCTCGTCGATCGACCCGGTACGCACCACCCGGTAGCCGATGCGGGTGTACCACGCGTCGAGCCGCTCCTTCGACGGGTGCGACCAGTCCCGCGGCACGAGCAGCTCCAGCTGCATCAGGTTCCGCCCCTCCGCGACGGCGCGGCACTCGGCGAACCGGACCAGTTCGCGGCCGACCCCGATGCCGCGATGCGCGGGCGCGGCGGCGAGCATGCCGAACTCCGCCACCCGGTCGTCCAGCCGCTGAATCCGAATGCACCCGGCGATCTCCGCCCCCACCCGCGCCACCGCGATCTGCCCGGCGCGGGTCAGCCCGGCGAACTCGGCCGCGCTGCTCCGGGCGGCGCCGCCGACCCACATTCCCCGCTCCGCCACCGCGTACACCTCGTTGACCAACCCGGTGAGCCCGTTCATGACGGCGCCATCCCCCGCCGCGGCGGCCGGCAGCATCTCGACCTCGACCGGCAGCACGCCACCAGCTTCGCACGCCGGCGGCCGGCGCTGACCAGCGACACAAGGCTGACCAAAGGGTCGCCAAAGTTTGGTGCGGAGACTATGGGGTGACGTCGGGGAGGGCTGTATGACAAGGAAAGTGGACATCAGCTGGCTCAGCTGAACACGCTGAGCGGCAGGTAGGCGGAGACGGTGTAGTTCGGCATGTCGACGATCTGGCTGATCTTCAGGTCGACACAGACGCTGGCCAGGACGTAGGCCTCGACCGGGGTCAGGTCGCGGTCGGTGGTGAGGTGGTCGATGATGCCGCGCAGCGCCGTCCGCGCGGCTTCGCGCAGGTCGGGTTCGTTGCCGATGCTGACATAGCTCGGGCCGGGCAGGGACAGCGGGCGGCCGGAGGTGATCGCCCGCGGCTGCTCGAGCGGGGCGCCCTTGCGCAGGGAGAGCCGCAGCGTGACGGTGGCCTCCATCTCGATCCCGGTGCCGGAGACCTCGCCATCTCCTTGCGCCCCATGGGCGTCGCCGATCGACAGCAGTGCGCCGGGGGCCAGCACCGGGAGCATCAGCGTCGCACCGGCGGTGAGGTGCCGCAGGTCCATGTTGCCGCCGGAGCGGCGGGGCGGAACGGTCGAGTGCTGCCCGGGCTCGGCCGGGGCGACGCCCATGACACCGCAGAACGGCGCCAGCGGCACCCGGACGCCGCGCCGCAGCTCCGCGCGCTTGCCGGTGCGCAGATCCCAGACGAAACAGTGGCTGCGTGGCTCCCCGCCGAGCGCGTCGTTGAGCAGCCCGAACCGGTCCGGGTCGGAGCTGCACGAGGTGTGGCCCCACTTTCCCGGCTCGATCCGGACGATCTCGATCACCAGCGTGTCGCCGGGCTCCGCGCCGCGCACCCCGACCGGACCGGTCAGCGGGTGCCCGCGGGCGATGACCGGGTCGCGGTCCTCGGTGGGCTGCTCCGGGTAGGCACAGCCGGAGACGAGCGCGACCAGCGCGGGATCGATGCCGTCCTGCGCCAGCTGCTTGATCTCCCGCGCCACCCGGCCGTAGCTGGAGTCCAGCGTCTCGAAGGTCACCGTGTCACCGGGATCCACCCACAGCTGCGGTGGCAGCTCGTTGCTCCAGTAGGTGTGGATGTTCTCCCGCCCGACCCAGTGGTGGCGCGCCCAAGCCATCACTGGAGGCTATCCAGTGTGGGCCAGCAGCGGCAGGGCCAGCTGGACGGACATGCCCGCGCTGAGCACCGCGTGCGCGCCCGCGCAGGACGCCCGTCGGTACACCGCGGCGGTGAACCAGGGCACCGTGGCCAGGCCGAAATACGCCACCAGCGCCGTGCTCGCGACGAGAATCCCGGCCGGCACCGGGTGCTGGTGGTGGTGCGCCGGAATGATGATCATCCAGGCCATGCCGGCGGCCATCAGCGCGTGGTGCACGCCGCCCGCGTCCCGGGTGCTGGCCAGGAACCAGATCCCGGCCAGCCCCAGCGCGGTGAGCCACGGCGCCGGGGGCAGGTCCATGCCCCACGGCCAGACCATGGCGATCATGGCCGCGGCCATGACCCCGTGCACGCCATGGGAGATCCGCACGGCCGCGGGCACGCCGGACCGGGCCCCGTGGCGGAGGAGCCACGACCCGGCGCCCGCGAACACGACCGTGAGGATCCAGCCGGTCATCTCAGTGGTCGTCGTACTTGTCGTGGTGGCGGAACTCGTTGACGTAGATCTGCCGGCCGAGCGGGGTCAGGTCGAGGTAGTGGTACGTGCCGAGCAGCATGTCCGGGCCGCGGCCGTAGCTTGAATAGGTGTGCAGGACCCGGTCGCCGTCGCGGAAGAACACGCTCAGGCCGTGCGCGTCCCTGCCGTCCTGGAGCAGGTAGCCCATGCCCTCGCGGTCGAGCGTCGCGGCGTCCTTGTAGTTGTACTGGATCGGGGCGACGGTCGAGTCCATCGTGACGTGGAAGTCGTAGTTGAAGTCGCCGCCGTGCGAGGAGTACCACGGGACGGTCCAGCCCATGCGGGTGCGGAACCGCTCGATGCTGGCCAGCGGGGCGCGGGAGACGAGTGCCAGCGTGGTGTCCCGGGCGTGCAGGTGGGCGAGGTGGCCGATGTTGTCGGCGACCAGCGAGCAGCTCGGGCAGCCCTCGTCGGCGTCGTGCAGCCACATGAAGTGGTAGACGACGAGCTGGCGCCGCCCCTCGAACAGGTCGAGCAGGCTCGCCTTGCCGTTCGGGCCGTCGAACAGGTAGTCCTTGTCGATCTCCACCGCCGGCAGTTCGCGCCGCCGCTCGGCCACCGCGTCACGGGCGCGGCTGAGGTCCTTCTCGTGCGTGAGCAGCTCCAGGCGCCTGGCCAGCCACTCGTCCCGGGTCACGACCTGCGGGGTCATGATGATTCTCCTCACCGTGGGATGTTCTTACGGTCGTATAGATCGCCCGGGTGCCGCTGAATCATCGGTAGCTGGCGGCCGAGTTTCCGATTGGACACCGCCAGGCGGGTGATACTGCGGGCGCTTCGTGGATGACAAGGTGGTGGGCATGGTTGTGAGCCGAAGGACGTTGACCGCGGGGATCACGGGGGTGCTGGGCGGGTTGTGGCCGTTGGGAAAATCAGCCGCAGCGGCCGCACCGGCTTTTGGTCTGGACCAGCTGAGGCTGGTGAGCCTGTCGCATGTGAACGATCCGGCGACGACGAACGTGTTCCCGGGTGACCCGGCGTTCACCCTGGAGACCATCGCCACGATCCCCGAGGACGGCTTCTACCTGCAGTTCGTCCGCGAGGGCGAGCACACCGGCACGCACTGGGGCGCGCCCGGGCACTTCAACGAGGGCGAGCCGCTGGCCGACCAGATGGAGCCCGGCGACCTGTTCCGGCCCGCCGTGAAGATCGACGTGCGGTCGAAGGTGGACGGCAATCCGGACTACGGCGTCACCATTGAGGACATCAAGTCGTGGGAACGGGTGCACGGGCGGATTCCCAACGAGTCCGTGGTGATCCTGTGGACCGGATGGGAGTCGCGCTGGGGTACGCCGGCGTTCCCGAACCAGGACGCCGAGGGGATCGTCCACCAGCCCGGCTTCTCCATCCCGGCGGTGCAGTGGCTGATCGACACCGGCCGGCTCGGGCGGCGCGGCGGTACCGGCATCGACACGTTCAGCCCGGACGTGGGGATCGAGGAGACGTTCACCGTGTCGAAGCTGGTCTACCAGCGCCACCGGATCAGCCTGGAGATCCTCGCCAACCTGCGCGCACTCCCGGCGACCGGCGCCTGGGTCCTCGCCGGCGGCCCGGTCAACCGCAACGGCGCCGGCTCCACCGCGAACATCTTCGGCGTCCTCCCGCCCGGGGTCCACGCCGACGAAAGCTAACGATCGAGTTGCCCCGCCTTGACCGTGGCCAGCAGGCCGCACAGGTCCACGGCCAGTAGCGGACCATAGCGGTTCTTGCTGTCTCGGATGGCGGCCAGGTCCTGCCTGACCTGCACACAGTTGCCGCCGTCCCCGCTGAAGCTCGACTTGCGCCAATCCATGATCACGCCTCCTTCATAATCGACCGGAGCATAACCTGGCTTTCACGGGTGGGAAGGGCTACGCGTTCCAGCTTGGTGAGCACCCTGGCGTAGGGCGCTGCCTGATCATCATGCAAGTAGACGCCACCCTCGTAGACCTCGACATTCACCACAGGCGTGGTGTGCGGGAACGTCATGTAGTGCCACGAGTGACTGATCAGTCCGACGGCGAGGTGTTCAGGCACAATCCGGACAGGGATCCCGCGTTCACGTGCGTCCAGAAGGTGCCGGATCTGCTTCCTGTGAACGTCAGGGCCACCGAATGGGATCCGTAGCGCGGTCTCGCTGATGTAGGCCGCGTAGTCCACCGTACCGAGGATCTTCTGTCGCCTCCGCCTGGCCACCCAGCGCAATTCGGCGACCTCCTGTGGCCAGTCTTGGGAGAGCATGAGCGCCATGGCGTAGTCCTCGGTTTGAAGCAAGCCCGGCACCAGCGACACCGCCCAGTCGGTGAGGCTGTTGGCGTCGGCTTCATAGCTGGCGAGCGTGCCCATCTCAGCGGGAACACCGGGAAGCGGGCGGTCCCACCAGCCCGATGCGTTCTCCGCTCTGGCCTCCGCGATGACGTCCTCACGCTCGGCGGAGGGAATCCGGTAGGCGGTCAGGATCATCGCCACGTCTTCGGTGCTGATGTGGCGTTGGCCGTTCTCGATTCTCGACATCGTGGCGAGACCCCAGCCCAGCACCTTCGCCGCGGCTTCGAGGCTCAGGGTCGTGCGTTCCCTGCGGATCGCCCGTAGCCGGGCACCGATGATCCGGTCCCGGGGCCTTGGGGGCTGTCGCTTGTTCGGCACCGCACTCCTTCCCACCGCTGGAAAGGCAAGTGCCTTCCAGGAAGGAAGTTTAACGTCCACACTGAACAGCTACCGATCAGGGAGGCATCCATGGACAGTCGCGAGGTATCGAAGCGGTGGCCGCATATCTGGCGATATCTGCGGGTCGAGTCATCCGGTCGGTTTGATCACAAGTTCCACACGTGGGATCTCGGCGTGGACCGGCTGAGCCCGGCCGAGCAGGCGGCGGCCTACGAGGAGTGGGCGGACTTCTGGGAGTTTCGCTTGGCGCAGTGGCGCGACGAGCTGGCCGGCGACCGCCGGAAGTGGGGCCCGCTGGAGGAGTGGACCGACGAGATGGCGTATGGCTGCCGGCGGTGCGCGGCCTACGCGCGCGGTGAGGATCCGGGTGAGCCGGTTCCGCTGTCGGTGCGGCGCCCGGACCTGTACGCGGCCAAGCGGGCGCGGGTGGCGGAGATCATCGCGGAAGTGGACGCGTCCCGAACGTACGACTCGGTTGCCGGAACGTACGACTCGGTTGCTTGAGCGTCGAACTCGGTTGCTGGAGAGTCGAACTCGCCGGGCGTCAGCTGTGGGCTTGTTGGGTGGTGGGGAGGGCTGAGAGGGGGCCGGGGCGGCCGAAGCGGTAGCCCTGGGCGAGGGTGCAGCCGGCGAGGGCGATCTTTTCGGCCTGCTCGGCGGTTTCGATGCCTTCGGCGACGACGGCGAGGCCGAGGTCGGCGCAGAGGCGGACCATGGAGCGGCAGAGGGCGGCGTCGCGTTCGGGCTCGATGCCGGTGGTGAGGGCCCGGTCCAGTTTGATCAGGTCGACGGGGAGGGCGTGCAGGTAGGCCAGGGAGTTGTAGCCGGCGCCGAAGTCGTCGAGGGCCACCCGCACGCCGAGGTCGCGGAGCCGGCGGACCGCGGCCGCGCCGGCGTCGAGGTCGAGGACCGGCACGGTTTCGGTGATCTCCACGACGAGCTGGCCGGGCGCGAGCCGGTGGCGCTTGAGGGCGGCGGCGATGCACTCCTCGAGGGCCGGATCACCCAGCCGCGCGGCGCAGATGTTGACGTGCACGGCGAGATCCAGGCCCGCGGCGACGACCTCGCGGCAGGCCAGGTCGAGCACGAGTGCGTCCAGCGCGGCGCCCAGCCCGGCGTTCTCCGCGGCCGGCACGAACGTCTCCGGCGACACCCCGGTCCCGTCCGGCGCGGTCCACCGGGCGAGCGCCTCGATGGCCACCATCGACTCGTCCGCCAGCCGCACGATCGGCTGGAAGGCCAGCCCGAACCCGGCGAGCATGCCGCCGTCGGCCAGCCGCAGCGCGGTGGCGAAGTCCGGCGGACCGTTCGGTGTCGCCTGGTAGACCACCGCGGTGTCCTTGCCCAACCGCTTCCCCGCGTACATCGACGCGTCCGCGCGGCCGAGCAGCACGTCGCCGGTCGGCAGCGGCTCGGACGGGTCCAGCGCCACCAACCCCATGCTGGCCCGCACCGTGACCAGCGTGCCGTGCACCGCGAACGGCCGGCGCAGCGCCGCCCGCAGCCGGTCCGCGATCACCTCCGGCGCGTCCAACTCGCCCTCGAGCAGGATGGCGAACTCGTCGCCGCCCAGCCGTGCCACGGTGTCGGTGGACCGCACGCAGCTCAGCAGCCGCTGACCGACCGCGTGCAGCAACCGGTCCCCGGCCGCGTGCCCGAACCTGTCGTTGACGTCCTTGAAGTCGTCCAGGTCGACGAAGATCAGCACCAGTCGCTGCCGCGCCCCGTTCGTCACCGCGAGGTCGAGCTGGTCGGCGAACAGCGCCCGGTTGGCGAGCCCGGTCAGCGTGTCGTGGAAGGCCTGATGGGTGAGCTGGCGCTGCCCCTCGTACACCCGGCGCAACAGCAACCTGTTGTCCAGCAAGGAGATCAGCTGCCGGGCGACGACCAGGAAGACCACCGCGACGCCCAGGCTGGTTTCCACGACATCGGGCCCGCCGCCCAGCATGAGCTGGACGCTGAACAGCACACCCACGGCCAACACCGGCAGGTACGGCAGTGCGAGCTGCCACCACTCCTGCGTGCCCGGGTGGCTCTCGCTGTCCCGCTGCCGCTCCACCGGGGAAGCCGCCAGCGCGTACCCGATGAGCAGCGGGCCGAGCACGAAACCCGCGTCCGACCAGGGTTTCATGCTCTCCGCGCCGATGCTGACCAGGTAGGCGAAGATCGAGTCGGAGAAGGCGAGCGCCACCACGCCGAGGGCGAGCAGCAGCAGGTTCGCCCGGTACGGCCGGTCCACCCGGTCGAACACCACCAGCAGCACCGCCATGACGACCATCACCAGGTCCGACGTGGGGTACGCGATCGCCACCGCCCAGGTCAGCGCGTCCGGCGGCCGGGCCTGCACCACCGGTCCCAGCGCCGCCGCCCAGGCCAGGACGAACAGCGACCCGGTCACCACCAGGCCGTCGAGCACCACGGCCGTGCCGATGTGTGCGGTCCACGGCCGGGGCTGCCAAAGGGGGGTGGGGGGGCTGAGCCTCCTCGGGGGTCTGGGGGCTTGCCCCCAGAAAGAACGGCGGAGTTCCGGACGCTCCCGCGCGGTGCCCAGCACCAGCAACGCCGGCAACGCGCACACCGGGAGCAGCAGGTAACCGACGTCGGCCAGGGACGGCGAGGGCAGCCCGCGGTTCCCGATGAGCTGGTACCACGACCACACCAGCTGGCCGCCGGACCAGCCGGCCATGCCCACCGCGATCAGCAGCCGCCACCACCGCTGCGGCCCGGTGTGGCGGCGTGCCACCACGAACCCGCACACCGCCGCGGTCAGCCCGGTGCTGAGCTGCAACGCGTCGTCGACCCACAACGCGACCCGGTCACCGAAGATCGCCGCCCCGTTCACCGCCACGAGGGCGGCCACGACCGCGACGAGTCCGATAGCCACCGGATTCCGCCGAACCGCCATGACACCTCAACCGCTCACGCGCGCCGGTCGATCGACGCACGTTACCAGGCGCGCACCGGCCGTAAAGAGTTTTGCCGCACGGGTACGCGGACCGTCTCCCGTCGCCATGTTGGCGCGCCACGTTGCCGTGTTGGCTCCTGGCGTAGGTGTGTTGGCTGGTGACGACGACGCCGGACACCGCCGACGGCGACCCCACCGCACACTCGGCCAACACGGCGACGCCACGGGCCAACACAACGACGCCACGGGCCAACATGGCAACGCCAGAGGCCAACACACCGAAGGCTGCCGTCCTAGCCTGGGCGGACCAGACCGATCTCGTAGGCGAACACCACGGCCTGCACCCGGTCGCGCAGGTCGAGCTTGTTCAGCACCCGGCCGACATGGGTCTTCACCGTGGCCTCGGACAGGCACAACCGCTGCGCGATCTCCGCGTTGGACAGCCCGCCGGCCAGCTCCGTGAGCACCTCCACCTCGCGGTCGGTCAGCCGGGACAGCCGCTCGTCCGGCCCGGGCTCGGCCCGCCCGCCGGGATCGGGCAGCCGGTCGGCCACCTTGTCCAGCAGCCGGCGGGTCACGCTCGGCGCCACCACGGCGTCCCCGGCGGCGACCGCGCGGATGGCCGAGAGCAGGTCCTCCGGCGGGACGTTCTTCAGCAGGAACCCGCTGGCCCCTACCCGGAGTCCGGCGAAGGCGTACTCGTCAAGGTCGAACGTGGTCAGGATGAGCACCCGCGAGCGCGGATGGAGGCGCACGATGCTCCGGGTGGCCTCGATGCCGTCCACGCCCGGCATGCGCACGTCCATCAGCACCACGTCCGGGTCGAGCTCGGCGGTGCGGGCCACGGCCGCGGCGCCGTCGGCCGCCTCACCGACCACCGTGATGTCCGGCTGGGACTCCAGCACCAGCCGGAAACCCAGGCGCAGCAACGGTTCGTCGTCCACGAGCAGCACCCGGACGCGCTCGGTCATGCCGCCACCCGCCCGGCGGTCAGGGTCGCCCGCACCCGCCAGCCGCCGCCGGTGCGGGGACCGGCCTCGATCCGGCCGTCGAACATGGCGACCCGCTCGGCCATGCCGTCCAGCCCATGCCCGTGCCCGTTGCGCGGCTGGGCGGCGCGCCCGTCGTCCTCGATCTCCACGGCCAGCAGCGGGTCCTGGTAGCGCACGGTCACCCGGGCCGCGCTCGGCGACTCGGCGTGCTTGAGCACGTTGGTGAGCGCCTCCTGCACGACCCGGTACACCACGAGCTGCGCGGTCGGCGGGACCGGGAACGGCGTGCCGGTCAGGGCCAGCGAGGTGGGCAGCCCGGCCGAGCGCACCTGCGTGGCGAGCAGGTCGAGCTGCTCGATGCCGGGCTGCGGGGCGCGCATCGGCGCGGTGTCGTCCTCGCGGAGCACCCCGAGCAGGCGCTGCATCTCGGCCAGCGCCTGCCGCCCGGTGGCCGAGACCTGCCGCGCGGCATCCTCGGCGGCCCTGGGGTTTCCGTCCGCGCTGAACGCGGCGCCGTCCGCCAGCGCGATCATCACGGACAGGTTGTGGGTCACGATGTCGTGCATCTCCCGGGCGATCCGGGCCCGCTCGGCCGCGGCGGCGAGCCGGGCCTGCTGGTCGCGCTCGTGCTCGGCGCGCCGGGCCCGGTCCTCCACCGACGCCAGGTAGGCACGCCGGGCGCGGAGGTTGCGGCCGATCACGAACACGGCGGAGGCCATCCCGGTCAGGAACACGAACGCCGGCATCCGGCCGTCCGGGCCCGACCACTTCCACACCGCCATGATCACGCCGATCTCCAGGACACCCCACGCGATCGCCGCCCGGACGTGATCCCGGTTGGTGGCCACGGTGTACAGCGCGATCAGCAGCGCGACGTCGGCGATCACCGCCTGGTTGAGCAACAGCCACTGGGCGACGGCGACCACGGCGACGCAGCCGAACACGATCATCGGGTAGCGCCGCCGCACGATCAGCGGGACGGCCAGCAGCACGCTCCAGAGCACCGGGTGGTGCCACGGGCCGCCGTCCTCGGGCTGCTGGAACGCCGGCGGGAGCACGATCACCAGCGCCAGCGCGTCGACGAGCATCGGATGGCGCCGCGGCCAGGAGCGCAGCCAGGCCAGGACCCGCCAGCGCTCCACCGCGGCACCCTCGCTCATGCCGCCATCATGCCCAACTCAGGCGTCCCGGCGCCGCAGTAGCACCACCGCGATCGCCACGCCGGCCACGATGTAGGCGCAGAACCAGGCGAAACCGGTCCACGGCGCCAGCTCCCCTGGGTCGACGTGGCCGGCCATGATCTGCTGGCCGGCGTTGCCCGGCAGGTACGGGACGATGTTCCGGGCCCAGCTCTCCGGCAGCGCCTCCGCGACCAGCGGCACCACCAGCAGCAGGCCGAGCAGCGTGCTGATCGCGCCCGCGGTGTGCCGGAAGATCCAGCCGAGCGCGCCACCGAGCAGGCCGACCCCGGTCAGGTACAGCGCGGCGCCGAGGACCGCGCGTAACACCCCGGGCGCGCCCAGGGTCGTCTCGATGTGCTGTGAGCTGAGCAGGCTCTGACCGACGAAGAACGCCACGACCGCGCCCACTCCGGTCACGACGAACCCCACGGCGGCGAACACCGCCAGCTTGCCCCAGAGCACCGGGAGTCGTTTCGGTGCGGCGGACATGCTCGCCCGGATCATCCCGGTGCCGTACTCCCCGCTCACCACCAATACGCCGAGCACCCCGATGATCAGCTGAGCGAGAAACACGCCGCTCAGGCTGACCCTGGCCGGATCGAACCGGGCCCGCTCCTCGGCACCGAACTCCGGCCAGTTGTTCGCCACGATCGTGCCGACCAGCGCGGCGAGACCCACCAGCGCCGCCAGTGACACGGCGAGCGCGACGTAGGACGACCGCAGCGAGCGGAACTTCACCCACTCCGACACCACCACCCGCGCCTGGGTCACCCGGACGTCGGGCGGCAGCTCCGCGCGCCGAACCGGCTCGGTCACCGTCGTGGTCATGACGCCCTCTCTTCCGTGCGGTACTCCAGCGTGTCCTCGGTGAGCTCCATGAACGCCTCCTCCAGCGACGCCCGGACCGGCGTCAGCTCCTCCAGCGGTATCCGCTGCTCACACGCCACCATCCCGATCTCGGTGCCGCTCATCCCGGACACCTCCAGCACCCCGTCCTCCACGCTCGTGACCACGACCGCCGGCCCGGCGAGGAGCCCCCGTAACTTCGCCGCCTGCGGGGTGCGCACCCGCACCGAGTTCCGCGACGCGGCGTCCGTGAACTCCTTCACCGAGGTGTCCGCGATCAACCGCCCCTTCCCCACCACAATCAGATGCTCCGCGGTCAGCGCCATCTCACTCATCAAATGCGACGAGACAAAGATCGTCCGCCCCTCCCCCGCAAGCCCCTTCAAGAGGTTCCGAATCCACAAAATCCCCTGCGGATCGAGCCCGTTGACCGGCTCATCCAGCACCAACGTCGCCGGATCGCCGAGCAGTGCGGCCGCGATCCCCAACCGCTGCCCCATCCCCAACGAGAACCCGCCGGCCCGCTTCCGCGCCACCTCCCGCAACCCGACCAGGTCGATGACCTCCCCCACCCGCCGCTTCGAAATCCCATGCGTGGCAGCCAAAGCCAGCAGATGGTGATACGCCGACCGCCCGGTGTGCACCGCCCGCGCCTCCAGCAGGCTCCCCACCTCCCGCATCGGCGCCACATGATCCCGATACCGCCGCCCGTTCACCGTGACATCGCCCGATGTCGGAGCATCCAACCCCATGATCATCCGGATGGTCGTGGACTTTCCCGCCCCATTCGGCCCGAGAAACCCCGTCACCACCCCCGGCTTCACGGCAAACGACAACTCGTCCACCGCCACCTTCGCCCCATACCGCTTCGTCACCCCGTGCGCCTGAATCATGCCGCCAAACCTAGGCCGCCCCCGCTCCCCCTACGACGCCCCCACGGCTGATCTTCCCGCAGCACCTCCTACGACCTCCGGCGTACCCGATACGCCACAGGTCGCAGAGCCGTGAAGCAGGAAGTTCAGGCCGAGCATGTGCCAATGACCTTGCCGGCGTGTCTCGCATCCGCGTAGCCATGTGCTGCGCCGGCGTAGTCATGATGCGCGTTCGCGACGCCATCCGGGCCGACGCCGTCGCGTTTACCAGTCCAACGTTGCGTGCCGCTGCTCACGACATCGATATCGGCGTCGCCTCGGTATGGATTCCACCCCGGTGCGCAGTTCTCTGCCGACTTGGCTGTCTACCCCACGGATTGACCGTTGCCTATTCGAATGGGAAACGGGAAACGTCGGATAGTCACACCAAGCCAGAGAGCTCACCTTTGGCGTCGAACTCCGTGTCCAGGAGGCGCGCCAGGGTCGAATTGGGAGGCTTCTGTCCATTTTCCACCTTGGATAGATAACCCTTTGAATAGTTAACCCTCCTGGCTGTTTCGCCCAGCGAAAGGCCACTTAAGATGCGATATTTGCGCATCTCTTCACCGAAGCGGTAGTAACCAACGCCTGTCCGCTGAC
Organism: Actinophytocola sp.; assembly: GCF_036002505.1. GTDB lineage: Bacteria > Actinomycetota > Actinomycetes > Mycobacteriales > Pseudonocardiaceae > DASYTH01. Next base: position 2,056 of record NZ_DASYTH010000067.1, on the reverse strand, counting down.
CTGCGCCTTCCCTTGGCGCGCCGGCCAGATCTGGCGCCCTGCCGGAGCGGCGATCAGCTAACGAAAGCTCTTGCTCACATTTCGATCGACGCTCGTTCCACGCGGGAAGTTCAGCATCGCCGTCCGGTGACCACGCCCTGACCATGACGGCCAGGGTGTCCCTTGACGGCAACGTCCGTCCGCCTAGTGCGGCATAGATGGCCGCCCTGCTGACAGCTTTTCTTGACTCGGTCACGACCTTGGCTACGGATGCCGGCCGGCCTGCGGGCGCGCGGTCACGCAGCTGGCGCAACTCGAGGGCGAAGCGTGCCAGGGGGCCATCCGCGGCATCCAGCGGTCTCGTTCGTACCGGCATGTGACCACTGCCTTCTTGCGATGTCTTGCGTTGACTCATGATGTCTTGGAAGGTTGCCGCAGGTCAAGACACAGAGTTTGATGGAAACACCCGGGAAACCAGGGAAACACCACCACGACGATGGGCCAAGTGCTCAGAAGACCAGCAGAACCGGTACGCCGCCGCCCTCCCCTTCGACAGAGCTGACGGCAGCGCACCACGGTCCCGCCCGGAAGGACAGAACCGATGCAGGATAGATCCACCAGCGGGGGATGGCAGCGGCTGCTGCGGATCGTGGTCGACCGCGGTGCGCTCGGCGTGATCACATTGGCCCTCATCGTCACCCTCGCCTGTGTCGTCAGCGGGGTCAGCCCGCCCGTGATCTACGCCTTGGTCGCCCTGGTGGCCTCGTTCACGCTCCTCATCGCCGTCGCCGCCGTATTTCTGAAGCGAATGTAAGGGTTGTGTTCGAGAGGGCACGAGCGGGCTGCGATGCGGCGACTCCGGGGGAAGACTGCGGGTATGGCTGCTGTGGGTGAGCGGGCCGCGGTGCGGCGGCTGGTGGAGCGGTTGGGGTTCGGGCCGCGGCCGGGCGAGCTGGACACGGCGGTGGGCAAGGGGTTCGGGCCGGTCAGGGACGAGTTGTTGGCTGCGGTGGTGGATTCGGGGGCGGCGGCGCCGGCCGTTGGGGATGAGCGGAGTCAGGAGGAGCGGGCGGCTATCGCGCTGTGGTGGCTGGAGCGGATGGTCACCAGCCAGGCGCCGGTAACTGAGCGGGTGACGTGGTTCTGGCACGGGCATTTCGCGACGAGTGTGCAGAAGGTGCGGAGTGCGCGGTTGATGGTCAGGCAGAACGAGACGTTGCGGGGGAAGGGGTTGGGGGACTTCGCGGAGTTGGTCAGGGCGATGGTCGTTGATCCGGCGATGTTGATCTGGTTGGACGGGCAGAAGAACACGGCGAAGGCGGCGAACGAGAACCTGGCGCGGGAGCTCATGGAGCTGTTCACGTTGGGGGTGGGGAACTATTCGGAGCAGGACGTGCGGGAGGCGGCGCGGGCGCTGACCGGGTGGAAGGTCAACCGGGACACGATGAGCACGAGCCTCAACCCGAGGCAGCAGGACAAGGGTGCGAAGACGGTGCTGGGGCACAGCGGGGCGTTGGACGCGACAGGCCTGGTGGAGGTGCTGGTCGGGCAGCCGGTGTCGGCTCAGTTCGTGGTACGGCGCATGTGGTTCCGGTTCGTGGGGGCGAAACCGCCGGAGGACGACGTGGTGCAGCGGCTGGTCGAGGCTTATGGGCCTGGTCGCGACGTTGCGAGGGTGCTGAGGGCGATCACGGAGGAGCCGGGGTTTCGGGATGAGGGGAACACGCTGGTGAAGCAGCCGGTGGAGTGGGCGGTGGGGTTGATGCGGGCGCTCAACGTCACGCCGTCGGCGCTGCCGGAGGGGGACAGGACCAAGCTGGTGGCGGGGTTGCGCGGGATGGGACAGGTGCCGTTCCTGCCGCCGAGCGTCGGTGGGTGGCCGGCGGGAGCGGCGTGGCTGACCACGTCCGCGGCGCTGGCCCGGTTGCATGTGGCGCAGTTGATCACGGCGCGCGGTGACCTGGCGGCGCTCAAGGGAAACGACCCGGTGGGGGCGGCGGGAGCGCTGCTCGGGGTGGACGGGTGGAGTGAGCGCACCAGGAATGCGCTTGCCAAGGTGGCGAAGCAGCCGGGGCAG
>NZ_DASYTH010000066.1:0-9526 GCF_036002505.1 Actinophytocola sp. | reverse complement strand
CTCATCCTCGAGCTTCGGGTTGGTCTCGTCGGTGTTGATGTGGGCGAGCAGTGTTTGGCCGTGCTTGGCGACCACCTGGGGGCTGCACACGCGGGCGGTGTCGGTGAGAGTGGTTTCGACCAGGTCGCGGTGCTCGTAGCGGGCCCAGTTGGGCACTTCCTTGACGACCTTGGCGATGGCGTCCACGTGCTTGGCGTCGAGCGCGCCCTCGTGCAAGGCTTCTCGCACTTTCGGCAGTTTGGCCGGTGCGGTGTAGCCGATCGGGGTGACTGTCTCGGCGACCAGTTCGGATTGGGAGACCATGCGGGTGGCGTCGTTGCGGGCGATGTGCAAAACCTCGGCCAGCAGCACGGGTAGGCTGGAATAGCCGGCGAATTGCGCGGTCTGTGCGTGTTCCAACTCGGCGATTTCGTCCAACAAGTGTGCGTGGTCGCGGCGGATGCGGGTGGCGATCTCGATGACCGCGGCGAGGTGTTTCCCGCCAGGGAGAGTGTCGAGGTCGAACGCCTTTCGCATACCTCGATTCTACCGGGTTGCACCGACATTTCTGGTTGTTGGTTTTTCTCTTTCGGGTGAATGGGGGTGCTGAGGCTTGTTGGGGTTCGGGGGCGGCGCGGGGGGGGGGGGCAGGGCGTCCGCCCTGCCCGCGCTGTGCGCGGCCCCAGGGGGTCGCAGAGGCTCCGGGGTCAAGGGTCGCCGCGCCCCTTTTTCACGTACCGCAACTTGACAGGCCGGGCGCGGCGATCGCGAAGCGACGCGACGAAGGAGCGCCCTTGAGGCCGGAGGGGCGACCCCGCACAATGCGCGCCGCCCCCGGACCAACCCCGAAGAGCGCAACCAGTCAACCCATACTGCACCCGGGTCACCCCGAATTGGACACCCCTGCCCACCCAGCCAACATCTGCCGGGCTATCGACGTCAGACCCGGCAAGATTAAACCTTCAATCTCCCCACCGGCCTCCAACGCGGCGATAATGCCAGCACGCGGCAACCATCGCGCATCTTCGATTTCACCGTCCGCCGGCTTCAAAGGGGCGGAGTGGTCGGCCGCCGCCGTGAAGGCGATCATTATCGAGCGAGGGAACGGCCAGGGTTGGCTGCCAAGATAGTGAATGTCGTGCACATCGATGCCGACTTCTTCGCGGATTTCGCGTTCTACGCAGGCTTCGAGCGACTCGCCCGCTTCGACAAACCCGGCGAGCACAGAGTAACGGTCGGGAGGCCAGATTGGTTGGCGGGCCAGCAGGACGTGTTCGCCGTTGGGGCCTGTTTCGTCGTGGACGAGGCAGATTACCGCGGGGTCGGTTCGGGGATATTCCTCGCGGTTGCATCCGGTGCAGCGGGTTGCCCAGCCGGCGCTGGCGAATTGGGTTGGTGCGCCGCATTTCGCGCAGTAGCGGGCGCGCGCGTGCCAGTTGAACAGGGCGACGGCGGTGGTGAACAGGCCGGCTGAGGTGTCGTCGAGGAGGCCGCCGATGGAGCGGAGGTCGTGCCATTGTTCGCCCGTTGAGGAGCTTGCGCCGGGCCATACGGCCCAGGAGTTGGGGGGCGGGCGGGTGCCTTCCGACAACTCCTCGGTGGCGGGGATGGCGAACCAGCCGGCGCCATCCTTTTCGCCCAGCAGCACCGCTTGGTCGGGCGGGGTGGCGGCGAGGTCGGTGGCGGGACGGTCGACGAGGGCGCTGCCGTCGGGCCGGACGGGGGTGCGGCCCTTGCGGTCGACGACGATCACTCGGCCGGTGGACCACAGGTCGGCCAGGCGTTCGGTGTCGGCCCGCAGATGCTCGCTGCGGTCTACTGTGGACCGGGATAAGGGTGGGATGTCTCCGAGCGTGAAGGTCATGGCATCAGGACGCCGCCGAGGGCCAGAAGGGTGCCGAGCTGCTCGGCGTCGCCGACGATGACGCCGGTGAAGTGGGCCGGGGCGAAGAACTCCAGCGCGGCTTCGGCCACTTGTTCGGCGGTGACGGTGGTGAGGCGGGCCGGGTGGCCGACGAGCCAGTCCATGCCGAGGCCGAGGGCGGCGAGCGCGGCGAGTTGGCTGGCCAGACCGCTCTGCGAGGCGGTGCCGATCAGCAGCGAGCCGATCGCGTAGCGGCGCACGGTGTCCACTTCGGACTCTTTGGGTGGGACGAGGCCGAACCGGCCGAGCTCGTAGCGGATCTCGAGCAGGGCGGCGGCGGTCACCGCGTTGGCCGTGTCGGTTTCCAGCAGCAGGGTGGCTCCGCTGGGGGTGAACTCGAGGGCGGAGCGGGCGTAGTAGGTGTAGCCCTTGCCTTCGCGGATGTTCTCCACCAGGCGGGAGGAGAAGAAACCGCCGTAGGCGAGGTTCGCCAGCTGCAGTGCGGGGTAGCGGGGGTCGGTGCGGGTGATGGCTTGGGCGGACATCCGGAGTTGGGACTGGACGGCGCCGGGGCGGTGCACCAGCAGCAGATCGCCGCCGGTGACGGCGGGTAGGGCCGGGAGGACGACGGCGCTCGAGTCGGAGACCCAGGCGGCGGTGGCGGACTCGACCTGTGCCACGGCGCGGTCGAGGTCGAGGTCGCCGACGATGACGAGCACCGAGCCGCGGGGCAGGACGGCGGCCCGGTGCAGGGCACGCACCTCCTCGGGCGTCACCCGGGCCACGTCGCCGGCCTCGGGCATCTCGCGGGTGTACGGGTGGTCGCCGTAACGGTGCTTCTGCAGGGCTTCGCGGGCGATCGTGCCGGGTTGGGAGCGGGCCACGGTGATCCGCTCGACCAGCCGGTCCCGCTCGCGGTGCACCTCGTCGTCCCGGTACACCGCGCCGGTCAGCGCGTCGGCCAGCACGTCCATCAACGTGTCGAAGCCGGAGACGAGCGCGTTTCCGCTGATGCTCAGGCGTTCCGGGTCGACGCCGGCGTCGAGGTCGGCACCGACCAGCGCGAGGTCGGTGTCCACGGCGACCCGGTCGCGGCGGTCGGTGCCGGTGAGGATGGTCGCGGTGAGCACCTCGGCCCGGGCGGCGTGCATCGGATCCGTTCCGGCGAACGGGATCCGCAGGCGCAGCTCGACCATCGGCACGGCCGGCTGGTGCACCACGATGACCCGCAGACCGTTGGGCAGCAACGTGTCCACTGAGGACAGATCGGTGGCGACCCGTTGCTCGCCAAGGGCGGGAACGGGGCGCGGGCCCAGCTCGGTGCGGCCGATCTGTTCCGCCGTCCTGCTCATGATTCACCACCCGCCGGGCGCACGGTCAGCACCGCGCGGGATTCGGGGCCCAGCAGCGTGGCCGCGGCCGCGACCGCGTCCTGGCTGACCGACTCGATCAGGCCCGGTAGCCGGTAGACCAGCGCGGGATCGCCGTGCAGCAGCTCGAACGAACCGAGCGCCAGGGTCCTCGGCACCAACCGGTCGTGCTCGCGGTGCAGGCTCGCCACCCAGCGCGCGGTCACCTTCGCCAACTCCTCCTCGCTCGGGCCGCTCGCCGCGACCTTCTCCAGTTCCTCGTCGACGGCGCCGAGCACGGTGTCCTCGCTGACCGCGGCCGTGTGCATGGCGGTGATCGTGAACGTGTCCGGGTCGCGCGCCTCGAACGGCCCGAACAGCCCGCAGCCCGCGTTGACGTCGGTGACCAGCGGTTCGCGGTGCACCAGACGCTGCTTGAGCCGCGAGCCGGCGCCGTCGGCCAGCACGCCGGCGAGCACCACGTTCGCCACGTACGCCTCGATGTCGGCGACCGGGTCGGGCAGCCGGTAGCCCACGGCGAGCGCCGGCAGCGGGGCGTGCGTGTCGGCGTGCTCGCCGCGCCGCTCACCGTCCGGGGGCGGCTCGGCGAACGACGGGCGGACCGGGGCCGGGCGCGCCGGGACGTCGCCGAAGTGCTTCTCCACCAACGATCTGACCTGTGCTATGTCGAGATCACCGGCCACCGTGAGCACCGCGTTGGCCGGCGCGTAGTAGGTGTCGAAGAACGCCGCGCAGTCCTCGAGGCTGGCGTTCTCCAGGTCGGTGAAGTCACCGTAACCGTTGTGCGCGTTGGGAAACGTCCGGTACAGCACGGGCGGAAGGAGGATCCAGGGGAACCCGCCGAACGGCCGGTTCAGCACGTTGAGCCGGATCTCCTCCTTCACCACGTCGATCTGGTTGCGCAGGTTCTCCTCGGTCAGCTTCGGCGCGCGCATCCGGTCCGCCTCGAGGAACAGCGCGCGCTCGAGCCCGGCGGACGGCAGCACCATGAAGTAGTCGGTGTAGTCCGGGTGCGTCGAGCCGTTGAAGGTGCCGCCCGCGGACTGCACATGCCGGAAATGCGCGAGCTTCTCCAGGCTCTCGCTGCCCTGGAACATCAGGTGCTCGAACAGGTGCGCGAAGCCGGTGCGTCCCTCGGGCTCGGAGCGGAAGCCCACGTCATAGTGCACGCTCACGCCGACGACCGGCGAGGTGGTATCGGGGGCGAGGACCACACGGAGGCCGTTGGCGAGGGTGAACCTGTCGAACTCGGTTTGGGTCACCTTCGCAGCCTACGGGCTCGCCGCGGGGTCAGTCCCGGCGCGCTCGCCACCGGCCCATGAGCCGCAGCGCGACCCCGAGCAGCAGGGCCAGCGCGCCGAGTCCGACCAGCGCGCCGACCATCACGCCGGTGCTCGCCAACCCGCCGGACCGCCCCTGCGGCGCCGGTGCCGCCGTGGTGGTCGAAGTCGCGGCCGTGGTGGTCGCCGGTGGGGTCGTGGTGGTGGTTTCCGTACCGCACTGCACGGTCGCCTTGCCGGTGGTCCCGGTGTTCCCGCCGGTGACCTGAACCGGATTCTCGCCATTCGGGATACCGGGGAACGTGACGGTGCCGCGGACGCCACCGGCCACGGATAGGCGCTGTGTTTGGCCCTTTAACACGACCGTGTAGTCGATTGTTGTCCTGTTCGGGTTAAGGACGCCGACACTCACTCGGGCGGTGTTCGCATCGCACTGTGCGGTGATGTCGAGGGTGGGCGCGTTTCCGGCCGCGCAGGTGACCCTGAACTTCTCGGTGGCGACGACGTCCTTGCCCACCTTGAGCTCGGCCTTGTAGGCACCGTCGTCCACCTTGTTGTCGAAGGCGTTGAAGGCGACCCGCAGGAACACGCCCTGGCCCAGGGTCGCCTGGTACTGCTGGAACCCGCCGACCAGCAGGTCGTAGTCGACGGCACCGCTGCGCGGGTTGGCGACGGTGAACGTGACCAGGCCCCAGCCGGCCTTGCAGGCGACCTCCACCGCGAGCGGCTTGCCGGTTGACCCCTTGTCGCCACAGGGTTTGACCACGACGGGGACGTCGTCCTGCGGTCCGTCGAGACCGTCGACGTGCACCGTGTAGTCGCCGGCGGGGACCGGTTCGAACACCACCTTGTGCTGGATGTGGTCCGAGTCGAACGCGCTGTCCCTGGTCTGGGTCGCCTGATCGGGACGCAGCCGGTCGAGCCGCACGTGCCGCGGCTGGTCGCCGGTCTCGTCGATCCACACCGTGACCTTGGCGCCGCCGAGGTCACAGGTGGCGTCCGCGATCACGATCCGCGGCATGGGCACCTCGGCCGGGCCCGCGTCGGGTTGCGCCTGGCTGGTGGCCGCGCCCGCGGTCACCATGAACCCGGCCGTGGCCGCCACGATCAGGAGCCGCGCGGACCTGGCCATGGAGCACTCCCGTCGGGGTCGTCACAGCGGTGAAGGAGCGCACATTACCGCGCGTGTCAATGTGTCTGCGAGCATCACTCGTAGGGATATATTCGCAGCTCAAACGGGGTAACACCGGTGCGCTCGGCGACGATAAGGTGGGCCAGCATGAGCAATGAAGCGGATCTTGTCCGAGACATCATCGACGCCAACGTGTTCATGACGTTGAGCACCGCCGACGCGACGGGCCATCCCTGGGTGTCGCCGGTGTACTTCGCGACCGAGGACTACGTGGATTTCTACTGGATCTCCGCGCCCGACGCCGCGCACTCGGTGAACCTGGCCGAGCGGCCGCAGCTCAGCATCGTGATCTTCAACTCGCAGCTGCGGCCCAACCAGGCGCGGGCGCAGGCGGTGTACCTGGCCGCCGAGGCCGTCCAGGTGACCGGCGCGGACTTCGACCGCGGGCTGCAGGTCTACCCCGGCCCGCCGGCCCGCGGCGCCCGGGTCTTCGCCGCCGACGAACTCCGCGAGCCCGGCCCGTTCCGCCTCTACCGCGCCCGCGCGACGCAACACTGGATCCTCTGCCCCCGTCCCGTCGGCGACCCCTGTGTCCCGCACGGCAAAGCCCACGACCACCGGCTGGCCGTGACCCTCTAACCAGGCGTTTTGGCCCCTGACATCGTTGTGTTGGCCCCTGACGTCGACAAGTTGGCCCGTGGCGTTGGCATGTTGGCCGGTGGCGCACCCCAGTGGGACAAGACAACGACGTGACACGCCAACACACCGACGCAGCAGGCAAACACGACGACGTGAGGCGCCAACACAGTCACTAGTGGAGGTGGCCCGTCAGCGCGATGAGGAACTTCGGGATGTTGGCCGGGGTGCCCTCGTACCAGTGCAGGGTGTCGCCGGATATGGCGAGCCAGTGGTCGGTGTCGCCGAGGACGAGGGCGTAGGGGAACGAGCGGGCGATCACGGTGTCGCGGTCGGCGGCCGGCAGGGATGTGGGGTCAGCGCCGCGGAGGTAGGTGAGCAGGCCGCGGACCTGCTGGACGAGGACGCTGCCGCGGCGGGTGCGGGCCGGCATCCAGCGGGCGCCGAGGATCAGCGCGAGGCCGCCGATGACCAGGGCGAGGCCGATCAGGGCGTGGCCGGCGGTGACGGCCAGGACCACGGTGGCGGCGATGCCGAGGACGGTCAGGGCCGCGCCGGCCACGGTCCAGCGGGCGCGTTCGCGGTCGGGGCGGTGGGTGAACCAGTTGCGGGCCACGACGTCGGCGTAGAGGGCGTCACGGATCGGCTTGGTGTCCACTGTGGACAGATCGGAGAGGCGGACCCGGTCATTCGGCAGCAGGGCGTCGAGGACGGTGCTCTCGTAGGCGGTGAGCGCGTCGTCGGGTAGGTTGCGGCGGACCAGGAGCCAGTCCTCGGAACCCTGCTCGGAGATCCAGAGGTAGTTGCGGACGGCGAGGTCGAGCACGGTGGCGGCGAGGTCGGTAGGGTCCACCCGCTCGTCGACGACGGTGCCGATCTGGCCGGGGAGGACGCCGTCCGGGGAGGCGAACGAGACCCGGTCTCCTTCGCGCACCAGGACATCCACCGGGCCGACGTCGGTGGCCAGGGCCCGCGCGTCGCGGCCGCGGGCCAGCCACAGGAGCAGGAAACCGCCCAGTACCAGCAGGGTCAGCGCGCCCAGGCCGATGCCGCTGGCCGGGGTGAGCGCGAACGCACCAGCCTTTGTGGACGATGCGTCGAAGCGGGCGTTGGCCGGCAGGGTGCCCGGCGGCAGGCTGACGGACAGGTCGATCCGGTTGCCGGGCTTGAGGTTCTGCTGGACGACCCGGAGCACGCCGCCGTGGTCGGTGGCCGCGGACTCGCACGGCGAGGTCGAGCCGAGGACGCCGGCCAGGCACACCACCGAGCCCGGCGGTTCCGGCGCGAGGAACGAGGCGCGCAGGAACCGCACCTGGACGTCCCAGCCGCCGGCCACCTGCCAGCGCGCCTCCACGTGATCGCCGAGGTCGGTCACCGCACCGTCCACTGTGTACGTCACGGTGCTGGCACCCTCGCCGAACCTGAGCACGAGCTCGTCGGCGGTGATCTCGGTGCTGGCGTTCCCGTCCGTCGCGGGGTCGCGGATGGTGAACACCCGCTCCCGGTCGCCGCCGGAGCCGATCCGCAGCGGGGCGCGCCGGGTCATGGTCTTTCCGGCCTGCACGAACACGGTCTCGGCCACGGTCAGCCGGCCGTCGCGCTCCACCTTCAGCGCCACGTTGATGCTCTGCGGCAGCAGCGGCCTCGGGCGCTCGGTGCTGGGGCGCGGTGTCGACGGAGTGGTGGGCTGCAGGATGCCGGAGCCGCCGGAGGGGCGCGGCGGAACCGTGAAGTTGATCGTGGGTCCGCCCGGCGGCGGAGGCGGAATCGACGGCTGCGCCGCGCCGAACGCCGCTAACGCCAGCCCGATGGCCACGGCGGCGGGCATCCCCCATTTCGCTGACACGCCTGCGGACAATAGCCCAGCGGCCCTAAGCTCACCGGCGGTCCAACCAGATCAGCGCATGGGGGAACGAGGGGATGAACCAGCCGCCGGGCGGCCCGTACGGCCCGTATCCACCGCCGCGCCCGGTCGCCCCGCCGCCGGTGGCCCGCCCGCTGCCGCCGCGCCCCGGCCCACCCCCACCCGGCTACCGCCCGCCGCCGGGATGGCAGGGGCCGTCACCCGGCTGGCAGAGCCCGCCACCCGGACCGCGGGGCGCGGCGCCTGGCTGGCCGGGTCCACCGCCCGGTTGGCAAGCCCCGCCCGGTGCTCCGCCGGGCTGGGTGGGTCCACCACCGGGGACCGGCTGGCCGCCTCGTCCGGGCGGCTCCACGCTTCCGCCGTGGACGCTGCCGTCCCACCCGGGGGCGTTCGCGCCGCGGCGGTCGAACACCGGGGCCGTGGTGGCCACCGTGCTGGTCGCCGCACTCGTGGTCGCCGCCGGGCTGGTCGGTGTGATCACGTTGACCGGTAAGAAGAACCACGTGGCCGACGCCGGGTACGACTACCCCGCCGCCAGCTCGACCCGATCGTCCACCCCGGACACCGCGGCGACCACCACGACGAGGCGGACGAGCCGGGCGACGACCACCACCACGACCACCACCTCGTTGATCACCACGACCAGGTCGACGCCGGCCAGCACCGCACCGGCCGGGCCGCGGCCGGTGCCCGCGCTGGGGAACAACCCACTGTTCGCCGGAGATTTCGGCACGCCGGCGGTGACCTGCACCCTGGCCCGCTGGCGCACCGACCCGCAGAGCGCGGCGGCGTTCTTCGCCAGCGCCCTGCCCTGCCTGGAGGCCACCTGGGCGCCGGTGCTGCAGCGCGCCGGGCTGCCGTACTCCCCGCCGAGCCTGGAGGCGCCCGGCAACGGCGGGGTGAACAGCCCGTGCACCGGCAGCGAGGGCCGCAGCTTCGCGGCGTTCTACTGCCCGCGCAACCACACGATCTACCTGCCGTTCGGCGCGCTGCAGACCGACCTGTACGGCGCCCATCCCGGGGTCTACCTCGCGGTGCTCGCGCACGAGTACGGCCACCACGTGCAGGAGCTCTCTGGGGTGCAGGCGGCGTACTGGGACCTGCGCTACGACGCGGGCGCCGACACCGTGGCCGGCCTGGAGCTGTCCCGGCGGCTCGAGCTGCAGGCGCAGTGCTTCTCCGGGATGTTCCTGGCGGCCACGTACTCCCGCGGCTCGGTGGATCAGAACGTCCTGCAGGAGGCGCGGACGACCCAGGACCGCGGCGACCACAACCAGGGCCAGCCACGCGACCACGGCAGCGACGCGCACTCGATCAGCTGGTGGGAGCAGGGAGCGCAGAAGAACCGCACCTACCAGTGCAACACCTGGCTCGCCAACCCGGCCGACGTGTCCTGAACGT
>NZ_DASYTH010000065.1:0-3084 GCF_036002505.1 Actinophytocola sp. | reverse complement strand
TCGCTGCGACGAGCTCAACCATCAGATCAACGCGCTCGAGGCCGAGCTGCGGCACCTGGTCCAGGCGATCGCTTCCTCGCTGCTGGCCATCCCCGGCTGCGGGGTGCTATCGGCCGCGGTGATCATCGGGGAGACCGCCGGAGTGCACCGGTTCCGGAACATGGATGCCTTCGCCCGTTTCACCGGCACCGCACCAGTCCCGGTATGGTCCGGCGCCAGCGCCGGCAAGGTCCGACTCAACCGGGGCGGCAACCGGTCAATGAACTGCGCCCTGCACATGATCGCCGTCACCCAGGCTCGCGGCATTGGCCCCGGCCACGCCTACCTCGCCAAACAAGCGGCCCGCGGCAAGGACACGACCGCCGCCCTTCGGCTGCTGCGCCGACGCCTCTCCGACGCCGTCTTCAGCGCCATGCGCGCCGACCAGCGCACCGCCTCACCGAACCCAACCGAGACCGTCATAGCCGCCTGACACCCGCGGCGCTTGACATAGGACTCCTAGTGGCCGCGGCGCAGGTTCTGCCGAAGGCGTGTCCGGCGGCGAGGATCCGGAGCCCGGTCATGGTCTTGATTCCACGCATCGCACGCAGCCGACGTTCCGGCTGCGCATGGTCGGCCTCGACCCGGTTGGTCGCGTATCGCCCGACGTGGTGCCAGGCCGCCGGCCACAGCGCATCCAGGACTCGCGGGCAGGTGGGCGCCCGGTCGGTGACGACCTCCACCGGCGCCACACCGGTGGCGATCCTCGCCTTGTGAAAGAACCGGCGAGCCGCCCCCGCATCCCGGCGAGTCGACGCGTACACGTCGATGACCTGCCCGTGCTGGTCGACCGCCCGGTAGAGGTAGACCCAGCGGCCGGCGACCTTCACGTAGGTCTCGTCCACCTGCCAGCGGTCGCCGACCCGGTGCCCGGCCGAACCGGGCCGCGTCAGCCAGCAGCGGGGTAATCGCTGTACCGCCGGTGCACGGTGACGTGATCCACCTCGATGCCACGCTCGGCCGGTAGCTCCTCGACGTCGCGGTAGGACAGCCCGAACCGCAGATACCAGCGCACCGCCAGCACGATGACCTCCGGTGGGAACCGAAACCCCGCAAACGCCGAGCGTGGAGGAGCGGGACGGCGAGTCGGCCGGTTCAGCTGCACGCGGCCGGACCTTGCCTAGACCGTGTCGACCTCGCTGACCACAACCGGCACGTTCCCGGTGCGCCACGGGCAGACCACGGCCAGCCTGACGGTGGGTCCGCCCAGCCCCGGGGACTTCAGCTGCCCGTCCGGGCAGAGCCTGTTCCTGCAAGAGGTGACCTACTCGGGCACCTTCGTCTCAGATGAGACCGGAAACACGCTCCAGGCCACCCCGGACCCGATCTCATCAGGTCCGATCCACCTCAAGGTCTGACCCTGGGCTCGTAACACCACCCATCCCATCCAGAGGGCGCGGGGACGCACGGGAAGGCGTCCCCGCGCCCTCTCAGCAGCGGGACCACCCCGGGCTCCGACTCCCACCCGAGCGCACCAACTATCCGCACATCCAGCGGCCAGGACGGGTCGCGCACCGGGGAAGCCACACCCAGCCACCGGGGTGACGACGTGATCGCAGATCACATAGCCCATACCGAACTGGCGATCGGTTTGTGCGTCGGTAGGTCGAAGGTGGCTGTCTCGGGTGGGCGCGTGTTGCTGAGGATCCAGGAGACCAGGGCTTGGCCGGTGGCGGCGGCCATCAGGACGCCTGTGGTGAAATGTCCGGCGCTGAGCCAGCCGTTGGTAGTGCCGGGGAGCTGGTCGATGACCGGGTGCCGGCCGTCGATGACGGGTCGGAAGCAGCACCACCGGTGGGTGAGCGGCGCGTGGCGTGTTGCGGGCAGGAGCCGGTGCAGACCTGCCACCAGGCCCGCAACGATCTCGGGCCGCGGCTCGGGGGAGGTGTCGCCGTGGTCGAGGGTCCCGCCGCTAAGGATGCCCCCTGCGGGCAGCGGGGATACGCCGCCTTGGTCGCTGCTAACGACGCTGTTCAACTGCCAGGGCCCGGGCGCGGTGGCGAGCAGGTGTCCCTTGACCCATCGCTGGCGTACCGGCTGCGACCACGGCGGCGGGATCAGCCCGGTGGCCACGACCAGCGCGCCTGGCTGAAAGTCACCGGCGCTGGTGTGCACCGCCGTGATCCGGTCACCGCGCACGCGGACACCGGTCGCCTCGACGCCGCTCGCCACGATGCCGGCGCGACCGGCCAGGGCGGCGGCCAGTCGTTGCGGGTTGACCGCGCCCTGTCCCCCGACCAGCAGCGCGGTGCAGCCCTCGGACAGCGCTAGGTCGGGCTCCAGCACACGGATGCCCGCGCCGTCGAGCAGCTCAAACTGCGGTCCCACCGGCAGTGCGGGTGGCCCGCCGGCCGCGGGGAACATCTGCAGCCAGCGTGTGGTGCGCAGCCCGATCGCGCCGTTCCACTGCGCGTCGAGACGCCGGTACAGGGCCAGACTGGCGCGACCGAACGCGACGAACTCAGCCGAGTCGGTCAGCGCGTGCATGTCCGGGGCGATCGCGCCGCCGTTGCCACCGGACGCCGCCGAGGCCAGCCGCTCGGCCCGCTCGATCACCACCACACTGCCCAGGCCAGCGATCCGACAAGCGACCGCCGTCGCCAGGCCGATCACCCCACCGCCGACCACCAGCACGTCCGGCCGTCGGTTGAGCTCCTGCGGCAGCCCGGGGTGAAGCGCGGCACGCTCCGCAGCGCTCAGCTCTTGCTCCCACACCGCTGCGCGCGTCACGGCGCCATCCTCGGGCAGGCGCACCGGCCGACCAACGCCCGACCCCCCGCCGCGGTTCCATCAAGAAGCGCACTCTCCAGCCGCCGACAGGTTAAGCGGACGTGCCGATGAGCGCACGGTGCGCTCGAGTGGCCGCTGGCTGCATCGTGTCGCGGGCAGGGTCGAAGACGACGATGACCGCTCGTATCAGGAGCCCCGGCTGGCTCATCTGGACGACGGGCTGAACCCGTGGGGCGCGGGCGAGGTGCTCTACCTCGATCCCGACGGTCCACTCGCGTATCACGTTCGGCCGCAGAATCGCTGAACAAGATCGCC
>NZ_DASYTH010000064.1:0-14526 GCF_036002505.1 Actinophytocola sp. | reverse complement strand
TGGGTGTCGGTCAGCGGGCGGCCGACGTATCGGATGCCGTTGGCTTGGATGTGGCCGGCGTCGATGGCGGTCTGCTCGTCGGCGGCGGTGACGCCGGAGAGGTCGGGGAAGAAGTAGGGTCCGCGGGCGAGCTGCCGGGTGTCGAGTCGCGCGGCGAGCGCGCGCAGGATGTCGTCACCGGTGTACAGGCCCTCGCTGTCCGCCCAGCCGTTGAGGTAGGCATCCCAGGCATCGCCTGAGGTGAGCCAGTCGTCGCGGTGCCGGTGCAGCCAGCCGAGTTCGTCGTTGGCGAGCCGCTCGAAGCACCACCGTGCGGTTGCCTCGTCGAACCGTTCTCGGGCCCATTCCACGACCACTAGGACGCCGTCGGGCTCGAGGCGCCGGATGATCAGGTCTACCACGATGTCGAGGTCCGCGACGTGGTGCAGAGACGTGGAGGCGATGATGGCGTCGGCCGGCTGCGTTGTGGCGTACGCCTCGAACTCGACCCGATGGTAGTGCGGGCCGTCCGGGGCGTCGGGGTCGATGCCTTCGGCGTCGTACCCGTCGGCTCGCAGCGCCGGGACGAACCCGCCGAGGGGGCCACAGCCGACGTCCAGCACTCGGCCCGGTGGTGGCGGTAGGTGTTCGCGCACGAACGGCCACGTCGCGTCAAGCCAGCGCCGGTCGGCGGCGGTGTCAGCGTCGGTCACCGTGCCCTCCGTTTGTGCGCGGCGTCGGGTTAGCTGATGCTGCGACGGTAGACCCGCACGGCGAGCGGGGCGAACAACGCGATGATGCACACCGTCCAACCGAGGGCCAGCAGCGTCTGCCCGGTGACGGTCTGCCCGGGGGCGAGGGCGCCCTCGCCGAGGGTGAGGCCGCGTAGCGCGTTGGCGGCCGCGGTGATGGGTTGGTGGTCGGCGAAGGCCTGCAGCCAGCCAGGCATGGTCCGGGTGGGCAGGAACACCGAGCTGAGCAGGGTGAGCGGGAAGACGACCATGTAGACGGCGGCCTGGATGGCTTCCGGGTTCTTGACGGCCAGGCCGATGGTGGCGGTGATCCAGGAGCAGGCGTACCCGAAGGCGAGCGCCAAGCCGACCGCGGCGGCCAGGCCTACGAGGCTGGTCTGCCAGCGGAATCCGAGCACGATGCCGGCCCCGAGCTGCAAGGCGAGGACGAACGCGCTGCGGAGCAGGTCGGCCAGGGTACGGCCGGCCAGCACGGCGGAGCGGGCCATCGGCAGGGACCTGAAGCGGTCGATCACGCCGGTCGCGCGGTCCTGGTTGAGCCCGAACGCGGTCGGGGTGGCGCCGAACACCGCGGACTGGGCGAGGATCCCGGGAATGAGCCAGTTGACGTAGCTGCCCGCCGCGGCCGGTGGCAGGGCCTGTTCGATGGCGCCGCCGAAGACGTACAGGAACATCAGCATGAACGTGACCGGCTGGATGGTCGACAGCAGCAGCACATCGGGCCGGCGGAGGTTGCCGAGCAGGTTGCGTCGGGTGATGACACCGGTGTGCGCGACGGCGCGGCCGAGGCGCCGCGGTGTGGCGGTGACGGGGATGCTCACGGTTGCTCCTCACACGGCCGCGGAGTGTTGGGTATCGTCGGCGGTGCGGTGACGGGTCAGGGCCAGGAATACGTCGTCGAGTGTCGGCTTGTGCAGACCGACGTCGGTGGGGATGACGTCAGCCGCGTCGAGGCGGCGCAACGCCTCCCTGAGGGTGGCGACGCCGTCGGTGGCATGCAGGATCAGCGTGCCCCGTTGCCGGTCGTGTCCGGATGGCTGCGGGCCGAGTGCTTGCAGGACAGTGTTGGCCGTCGCCAGCTGAGCGTCCGGAATGGACAGTCGCAGGACGGCGTCGCCAGTGCGGTCCTTGAGCTGTTCCGGCGTGCCCTCGCTGACCAGCCGGCCGCGGTCGATGACGCCGATGCGGTGCGCGAGCCGGTCGGCCTCCTCGAGGTACTGGGTGGTCAGCACCACGGTGGTGCCGTCGCCGACCAGGTCCTGGATCACGTCCCACAGGTCGCGGCGGCTGGCCGGATCGACGCCGGTGGTGGGTTCGTCGAGGAACAGCACCTGCGGGCGGCCGGCGAGCGAGGCGGCCAGGTCGATGCGCCGGCGCATCCCGCCGGAGTACGTCTTGACCTGGCGGTCGGCGGCGCCGTCGAGCTGGATACGCGCCAACGTCTCAGCGGCGCGGCGGCGGGCGTCGCGGCGCGACAGCCCGTAAAGGCGGCCGACCATCTCGACGTTCTCCCGGCCGGTGAGGTGATCGTCGACCGCGGCGTATTGGCCGGCCAGGCCGATGCAGGTCCGCACCGTGTCCGGGTCGCGCCGCACGTCGATGCCGGCGACCCGCACGACGCCGGCGTCGGGCCGCAGCAGGGTGGCCAGGATCCGGATCAGTGTCGTCTTGCCCGCCCCGTTGGGACCAAGGAGCCCGTAGACGATGCCCGGCTCGACGGTCAGGTCTAGCCCGTCCAGGGCACGCACGCCGCCGCGGAACACCTTCACCGCGCCCTCGACCCTGATGATCGGGTCCCCCACCGCAGCCACCGCCTCACGCCGGCTCGTTTGTATCCTTTGCAGTAAACATAAGCCGTTGTATACTCCGGAGTCAACAAGTGCGATGGGGGGTTGGATGCCGGCGCGAACGCAGACGAAGGTGCGGCGGCTGCCGCGGGTGCAGCGGCGTGAGCAGATCCTGGCCGCGGCGACCACGGCGTTTGCCCGGACGGGGTTCGCCTCGACCAGCCTGGACGACATCGCCGCCGAGGCCGGGGTGACCAAGGTGATCCTGTACCGGCACTTCGAGTCGAAGACGGACCTGTACCAGGCGGTGCTCGACCGGTTCTGCGGCCTGTTGTCCACCCACGTGGCTGAGCCGGTGGGCGGGTTCACCGGGGCGAGCATCGACGGGCTGATGGCCGCTGCAGCGGCGGAGCCGGCCGGCTTCCGGCTGTTGTTTCACCATGCCGCGCGGGAACCGGAGTTCCAGGCCCAGGCCGACCAGTTCCGCGAGGAGATCACCAACATCGCGTACCTGCAGATCCAGGCCATGGTGCCGGATCAGCGGTGGGCGCGCTGGGCGGCCCAGCTGACCCCGGTGGTGGCGATCGAGGCCATCACCGCCTGGCTGGACGCCGGCGGGCCCGACCCGGCCGACGCGGCCGACCGGGTCCGGCAGGCGATCGGCGGCGTCATCGGCGCCGCGGCCCAGAAGAGCGCGGACCGCCTGCCATTGCCAGCCGATTGGGGAGGAAATCGTGACGACGACAGAGGATCCGACGGTTAAGGCCCGACGAGTGTGGGAGGCGATGGCTCCCCGCTACGACCGGGACATCAGGTTCTTCGAGAAGGTGCAGTTCGGCGGCGGGCGGGAGTGGGTGTGCTCGCGCGCCACCGGCGAGGTGCTGGAGGTGGCGGTTGGCACCGGACGCAACCTGCCCTTCTACCCGGCGGAGGTGACGGTCACGGGCGTCGAGCTGAGCCCGGCGATGCTGGACATCGCGCGCACCCGCGCGGCCGAACTCGGGCGCGAGGTTGAGTTGCGGGAGGCGGACGCCGAGGATCTACCGTTCGCCGATGGCAGCTTCGACACCGTGGTGTGCACCTTGTCGCTGTGCACGATCCCCGACCACGCCAGGGCGATCGCGGAGATGGCCCGGGTCCTGCGGCCGGGTGGCCGGCTGCTGCTGCTCGACCACATCGGCAGCCGCTGGTGGCCGGTCTGGGCCGTGCAGCGGCTGATCGACGTGCTCACCGTGCGCACTGCCGGGGAGTACCAGACCCGCCGGCCGGCACCCATGCTCGCCGCCGCCGGCCTGCAGATCGTCGAATCGCAGCAACTCAAGCTGGGCACCGTCGAACGGCTGCACGCCCGCAAGCCATCGCCGTGACAGCGGCAGGGTGGGCCCCCACCTGGGTCAGCCGGCCGGTACGCCACAGGTCGATGCCGTTGCCGTCCCGGTCGAGCACGGTGGCGTACCAGGCGCCCAGAATGCGTCCCACGGCGCGCGCAGCCCGCGGTAGCCGGCCGTGGTCAGTTCGGCGAAGGTGGCATCCACCTCGGCCAGGGTCGGGAACTGGAAGGCGAGACAGACTGGCAGCCTGCCGCGTGGCATTCCCTGCCCGGCGTCTACGTGGACAGGACGTCTCGGTGGCCAGCCTCAACTTAGGTGATCTCCGGGCGTCGACGTGAGGTCCAGGCCGAGCTCGGCGTAGAAGGCAATCGCGGCGTCCATGTCGGACACCACGATGCCGATCGCATTCATGGCCGGGCTCACGATCCGGTTCCTCCCCCGTGGTCCATTGCGGTCAGGCTGCGGCGAGCGCCTGTCCGGCCAGCCGCCATTCGATGACGCCGTCGTCCAACCGGCGCGCCCGGCGGCCACGCGCGCCAAGCAGCCGGACCGCCTCGTGGGCGAACATGCAGTACGGGCCGCGGCAGTAGGCCACCACCTCGGTGTCCGACGGCAGCTCGTCGAGCCGGCCGGCGAGTTGGTCGATCGGGATGTTGACCGCGCCGGGCAGGTGAAGGGCCGCGTACTCGTCGGCCGGCCGGACATCCAGCACGGTGACCTCGCCGGCGGTGACCCGGCGGAGCAGCTCGTCACGCCCGATCGACTCGACACCGTCGGCGCCGCCGAAGTAGGCCTCGCGGGCCGCGGCCACGTCCGGCAGGTGCGCGGCCGCGACGGCCCGGGCGCGGACGACCAGGTCCGCCACGTCCTCGCCGGCCAGCCGGTAGAAGATGCGGGTTCCCTCGCGGCGGGTAGCCACCAGGCCGGCCTGCTTGAGGGTCTGCAGGTGGGCCGACGCGGTGGTCAGGTTCAACCCCGATGCGGTGGCGAGCGCGTCGACCGGGCGCTCGGCCTGCGCCAGCAGGTCCAGCAGCTCCAGCCGCTTCCCATGGCCCAGGGCCTTGCCGACCCGAGCCAGCTGCTCGAACAGCCTCGCCTTGCGAGCGGTGTCACCCATCCGGTACTCCTCCAAAGTTCCATGGAATAGTATCAGAGGAAGACACGACAGGAGGGGGCCGATGGATCAGCTGATTCCGCTGGTCGATGAGGGTCTGGGCAACTCCGCGTACCTGCTGGACCTCGGCGATGGCCGAGCCCTCGCGGTCGATCCGTCCCTCGACCTGCGCGCGGCGCGCCGGGCCGCCGACCGCCGAGGTCTGCGCATTGCATACGCCGCGGAGACGCACCTGCACGCCGATTTCCTGTCCGGCGCCCGGCAGCTGGCCGCGGACCACGGCACCCGGATCCTGGCCTCCGCCGCCGGCGGGCGGGAGTTTCCACACCGCGGCGTGGGTGACGGCGACGAGGTCGACCTGGGCGGGTTGACCCTCCACGCGATCGCCACCCCCGGACACACGCCGGAGCACATGTCCTACCTGATCCTGGACGGCACGACCGAGGTCGGCGTGTTCACCGGCGGCTCGCTGATCGTAGGCGCCGCGGCCCGCACCGACCTGGTCGGCGCCGACCGGACCGATGCCCTGGCCCGCGCGCAGTACCGGTCGTTGCGCCGGCTGGCCACCCTGCCGGACGAGACCGCCGTGTGGCCGACCCACGGCGCCGGGTCGTTCTGCTCCGCTCCCCCCGGCGCCGCCCGCACCAGCACGATCGCAGCCGAGCGGGCGGGCAACGCGCTGCTGACCGCACCCGACGAGGACACCTTCGTACGCGTGTTGCTCGCCAGCCTGGGCAGCTATCCGGCGTACTTCGACCGGCTGGCCGAGGTGAACCGGCGCGGCCCCGACCTCATCCGCACGCCGCCGCGGCTGCCCCTGCTGGACGCCTCGCAGGTTCGGCGCCTGCTCGCCGATGGCGCCAACCTGGTCGACGTGCGGCCGGTGCGCGACTACGCCGCCGGGCATGTCACCGGCTCGGTGTCCGTCCACCTGCGCCCGCAGTTCGCCACCTGGCTGGGCTGGCTCCTGCCCGCCGACGTCCCGATCGTCGTCGTGCGCAACCCCGACCAGGACCCGGCCGACATCCTCTGGCCGGCACTCAACATCGGCTACGCCAACCTGATCGGCGAGCTCGCGGGCGGAGTCGCCGGCTGGGTCGCGGCAGGCGGGCAGCTGCGCGCCACCGCCGTAGCGTCACCGGCCGATGTGGACACCCGCAACGTGGTCGACGTCCGCCAGGCAACCGAACACGCCACCGGGCACCTACCCGGCGCCCACCTGATCGAGCTCGGCTCGCTTGCGGGCCGCACCGACGACGTGCCGGCCGGGCCGGCGACGGTCATGTGCGGGCACGGCGAGCGCGCCGCCACCGCCGCCAGCCTCCTCGAACGCGCCGGCCGCACCGACCTGTCGATCGTGGCCGGCGGCGCCGAAGACTGGTCCGAAGCGACCGGCCGGCCCTTGCACACCGGATGAGCCGCCCAGCCGCCACCGCCCCGCTGCGGCTCGGGCTGCGCGCCAACCTGGCCCAGTTCACCCTGCTCGTCGCGGTCAACGGCCTCGTCGGCGCCATGATCGGCCAGGAACGCACCGTCCTACCGCTGCTGGCCGACCAGGTATTCGACCTGAGCGCCTACACCGCCGCGCTGACCTTCATCGTCGCGTTCGGCCTCACCAAGGCGCTGACCAACCTCGCCGCGGGCGCCCTGTCCGATCGGTACGGGCGTAAACCCATCCTGGTCGCAGGCTGGCTCATCGGCGCACCCGTTCCGCTGCTGCTCATCTGGGCACCCAACTGGGGTTGGGTCATCGCCGCCAACATCCTGCTCGGCATCAACCAGGGCATGACCTGGTCCACCACCATCGTCATGAAGATCGACCTCGTCGGTCCCGCCCGGCGCGGCCTGGCCATGGGCCTGAACGAGGCCGCCGGCTACACCGCCGTCGCGGCCACCGCCCTCGCCACCGGCTGGCTGGCAGCCGAACACGGCCTGCGACCCGCACCCTTCCTGCTCGGCCTCGCCGTCGCCGCCCTCGGACTCGGACTGTCCACACTGGCCGTCCGTGAAACCCACCACCACGCCCGGCACGAGGCCAGCGGATACACCCGTGCCGACGCGGACCTGACCGACCGGCAGATCCTCACACTCACCAGCATCCGCGAGAAGGCGCTCTCGGCGGCCAGCCAGGCCGGCATGGTCAACAACCTCAACGATGGCCTCGCCTGGGGCCTCTACCCCATCTTGTTCGCCACCAGCGGCCTCGGTGTGGCACGCATCGGCGTGCTCGCCGCCATCTATCCGGCCGTCTGGGGCCTCGGCCAGACCCTCACCGGCGCCCTGTCCGACCGGTGGGGCCGCAAATGGCTCATCGCCGCCGGCATGCTCACCCAGGCCGCCGGGATCGCCCTGGTCGCCGCCGGCACCGGCTTCACCACCTGGGCCTTCGGCGCCGTCCTCATGGGCGCCGGCACCGCCATGGTCTACCCCACCCTGCTCGCCGTCATCGGCGACGTCGCCCACCCCACCTGGCGCGCCCGCGCCGTCGGCGTCTACCGGCTCTGGCGCGACAGCGGCTACGCCATCGGCGCGCTCGTCGCCGGCATCACCGCCGACCTGCTCGGCCTACGCGCCGCGATCTGGCTCGTCGCCGCCATCACCGCCGCCTCCGGGCTGGTCGTCGCCGTCCGCATGTACGAAACCCACCACCCCGGCGCGCAGGCCGCGCCCGCATCGACGGAGGAATGATGGACATCCACCCGGGGCTGGCGAACGGACCGGTCTACCTCGACTACAACGCCACCACCCCCGTCGACCCGCTGGTGGCCGCCGCGGCCCAGCCGTACCTGGCCACCCAGTTCGGCAACCCCTCCAGCGGTCATCGCTACGCCGCCGCACCCGCCCAAGCGATACGCATCGCGCGAGAGCAGGTCGCCACGCTCATCGGCACCACCGCCGATGGGATCGTATTCACCGGCTCCGGATCCGAAGCCAACAACCTCGCCATCCGGGGCACCGTCCTGGCCAACCCGACCCACCGCGCACATGTGATCACCCAGGTCACAGAGCACCCCGCCGTCCTGGCCACCTGCCGGGCCCTGCAGCGGCTCCACGGCGTGGACGTCACCGTCCTGCCCGTCGACCGGCACGGCCTCGTAGACCCCCGCGACCTGGCCGCCGCGATCACCCCGCACACCGTCCTGGTGTCGATCATGTTGGCGAACAACGAGACCGGCACCATCCAACCCATCGCCGACCTCGCCCGCATCGCGCACGGCCACGGCCTCCCGTTCCACACCGACGCCGCCCAAGCCGCGGGAAAGATCCCCGTCGACGTCGCCGCGCTCGGCGTCGACCTGCTCACCGTCGTCGGCCACAAGATGTACGCCCCGAAGGGCATCGCCGCCCTCTACGTGCGCCCCGGCCTCGCCCTGGAGCCCGTCATCTACGGCGGCGGACAGGAACACGGGATCCGGGCTGGCACCGAGAACGTCGCGCTCACCGTAGCCCTGGGCGCTGCCGCCGAGCTCGCCCGCGCCGACCTCGCCGACGGCGGACCTCAGCGGCTGCAAGCACGACGCGACCGGCTGCACCGAACACTGACCCACGCCCTACCTGGCCGGGTCGTTCTCAACGGCCATCCCGAACGACGGCTGCCCAACACCCTCAACATCAGCATCAGCGGAGCCCGCGGCGACGAACTGCTCGCCGCCGTCCCCGACGCCGCCGCCTCCACCGGCTCGGCCTGCCACGCCGGAACCACCGATCCCTCACCTGTCCTTGCCGCGATGGGCCTCGACCGCGACCGTGCCCTGGCAGCCATCCGGCTGTCCGTCGGGCGCTGGACCAGCGACCAGGACATCGACCGAGCCGCGATCCACCTCACCGAGGCGGCTCGCCGTCTAGGCAGCCGCGCCGCCATCTGAACGTCCGCTGCGTCGTCCGCCCCGACGCACCCACCCGCCGGCGACTGGCCCCAAGGACTCAGCTCTGACGCGAGCCGTCGGCGGCTCCTGGTTCGGCCGCCCTCGGGTAGGTGGCGAGGGCTGTGGTCCAGACGTGGACCAGGTCGGCGTCAACAGCGTCGGCGTCGCTGGAGTCGGGCGGGCGCTCAATGGTTGCGTGCGCGGCCGCCTCGTCCGCGGAATTCAGCCCCCGCCCCGACTCATCGCGCTGGATTTCGCGCTCCCGAATGAGCCACAGCGCGAGGAGGGCGCCGGCGAAGCTGAGTACGGCGCCCAGTACCAGGATGTCGTTGAGGCCGGTCAGGAAGCCCTGGCTGGCCGCGTCTGCGACCAGTTCGTGGGCCGGTGACGGGACCGCCGCGATGGCCCGGTCCAGGTTGCCGGAGGAGGCGGCTTCGACGAGCTCGCGTGGGTAGTCGCCCGTCGCGGCGGATGTTCCCGCGGTCAGCTCGCTGACCTTGCCGACTCCCCGGTCGATGAGGACGGCTCCCCAGGCGGCGATCCCCACGGCGATCCCGACCTGGCGGAAGGTGTCATTGATGCCGCTTGCCATTCCGCTCTGCTGCTCGGGAACGACGCCGACCGCCACGTCCGCGATCGTGGGGTTGAGCAGTCCGATGCCAGCTCCGGCGACGAGGAACCCGCCGAGCAGGGTCGTCCAGTCGGAGGTCGGGGTGATGCCGGACATGAGCAGCAGGCCGGCGCCTGCGGCAGCCAACCCGGCGCTGATCATCACCCGCGCGGGAAGGCGCGATAGGAGCAAGCCGGCGAGCGGTGCGAAGACGAAGGCGGCCACGGTGATCGGCAGGTAGCGCAAGCCGGACTCGAACGGCGTGTGACCGAGGTAGTTCTGCAGGTAGAGGGTCAGATAGAGAAACTGGGCAAGCATCGCACAGGAGATCGCGAACGCGGCGACCTGCACCCCGATGAACGCCGGCTTTCTGAACAGGCCCAGCGGCAGCATGGGTTGGCTGACGCGGTGCTCGATGGCGATGAACGCCGCGAGGAGGGCCGCGGCGCCCGCGAACAGTGACACGATCAGGCCGCTGCCCCAGCCTTCGTCGTTGCCGCGCAGCAGCGCGAGCACCAGCATGAAAAGCGCGCCGCTGAAAGTCGCCACGCCCATCCAGTCAAGGCGCGTCACGTTCGGGTCGCGGCTCTCGCGCAGCTTCGTGGAGGTCACGACGATCGCCGCGAGCCCGACGGGCACGTTCAGGTAGAAGATCGACTCCCAGCCGAGGGAGTCGGTGAGCATTCCTCCGACGAGCGGGCCGATCGCCACGGCGCCGCCGATCGTGGCGCCGTACACGCCCATGGCCGCGCCGCGCTCACGGCCCGCCGGGAACTCGTGCGCGATCAAGGCGAGGGAGACGGCGAACATCGCCGCGCCACCCACCCCCTGCAGGGCGCGCGAGAGGTTCAGGAACACCGGATCCGGTGCCAGCGCACACAGCAGCGATGCCGCGGAGAAGATGCCCAGCCCGGCGGCGAACACCCGACGACGCCCCAACCGGTCGGCGAGAGACCCCGCCGACAGGACCAGGGCGGCAAGCGACAGGGCGTACGCGTCGACGACCCATTGCAGGTCGGTGAAGCTGGCACCGAGATCTTCGCGGATCGACGGCAGCCCCACGTTGACGACCGTGATGTCGAGCAGCAGCATGAAGGTCGCGACCGAGACCGCGATCAGCGTCCACCACTTGCGCCCCATACCAGTGAGACGATCGGCGAACTTCCCGATACGACACCTGCACAGTGCAGATGCCGTGGGGCTAGGTCCAGGAAATACGCTGCTTGAGAACGGCCTGTTCGGCCGGGTTGGCAGTCAGCTCGAGGGCGCGGCGGTCGGCGGCTCGGGCCTGATCGGGATGGCCGAGCTGGCGCAGCAACTCCGCGCGGGTGGCGTGGAAGAGGTGGTAGCCATCCAACACGCCGGCGAGGGTGTCCAGCTCGTTCATGGCCTCCTGCGGGCCCGCGGTGTAGCGCAGGGCGATGGCCCGGTGCAGACGGGTGACCGGAGACGGTGCCAGGTGCAGCAGCATGTCGTACAGCAGCACGATCTGTTCCCAGTCGGTGTCCTGCCAGCGCTCGGCCTCGGCGTGACAGGCCAAGATCGCGGCCTGCAGCTGGTACTGGCCGGGGCGCTGGTGCCGCGCGGCGTGAGTCAACAGCCGGGCCGCCTCCACGATCGTTTCCCGGTCCCACCGCGACCGGTCCTGGTCCTGCAGCAAGACCAGCCCGCCGTCGGCGTCGAAGCGGGTGGCCGCGCGGGCGCGGTGCAGCCGGATCAACGCCAGCAGGCCGGCCACCTCCGGCTCGGTGGGCATGAGCTGGTGAAGCAGGCTGGCCAGCCACTCGGCGTCGTCGACGAGGTCGCGGGAATGCGCGCGCTCCGCCGTGGACAGGTAGCCCTCATTGAAAAGCAGATAGATCACCGTGAGGACCTCGCTCAGGCGCGCGCCCAGCTCGTCATCGTCGGGAATCCGGTACGGAATTCCCGCGTCGGTGATCTTCCGTTTGGCGCGGGTGATCCGCCGCGCCACGGTTGTCTCACGCTCGAGGAACGCGCGGGCGATCTGGGCGGTTGTCAGACCGCACACCACCCGCAGGGTCAGCGCGACCTGCGCCGGCCGGGGCAGCGCCGGGTGGCAGCACGTGAAGATCAGCCGCAGCCGCTCATCCGGGTCGGGCTGGACCGGCCACTGCAGCTGCGCCAGCTTGGCGCGGTAGTTGTCCTCACGTCGCAACCTGTCCAGGCCTCGGCGCCGGGCTACCGTGAACAGCCACCCATCCGGCCGCTCGGGGATCCCTTCCACCCGCCAGTGCTCCAGCGCCGCCAGCACCGCATCCTGAACCAGATCCTCCGCGGTGGCGAAGTCGCCCGTCACGTGCATCAGCGAGGCGGCCAGCTGGCCCGCGTGTTCTCGAACCACGCGGGCCAGCTGGGCATGCGAGGCCTCAGTCACCGGGCTCAGGACTCAAGCGGGCGGATCTCGACGATCGGGCAGCCCGGCCAGGTCTTGACCATGCGCAGCGCCTCGTCCAGATCCGCGACCTCGATCTCGGCGTAGCCGCTGACCACTTCCTTGCCCTCCACGAACGGTCCGTCGGTGATGACCGGCTCACCGCGGTCGAGCCGCACCGTCGTCGCGGTCTCCGGTGACTGCAGCTTGCTGCCACCGCCCATCTTGTCCGCATGGGTGGCCATCCACTCGGTGACCCGCCCGTACGCCCGCTCACGCTCGGCCGGACCCATGGCCTCCAGGTCGCTGGCGAACTGCTCGGTGTCGACGAACAACAGCACATACTTCATGGGTCAACCCTTCAGGTGAGCTTATTGGTAGAGCGCGGCCATCCGTCGCATCATCTCCTCCGGCGCCACGTCCTCCACATGCGTCGCGACCGTCCAGACATGCCCGAACGGATCGAGAATGGTGCCGTCCCGTTCGCCGTAGAACTGGTCCTCGGGGGCGCGCTGCAGCATCGCACCCAGCTCCACGGCCCGCGCCATGACGGCGTCCACGTCCTCGACGTAGATGAATTGGAAGACCGGGGAGCCGGCCAGCCCACCGGGCGGCGGCGCCGTGGTCCCCCGCTGCGGGTTCTCATCCTCGACAATGACGACCGAGTCCCCGATCTCGATCTCAGCATGAGCGACGGTCCCGCCTGGGCCCGGGAAACGCGAGCGCTCGGTCGCTCCAAACACCGCGGCGTAGAACTCGAGAGCCTTCGCGCCGCCCTGAACAACTAGGCATGGCGTGACGCGGCGGTAGGTGTCCGGGATCGGGTTGGGCCTCGATTTCGGTGTCATCCGATCTTCCTCCTTGGTGGTATGTGTGCATTGTTGCGTCATGTCCCGCTGGGCGAGCGCCCAACGAACCCGGGCAGCCTCGCGGTCGCTTCTGCTATTAAGACGATCGGCGCAGCGCCCGACACGACAACCGCGGAGGATCTTCGAACAGGTGACGTCTGACGCACGCCACTCCAAAGGAAACCGGACATCCGGCGCTTACCAGCAAACTTCAGATCTACCACTGCCGGACAGGCATAAGTCCACGAAACCTGCTGTGCCTTGGCTACCAGCGCTCGAGCCACGACAAATGCGCGTCCAGCCAGGTGTGGAGCCGGTCGATCTCGTTGGTGTCGCTGCTGGGCCAGGCGAAGTCACCGGTGATGGCCAGCAACCCGATCACTATCGCCGCCATGGCGCTGAGGAGTCCGATCAGTACCAGGCTGTGCCCGGTCACGTGGGGCCGGCGGACGGATCTCCAACCGATCAGGCAGATCAGCATGCTGACGACGCCGAGCGCGATGCCCTCAGGTGCCAGCAGGCCGGTCAGGGAGGCGGCTACCGCGACGAGCCCGGTGATCAAGCCGATCGTCGCCCACGCGCTCACGTGCGTCCATCGCGGCGGGGTTGTCAGGTCGGCGGTGACCGGTTCCTGGTCCCACGCCCAGGGCGGGGAGGCGGGATCGGACTGGCCGACGTCCGGCTCCGCTGCGAAGGTGCCATGCGGTCCGGTGTGGTTGATCGCTGGCCGCCGGCGGCGCCGGATTCCGTTTCGGGCCACCGTGGGACCACCTCCTCGATCCGGCGTGTTTGTGCTGCTAGTTCCCGGTATCCGAGACGGATACACCCGTCTGGCGGATCCTTTCGCGGACGCGCCGCCCGTTTGGCCGGGCGTCCGGAGCGGCCCGACGTGGCACGGCCAGCACGGCCATGCCGGGCTGCCAGATC
The DNA here is from genome assembly GCF_036002505.1 of Actinophytocola sp. GTDB lineage: Bacteria > Actinomycetota > Actinomycetes > Mycobacteriales > Pseudonocardiaceae > DASYTH01. The sequence goes on along the minus strand of NZ_DASYTH010000064.1, from coordinate 920 downwards.
ATTTCCCCCGGCCCCCCACAACCGCGGCCGCGCGGCGCCGCGTTCGATGAGTCGTCAGCGGCGTGCCACGGCCCGAACGCGACGCGTCGGCCAGCGGGCGCCGTCGCCGATGCCACCACCGTCTGTTCGATGTCCGCGCCAGCGGACAGCAGCGCCGTCAACACGTCAACGTCGTCGCAGCTCGCGCCCAATGCTGCAGGGTTCCGCTGTGCGCGCGGTGAACCGCGCGGGCCGGCGATGCAGGCGAGCGCAGGGACCGCCTCGGTTGACTGCAATGCGATGGTCCACGTGCTGCGCATAGCTCTTGTTGCATGGAAAGGGCCGTGGTGGTGGCTGGCCCCGTCGGTGCCGAGGGGGCTCGGGGCAACGACGAGGCAGGGACGCCACCACCACGGCGATCCGGAGCGGACGACCCGCCGGACTTCCGGAAGGCGGTCACGTTCGCCCTTGTCCGGGGATCGACCATCCATTTCGTCCGTCATGCCGGTTTGTGGGCGGTGGCGGCCGCCCACGTCGAGCATTGTGGTCCCACAGGACCATCAACAGCAAAGTCTGCTAACTGATATGTCAGGAAAGACCAGCCGCTCCGGTTCTCACGGATCGAACCAGAAACTGTTTCGCACCTACTCACGCGTCGCCTTCCTGCATCCCAGCGTTGCGGGACTTGCACGCGTCGGCGCGGTCGCGGCCGATCCTGCCCGTGCCTTCCTCTGCGGTGCCATCGACGGTCGGAGCCATCGCCCGGCTGCGGCGGTACCGCACTCGCTTGATCCGGCCCTCGCGGGCCTCGACGATGAGGCTCACGCGACACGCCGGGACCCCCAGCCTTCGCGTTTTCGTCCCTCCGGTGAGGAAGAACTTCCGGAAGCCGAGGGTGGAGGGAGAGCGGATGCTGCACGACTGCCGGTGATCGAGGGCGA
>NZ_DASYTH010000063.1:0-7030 GCF_036002505.1 Actinophytocola sp. | reverse complement strand
TGAGTGGGCTCGCACCTTCACCGATCCGCGGCTCTGCGCCGCGATTGTCGATCGCTTGACGTTCGACGCGTCCATCATCGAGACCGGCACCGAGTCGTTCCGGTTGCGCACCACCAAACGCCGCCGCAGCAGCACCCGGACCAGCTGACCCACACACCGGTCAGAACTGCGCTTCGCGCCAGTCCACCTCGACCGACCCCGCCGGCGGGACGCGGATCGTTCCAGCGTCGATCTCGACCCGCTCACCGGCGGCGATCTCGGCCGCGAACACGTCCAAGGTGTCCTCGTCCAGCCGGCAGTCCCACACCTCGCAGGCGTCCTCCAGCTCGCGGCGAACCACCGCGACCGGCCGGCCCGCGAACTCGATGAACACCTCGTCCAGCGCCCACACCAACGTCACCACCACCGGGCCAGGCTCACGCTCACTCACCACGCCATCGTCACCAGCCGAAGCGTCTGCGACCAGCAGAAACACCCGAACGAGGCGGGGCCAAATCAGAGTGCCGCCCCCTACGCCGACGACGGCAGGTGGGGCCACATCAAGATGCCGACCGGTCCCGCAACCCAGCCGCCGGGGCCAATTCAGAAGGCCGAACCGGGGCCAAAACGACTTGCCGAAATCAATCGCGGCCACTCCGGCCACCCACCTGCAGGACCAGGATGGTCACGGCCGCCAGCGGCGCCGCGTCGCTCAGGATCCGGGACGGCGGGCCGGATCGCCGCCGCAACAGCTGCCAGAACCCCAGCGGCGGCGCCGTGAGCAACCAGTAGAGCGACTCCAGTTCCTCCGCACCGGCCGGGCCGTCATCCGGCGGCCTGCGCCAACCGGCGCACGACCGGCCGCGCCGGGCCGGTCCGGCGCGGCAGGAGCAGGGACGGGACATCGCTGTCTGGATGCATCCTGAGCAACTGGTAGGCGATGCCGCTTATGCCATTGAACAGCGCGGGCGGGAAGGCCGCTCCAGGCACGTCACAGACCGGGCCGTGTCGCTCGACGCTGGTCAACAGCCGTGCATCCAACTCGGCCATGGTCAATTCCGGCGGCGCCACCTCCGCCTCGACGGCTGCCTGCAGCAGGTCGCGGTTGCCGAAGTCGCCATGGCACAGGGTGTGGGTCCACCCCAGGTCGGTCCAGCAGGCCGCGGCCGCGCACGCCAGCACCCGGCGGTGTCGCGAGGCGAGTCCGTCGGTCCGGAGCCCGTCGGCGGCGGCCAACCCGATGCCGGCCGAGCCGTTGCACCACGCGTGCGTGACGCGGGTGCCGGGCCGAAGGTCCAGCCAGCCGCCGTCGGCAGGGCTCCACAGCCCGTCCTCGAAGGCGAATGCAGCCATGGCCAGTTCCCGGTGCCTGCCCCGTCCGGTCGCCTCGGCCAGCCGGTTCAGCGCCCATCCGATGCCGCTGCTGCCGTGCGAGAAGCCGCCGAGGCCCCGCGGACCCTTGTCGTTGGGCCAGCAGGCCCGGCCGTCCTCGATCCGGGCGGCGCCGGCCAGCCGGTCGCCGATGTCGTCGGCGAGATCCAGCCACCGGCGTTCGCCGCAGCGGACGGCCAGGCGCAGCAGCGGCTCGATCGCGCCCGCCATACCCGCGGTCACGTCGAACCACTCGTCGGCCGCGACGGCGGCCGGTAGCAGTTCGGCGTGCGCGCGGGCCCGGTCCACCGCATCCGGTGCGTCCGGTTGCGTCCGGTCCACGCCCAACTCGTCGATGAGCAACCAGGAACTGACCTGTGAGCTCACACCGAGGTAACCACCGGCGCTGCCCGGCCGCATCGGCGTGCCTCGAGCACGGCGCCGCGACAGCAGGTCCTCGCCGGCACGGATGGTGCGCAGCACGGCGGCATACAGCCCGTCCAGGGCCGGGTGCTCGTCGGCGCGGCCCGCGCGGACCTCGTGGCGGTAGGCGGCGAACAGGCAGGCCAGGCCGGCGAGCCCGTTGTACAGGTCGGGTCCGAGCGGCTGGACGCACCAGCCGGTCTCGGTCAGCGACGGCGCGACCCAGGTGACGGTGCCGTCCGGGCCGTGCAGAGCGGCCTCGGCGAGCCGGTCGATGATCGACGCAGCCACGGCACGGCGGCGCCGGTCGATGTCGTCGCGGTCCGGGTCCGCCACGCCCAGTCGCTGTGCTCGCGGTAGCCCGCCCTCGTTGATGTACGCGCTGATCAGTGCGCCCTTGATCACCTGCCGGTCCGTCTCGATGTCCGCACCGCGCCACCGCTGCCGCGTCTCGTGGACCAGGTCGCGGTCCAGGCCCCAGGTGGTATCGCCCGGACCGGCCAGCCGGCCGGTGGCCGGTGTGGTGGTGAAGAACGGGACGTCGGCGACGAGCAGGTCGGCGACCTCGGCCGCGACCACCACCGGATCGGTGGGCACCGTGGGCATGACGGTCGCCTGCTCCACGAGCAGCTCGGCGGCGCGACCGGTCGCGGTCGCTTCGTCGTGCAGCGAGACCGGATGCCAGAGCATCCGCCCGAGCTCGACGTAGACCTCGGTGGACCGCACGACCACCCGCGTCGGGCAGTCGGCGAAACCGTTCAGGGGCTCGTCGAGCCGGCCGGCCCGGTCCAGCCCGGCGAGCCGCGCGCTCAGTTCGTCGAACCCGGCCAGCACGTCGGGCCAGTGCCGGGACACGAGGGGCACGCGGCTCGGATGGTTGTCGGTGGCGACCACGGCCCGCTCGCTGACCCGTTCGATCCGGGCCGTGTCGGTGCCCGCGTCGACCAGCACCGGCACGGTGACGGTGGGCTGCTCGTCGGGCAGCGAGCCACTGGCGGACAGGTCGGCGCCGCGCCAGCCCAGCGCCACCCCGCGGTCCGGCAGCAGGCCGGTGCGCAGCACGGACTGGGCGACCAGGTCGCTCGCGTGGTCGACCGCGAGCCCGAAACCGGTGGGCGCAAGGGGGTTGTGCGGGGTGAACAGGGTCTCGCAGTCGACCACCACCGGCACCGGCCCACAGGCGATCAGGTTCTCCGCGTGCAGGTCGCTGCCACCCACCAGCCGCATGACCGCCAGCCAGTGCCCGATGCCGCGATAGAAGGTGGTCAGCTCGGCCGGGTCGGCGCAGTAGCGGTGCGACACGTGCTCGGTCCAGCCGTGGTCACCGCGGTCGACGGCGTGCGGGACCCGAATCCTGGCTTCGGGCGGGCCGTCGAGGACGGCGTCGAGCAGCTGCTGCAAGCGCAGGTCGACGGCCACCGACCGCGGCTTGTACAGCATCCGGCCACCCGCGCACCGCAGCTGGGCCACCGTGCGTCCACCCCGGTGGCTGTCGCCGGCGCCAAGGTGCACGGCCAGCAGCTCACCGGCCGGGCCGGCCAGCACGTCGGTGAGGTCCGCCCGCTCGGACACGAAGTGCTCGGCAAGGGCCAGCCCCGCCGCGCACCGGTCGCCGATCAGGACGTCCAGGCGTCCCCGCAGGGAGGGATAGGCGGGCGCCAGGTCGCGCCAGAAGCCGGGGCGCGAGGCCAGGTCCAGGAACTCCGCCCAGCGTGCCCGCGGCTCGGCGCCGTGGAGCCTCCCGGTGAGGCGTGCGGCGTTGAGCTCCAGCACCAGCAACCGGGTGAGCTTGCGTTCCAGCACCACGAGCAGGGCGTCCCGAACCGCGTCGTGCACGACCACCCGCTCGGCGCGGCCCAGGCCGGGCAGGCCGTCCAGCCGGGCCGCCAGGCCGACCAGGAACGGCTCGGCCAGGCGACTCAGCGGGACAGCGAAGTGCTCTGTGCCGTTGTTCGACACTTGATGCTCAGCAGCAGCACCTGTCGCTGCCTGTGGAGCAGGTGGACAAGGTCTGCGCGGAGCTCGCCTGCACGATGTCGGCCTCGGCGAACGTGCCGCTGGCGTAGAGTTCCCCAGCCGGGTTGCCGAGGCCGTGGGTCGGTTCGGTGCTGCGACGCCACCCGGCGACGATCTCGTGGGCGTGTTCGGTGGCGAGGACCGGCATGAGTACCTCCTCGGGTCGGGATCGGATAGCTCATCGTAAGTCGAGGGTCACGGTGCGCACATCCGGGGAACGGGCTAGGTCCTGCAACGCCGCTACCCGCCGAACAGCCCAGCCGCCGCTGCCCGGGAGGGCAGGTTGAGCTTGTGCAGGATGTGCTCGACGTGCATCTCCACGGTGCGCTCGGTGACGCAGCGCCGTGATCGACATAGCCCAGCAGTGGGTGAAACCCGAAGGTCTGACTTCCAGGTCTTGGCCGCCCATTCCTTGTCCGAATGCGCAATCACCAGCGTGGCACCAGATCCAGGATCACCAGGCCGTCCTCGGCCAGCCGATCGATCAGCCGTGACACCGTCGGATCCGAGGCCACCACCCCGAACACTCCCGGCTGGGCCAGCACCAGCGCGATATCGGCAGCGCAGTCCTTACCCAATGCGACCCGCGACCGCGACCGCCAAGTCCAGCACGATCTTGCCCGGATCATGGCTGGCCAGCGGCAGCCGCCACGGCGCCAACCGCTTACCCAACAACCGATCCAGCCGACCGGCCTGCGCGGGGCCAACTTGATGTTGTGGTGGCACCAGTATTCCCTTGCAGGACAGGCACTTCCGTGCATCTACAACACGTGTCGCCTCAACTCCCGTGAAAGCGGAGGCTAAGCCGACTTCCCTTCGAAGTCCTCGCTCGAGGCTCATTCAATGCGTTGATTGCGCAGCTTCGGCCATACGGTCTGAGATTCTAATATCTGCTAAATCTTCAGTCAGTACGTTAAAGAAGCCGGCCGCTCGGTCTATATCTCCCCTTGCCCCTCAGCTCGCTTTGGATACGCCGCTTTGGTGGCGAGTGCGCTTCTACTGATTTTGCATCTATAGGTTATCGTTGTACATTATCAGCCACCTATCGAGGCGTCTGCTACGAGGGGCAAGCATCCGGCGCTCATCAGTGTGGACACGTGGGTGCGCATCCAAGACGTCCTGACCGCCCACAATGTCTCCGGCGAGAAAACCCGCAAGCACCCGCACCACCTCAAGGGCACGATCTTCTGCGGCGAGTGCAGCACACGGCTGGTCTACAGCCGCACCGTGGTCGAGGCGGCGTCTACGAGTACTTCATCTGCCTGAGCCGCAAGATCAAGCGTCGCTACTGCTCCCGTACCGTCACCCGGCTCGACAAGATCGAGGTCGGCATCGCGGTCGTCTATCGACGCTTCCAGATCGGCCAGCAGCGAGTGGCCGCCATCCGCCAAGCCGTCAGAACGGAGATCGCACTGGAGCGGGCTGACGCTGAGACCACCCAGGTCCGGGCACGCGAGCGGTTGGGCCAGGTCAAGGATGACTCGCCCGCGAACTGGCCACGGCCGAGCAGCAGCTTCGAGCGGCTGCCAAGACCCTCGATGACCTGGACGACACGCTTGAGCAGGCACTGACTGTTGCCGGCACCTGCGGGCGGGGAGTACCTGACGGCACGGCCGAGGGTGCGGGGGCGACGACTCAACACGCAACCAGCCGGATGACAAGATCATCCGGCTGGGGTTGCACAACGAACAGCTGTGCCCCCGGCAGGGTTCGTCACAGAACTGTCCGTGTCCCGGTGATCCGCCGGGTGATGGCGGTGGTCGGTGGGACGGTGGGCGGAGGGGGCTGCGATCGTAGCGATGTTGGGAGTCGATGGGGTCGGTTTGCTCGATCATCCCCGGGTATGGCCGAGGTCGGTTATCTGTTCGGCCCGGGTGGTGGTGGACGTCCGAAGAGCAGGAGCCGGCTTTCGGAGAGTGCCGACAGCGCCGCGACCTACGATCCGCCTCATACATGGGCCAGGACTCATCTGACGGTGGACCTACCGGTTGGCGAGGTCGGGGAACCGGTAGGCGAGTTCGGTGCGGCTTCGGACGCCGAGTTTCCGGTACACGTTACCGAGATGGAACTCGATGGTTTTGGCGCTGAGGAACAGGGCGGTGGCGACCTCGCGATTTGTCGAGCCTTCCACTACTCCGCGAGCGACCTGGTACTCCTGGGGGGTCAGTTCCTCCACGGCGGATGTGCCTGGCCGTCGGCGCATGGCTTCGCCGGTGGCGGTTAGTTCGTTGCGGGTTCGGTCCGCCCAGGGCTCGGCGTGAAGCCGCTCGAAGTTCCCCAGCGCCCGGCGCAACTGCTCGCGGGCTCGGATCCGCTGGCCCGAACGCCGCAGGCGCTCCCCGAAACTGAGGTGGGTGCGCCCGGTCTCCAAGGGGCAGCTCACTTGCCCGTGGAGCTCGAGAGCTTGCTCGAAGCAGTGTGGGTAGTCGGTCTCACCAGCCACCAGGCCGCGCAGCCGCCACGCAACCGCGGCGTGCAACGGGAATTGGGTGTCTCGGGTGAGTTGGTCGACGATCTCGGCCATGTGCGCAGTGAGCTCGCGACCGCTGCGAATGTATGCCTCTACGAGGTCCGGGTGGCCCTCCTCAGCGCCTGTTACGGCCGGAACATGAACACCAGCGCGGAAATGCGCGATCGCTTCGTCGTATCGCCCGAGGCCGAGCTCGAGGAGTCCGAGCGCCTCGGTCGCATCACGTGGGTAGTCGGTGTCCTCGCGGGTGAGAGCCAACGCCTCGGCGGCATTCGCCCGGCACGATTCCTCGGCGCCGCGGATGGCCTCGACGTGCGCGAGTGCGCTCAGGGCGAGATAGCGCCAGAATTCGTCGCCGGTGAGGCGAGACAACTCGACGGCTTCGGCGGCCATCGCGCGGGCGGCGCCCAGATTGCCGGCAAGCGCCTCCGCACGGCTGACGGCACACAATGCGAACGGCAGCATCCCGAGGGCTCCCGCCCCGCGCAGGTCCCGCACGACGGCGACCAGCAGTTCGCGCGCCGCGATGTGTTCGCCGATCCAGGTCATCCCAAGACCGGCCGCGATGACGTATTCCACCGCTGGCCGGTCGTCGGCGGTGCGCTTGGCGATGGTGGCGGACTCCGCCAGTTGGCGAGCTCCCTCCGGCAACTGGCCCATATGCAGGAGGATCAGGCCCCGGAAGAGCTTGGCGACGAGCGCAATGTTGCCGGTCTGGTCTCGGACGAGGCCTTCGGCTCGCCCCGCGTCCTCGATGGCCGCAGCAGCATC
>NZ_DASYTH010000062.1:0-27262 GCF_036002505.1 Actinophytocola sp. | reverse complement strand
AGCACCGTGGGGGTCTGGGGGCTCGGCCCCCAGATGCAATGGCGACCGACCAGGTCCGCGCTCTCCGCGGACACACGTCCCCTGAGGGAGCGGACGACGGGACTCGAACCCGCGACCCTCACCTTGGCAAGGTGATGCGCTACCAACTGCGCTACGTCCGCACGCTTACGCTCGGCCATTCTACCGGCGTACTGGAGCCCAGGCTAAGGAAAACCCGGCTCCGCGAGGGAACCGGGTGGGTGCTGAGAATCCTGCGTCGCGAGCCACCCCGCGTCAAGTCGTAAGGGCGCGGACGAGCGCATTTGACCTCGGGTGCCGAGGGACGTACAGTATCTTGTACGTGAGGCGCGGAGGTGTCAGGTGAAGACCATGAGCTACTCGGAGTCTCGGGCGAACTATGCCGAGACCCTCGACTCCGTGGTCAACGACCGCGAGGAAGTCGTGATCACCCGCGCCGGGCATGAGCCTGTCGTGATCGTTTCGCTGGACGACTACCAGTCCCTCAAAGAGACTGCCTACCTGCTCCGCAGCCCGGAGAACGCCCGGCGTCTGATCACTGCGATCGAGCGGCTGGAAAGCGGTGGTGGCGCCCAGCACGAGCTTGCTGAATGAAGCTGATCTGGGACGAGCTCGCCTGGGAAGACTACGTCTGGTGGCAGTCCGAGGATCGGAAGATCCTTAAGCGGATCAACGCTCTGATCAAGGACATCACCCGTAACGGGAACGAGGGCATCGGAAAGCCTGAGGCGCTGAAGCACGGCTTCCAGGGCTACTGGTCGCGCAGAATCACCGATGAGCACCGGCTCGTCTACAAGATCGCGGGTGACGAGATCCGGATCGCGGCCTGCCGGTACCACTACGGCAAATAGCGATCCGGGTCGCGCCGACGATGATCAGCCTTCCGTCGCCAAGCCGACCGGGCAGGTGATGCCGGTGCCGCCGAGGCCGCAGTAGCCGTTGGGGACCTTGTAGAGGTACTGCTGGTGGTAGTCCTCGGCGTAGTAGAAGTCGCGGAGGTCGGCGATTTCGGTGGTGATGGTGCCGTGCCCGGCGCGGTGGAGGGCGGGTTGGTAGGTGGCGCGGCTGGCTTCGGCTTCGGGACGCTGGTCGGGGGTGCTGAGGTAGATGGTGGAGCGGTACTGGGTGCCGAGATCGTTGCCCTGGCGCATGCCCTGCGTTGGGTCGTGGCCTTCCCAGAACACCTTGAGCAGGGCGGGGTAGGAGATCACGGCGGGGTCGTAGACGGCGAGGACGACTTCGGCGTGGCCGGTGCGGCCGGTGCAGACCTCTTCGTAGGTGGGGTTGGGGGTGTGGCCGCCGGCGTAGCCGACCGCGGTGGAGTAAACGCCGGGGGTTTGCCAGAACAGCCTCTCGGCGCCCCAGAAGCAGCCCATGCCGAACACCGCGGTGGCCATCCCGTCGGGGAAGGGCGGGACGATCCGGCGGTCCGGGAACACCGCGTGGTGGGTGGGCACCGGTATGGGGGTGGACCGGCCGGGCAACGCCTCCGACGGGTCGATCATCCGGGTCTTCTCACGTCCGAACAGCGCCATGACAACTACTGTACGAGCGTGCCCACCCAGCGACGAGGCCGCTGAGGCGGACGGAACCCCGCACGCTCGGAAACGATCCGATATCGGCCGGACCTCGCCACTCGGCAGATCCCGCACGGCGTGCACAATGTGCGCGGGTTCGGGGGCGCGCAACCACGGCGAAAGGGGGCCAGGGGTGTCCTGGCAGGAGGAACTCCGCAAGCTCGACGAAGAGCTCGCCGCCGGTCAGATCTCCGCCGACGACTACCGCGTCCGGCGAGATCAAGTGTTGTCCTCCGCGGTGTCCCCGGCTCAGCCGCCCCCGGGGGCGACCCAGTTCATCCCCCAGCCGCCGCCCGCGCCCACCCCGCCGGCACCCCAACCCCAGGCACCCCAACCCCAGGGGCCGCCGCCGCAGGGCGAACACACCCAGATCGTCGGCGGGCCGGGCGACGCCGACAAGACCCAGATCGTGCCCGGGGCGCCGGGCGATCGCACGCAACAGGTCGGCGGCTGGCAGACGGCCCGCCCGCAGGGCGAGGACGCCGACCGGACCCAGGTCGTGCCCGGCGTGCCGCCGCAGCGGATGGCCGGCGGCGGGACACCGCGGCCGGCACCCGGGCAGGGCCCGTTCCCGCCGCACCCGGGCTACCAGCAGCCGTGGCAGCAGCAGGAGGAGGAGTACGGCCCCCCATGGGCCGGTGCGGACTTCCCGCCGCTGGCCGCTCCGGCCAGCCCGGACTGGATCAAGCAGGGGCCTGAGGTCTTCGAGTTGGACCGCAAGTCGCGGACCGGCCGGGTCGCACTGATCATCGTGCTCGTCCTGGTCCTCGCCGGTCTCGGGACCGGCGGATATTTCCTGATCAACCGCAACAAGGACAGCGGCGCGAACCCGGCGCCGCCGGCCCAGACCACGACGAGCCGGCCGGCGCCGACCACGCGAACCAGCCCGCCGCGCCCCAAGGACGACCTCGAGGTGGCCGCCCTGCCGGGCCGGCAGGAGCCGACCGACCACATCAAGACGTTCGCCGACGCCGAGAACAGCGGCGGGTTCCTCACCCCCGACGAGTTGCAGACCTACAAGCAGGCGGAGGCCGGCAAGTCACGCATGGTCGCGGCGGTGTTACCCAACGGGGCGCATGCCTTCGTGTTCACCACGGAGACCGCCTCCCCGGCCAAGGCGGTGGCGGCCCGGGACGCCCTGGCCATGCTCCAGATCCGGTACGGCCTCAAGGAATACCCGAACCCGCCGCCCGGCGTGCCGACCGAGGAGATCGCCAAAGCCGGCAACAACCCGAACACCATTCGCGCGCACTACACGCACAAGGGCACGGTCGTACGCATCCAGGTCTTCGGCGACGACCAGACCGCGGTCCGGGACGCCTACCTGGAAGTGATCACCCTGCAGCTCAAGGAACTCGCGGCCGATGCCTGACCTGGCCGGGATCGGCTGCACGGTGGTCGCCAGGCGGGACCTGCCGGTCGCCCGGATCCTCGCCCGCTCCTATCTCGATCACCACGGCGACCACGAGTTCGTCGTCGTGGTGCTGGATCCCGATGACGACGAGGACACCGGGTCCGGTCTCCGGATCGTCCGGCCGGACTGGCTGGACCTCGACCGAACCGACTTCCTGCGACTGGCGACGGCCTATGACGCGCCGGACCTGGTGCGTGCGGTGGTGCCGTTCGCCCTGCGCCAGGCGCTCGCCGAGGCACCCGTCGCGATTCACCTCGATTCGAGCAGCCACGTCGTTGGCTCCCTTGCCGGTGTCGTCGAGCTGGCCCACGGCCACGACATCGTGCTGATCCCGCAACTGCTCGAGCCGCTGCCGGTGGACGGAAAGCAGCCCGACGCGACCGGGCTCCCGGTGACCGGTCCGTTCAGCGCCGGGTTTCTTGCCGTGGGGCAGGGCGCCCGGCCGTTCCTGGACCACTGGGCCGGCTGGAGCCGGCACGAGGCACCGCCGTCCAGCGAGCCCCGGCCCGGTGCCCATCCCCATCCGGTGCAGCAGGTCCCCGGGCTGTACCGGCACACGGTGCACCGCGACCCGGGCCTTGACGTCGGCTACTGGAACGCCCATGAGCGAGCGCCGGACACCGAGCTGCGTGTGGTCAACTTCCGGGGATACGACCCCGATTCGCCGTGGCTGCTCAGCCGGCACTGTCCGCGGTGGCCCCGCGTCCTGCTCTCCGAGCACCCAGCGCTTCGGCGGCGCGCGGCGGAGTACCGCGCCGCGCTGCTCGCCGCCGGTGATCCGGACACCGGTGAGTACGGCCTCGGCTCGCTGCCCGACGGCAGTCCGCTGACCGCGTGGATCCGCCGGCTGTTCCGGCACACCTGGGCCGCCGCGGAACGGGGCAACCCCGACGCCCCCGAGCCGGTTGCGATGCCACCGCACGCGTTCGACGGAGACGCCTTCCGGGAGTGGCTCCGCTCGCCCGGATCGGTCAAAGAGGCGGCCGCCGGGCTGAACCGCGCCGCCGTCTGGGCGTGGACCAAACGGCCGGACCTGCAGACGGCTTTCCGGCATCCCTACCGCGAGGACGCGCCCGCGTTCCGGAACTGGTGCCGCGACCACGGCGTCGCCGAGGGCATGATCCCGGAGTGGGCGGTGCCGGCCGCGCCCGAGCCACCCGGTGCGCCGGTCGCCGAGCTGGGGGTCAACCTGGGCGGCTTCCTCACCGGCGAGCTGGGTCTCGGCGAGATGGGCCGGATCGTGCACCACGTGTTGCGCCACGCCGGCGTGCCGGTCGCCTCGGTCGTCGAAGAACGGGTGCTGACCTGCCGCACCGATCTGCCCGCGCCGGAGGACGTCGGGTATCCCCGGTTCCCGGTCACCATCCTCGCGGTCAACGCCGACTACACCCGAATGGCGCTCGAGACCTACCCGGAGCTCGGCGAGCACCGGTACCGGATCGGGCTGTGGGCCTGGGAGCTCGAGGACTTCCCGGACTGGCTGCACGATGCGTTCGCGCTCGTCGACGAGGTGTGGACGCTGAGCGAGTTCTCCCGGGCCGCGATCGCGGCGCACTCGCCGGTGCCGGTCAAGGTCATCCCGTTGCCGGTGCTGGATCCCGGCGAGCCGGCCGCGCCGAGTTCCGGCGAACCCGTGCAGTTCCTGTTCCTCTTCGACTTCAACAGCACCGGCCAGCGCAAGAACGCGACCGGCCTGGTCGAGACGTTCCGGAAGGCGTTCCCCGGGCGCGACGACGTCCGGCTGGTGATCAAGGCGACGAACGGGGAACGCAACCCGGCACAGGCCGAGCGGCTGCGCCTGCTCGTGCGCGACGACGAGCGGGTCACCCTGCTGGAGCGGTACCTGACCGTCGAGGAGCTCGGTGATCTCTATGCGCGCAGCCATGCGTACGCCTCGCTGCATCGCAGTGAGGGGTTCGGGCTGACCGTGGCCGAGGCCATGATCAGAGGCCTGCCGGTGATCTCCACCGACTACTCGGGCACGAAGGAGTTCGTGACCGAAGCCGTGGGCTGGCCCGTCCCGTACGAAATGGTCCAGGTAGGCCCGGGAGCACAGCCGTACCACGCCGACGCCTGGTGGGCCGAGCCCGACCTCGACCATGCCGCCAGGGCCATGTGCGAGATCGCCGACAACCCCACCGAAGCCGCCCGGCGCGGCAAAGCCGCCCGCGAGCACCTGCTGGAGACCCGGTCGGTGCAGCGGGCGGCGGAGTGGGTACTGGCCGAGCTGACCGCCGCCTACCGTTCCTGGCGTGAGCCGGCCACCCCGGACGGCCGGCTGCGGCGGACCGCCCGGGCCGGGGTCAACCGGCTGCGCATGCGGATCGGCAGGTGAGCCGGGCCGCGGGAATGGCACAATACGGCCGGACCAGGTGGAAGGGGGACTGATGACCCAGGCGCCGGCCCGCAACCGGACCGCCGCGCCGCCGCCGGCGGACGTGCTGCCCGCGCTGCACGAATCCTGGTTGCCGCGTGATCACCCGCTGCACCGCCCACGGCACGGCCGCCGGCAGACCTTCGCGTTGATCTGTGCGGCGATCTTCTTCGCCGTCCCCCTGGTCTCGCTGATGCTGGGCGTCCGGCCCGACCAGTTCGAGAACCGGCGACTCGCCGACTTTCCCGCCGCCTCCAGTGGTTGGCAGTTCTGGCCGGGCCTGTCGCCATGGGCCAACGACCACCTGGTGTTCCGGAAGAGCGCGGTGACGCTGGCCGACGCGGTCAGCCGCGGGCTCTTCGGTGAGCCGCCGCCACTGGGCGAGCAGCAGGCGCCCGCACAGGTGGATCCGGGCGGGCCGATCTCGGTTCGGCCACCCCGCAGGGAGGAGAACAACATCGTCGTACCCCAGGTCATCGAGGGCAAGGATGGCTGGATGTACATGGGCGACGATGTCGTGACCCGATGCCAGCAGGCCACGTCGCTGGAATCGACCATGCTGCAGCTGCGCCGGCTGCGCGACGGGGTGGAGGCCTCCGGCCGCCGGTTCGTGCTGGTGATCGCCCCGGACAAGTCCACCGTCGTGCCCGAGTACCTGCCGGACAGCTTCGTCGGACAGGACTGCACCCGCCGGGTCACCGCCGAACTCTGGCGCCGGCTCGCCGCGGAGGACTTCGTCCTGGACCTCCGCGGCGACCTGCGCACCCTGGGCGCACAGCTGGGCCACCCGGTGTACCCGCCGCTGGACGCGCACTGGGGCGACGAGGGCGGCCTGATCATGGCCAGGCGTCTGGCGGAATGGGTGCAACCCGGCGTCACCAGCGGCTGGGTGATCGCCCCCGGCGACAGCTGGCGGGTGCTGGGTGACCTGCCACCGCTGATCGGTCGCAGTGGCGAGATCGAGGGACGGCACTATGCGGTCAAGCCCGGCGGGGACGCGGACCAGACTCGCGACGTCGGCATTGACTTCTCCAACCCGCTGCACCTGAACACGGCGCACGGTCCCGGCACGACCTCGGACAAGGTCGGATACCTCGGCGACTCGTTCACCATCCGGTCGCTACGGTATCTGGCCGCGGCGTTCAGCGACATCACCATTCTGCACTACCGGAGCTCCAAGGATGACAATGGCGAAGCAGCCGGCAAAATGCTTGCGGACAATAGCGTGGTCGCGGTGGAGCTGGTCGAACGGACCGTTGCCGCCGGAAACAGCACCATGCTGATCCCGTCGGTCGTGGACGGCATCGTGTCCGAGCTTTCCCACCGACCGCTGCGCTAGCCACGGCCAGCATTCCTATACACTCACCCCGATCGGCGGAGGCCCGCCGCCATGACGTGATGGATCGAACAACATGTCGCAACCAGATCTGGCGCACGCCCTTGCTCGGCTGGACGAGCACCACAGACTTCACCTGCCGCTACGGCGCGGTGACTTGCTCGGCCGGCTCGCCCTCCGGTTCTTGTGGAAGCGCAACCTCAAGTGGCAGATGGAAACCAACATCGCCACCCGCGACGCCGTGCAAACAATTCAGCACATTGTTCAGGACGTCGAGGACACGCTGCGACATCTCCGGTCCAAGATCGAACCGGTTGCCGATTCCATCGGCGATGGAATGGGGGTGACCCTGAATGCGGATATCGGCCCGGAGCTCGAAGCTCTGCGCCGGTCCGACCAGAACATTCAGGCCGGGTTGAACCAGCGCATCTACGCGGCGGTCGGCGGAATACGGGCCGAGTTGAGCGACCTGCGGCTGGAGTTGGCGGATCGCCAGATCAGTGCTGGTGAGTTCGAGCTGCGGCTCAAGGAGGCCGAGGCGCAATTGGCCAAACTGGCCGCCGCCACCCGGGACATGCGGCTGCGGCACACCCACGTGGACGTGTACCTGGACGGGCTGCGCACAACGCGGACCGAACACCCCGAGACATCGGCCTTGCCGGACCGGGGTTCGTTCGTCGAGCTGGCGGTGTGTGAGCTGCTGGACGGCCCGGCGGAGGAGGCCGGTGCACGACGTCACGCCTACCTGCCGTTGATCGAGGAAGTCCGCACCAAGCACCCCACGGCCGCGGTCTTCGACATGTCACCCGGCCGGGGCGAGTGGCTGGAGGCATTGCGCAACCTGGGTATCACGGCCGAGGCGGCCTCGCCCAACCCGTACGTGGTGCGGCACTGCGCGAGCCTGGGCATCGAGCTGACCCAGGCTGAACCGCTCGACGCGCTGGCCGCGCAGGGGCAGCGCTCGCTGGCCGCGATCACTGCGTTCCGCTACGTCGAGCGTCTTGACCCGGTCGCGCTGACGCGGTTCATCGACCTCGCCGCGACCCTGCTGCGCCGGGGCGGCGTGCTGATCGTCGAGACACCTCATGCCGGCGGGCCGGCCGCCAAGGACTTCCACCTCGATCCGTTCGCCACCAGGCCGGTGCATCCCGACCTGCTCCGCTTCCTGGTGGACGCCGCCGGTTTCGCCACGGCCGGGGTGCGCTACGTGGACGACGGACCGCTGGCCTGCTGGCCGCAGGATCCGTTGGCGTCGGGTGCCGAGAAGGCCGACCGCTACAGCCTCATCGCGTGGCGGTGAGCGTCGCCGATGCGCTGCGCGATGTGGAGCCCGCTGCCGCCGGAGCGAAGCGGAATCGCTGACTACACCTACGAGCTGCTCGGGCCGCTCGCCGAGGTTGTCGACCTGGTCGCGGTCGGCCGGGACGGCGAGGCCGTGGCGCCGGAGGGCGTGCGGGTCGTCACACCGGATGATGCGGCCGGGCGCCTGCCCGTCTACCAGATGGGCAACCACGCCGGAGCGCACTCCTGGATCTACCGGCGGGCGCTCGCCGAGCCCGGGCTGGTGGTCCTGCACGACACTTCGCTGGCGGACTTCAACAGGAGATTCCACGGCGGCATCGAGACGGACGCGTTCGAGGCCGAGGTGGAGTACGCGCACGGCCCGCTGCGCGGCGACCCGAGCAGCCCTTACCTGGTCGCCGGGTACCCCGCGCTGGACGCGTACGGCGAGCAGGTGCTCGACACGTCCATCGTGACCATGGAACGGCGGATCGTGACGGCCAGCCGCGGGGTGATCGTGCATGATCCGCACTCCGCCGGCCGGCTGCGTGCGCGGTACCCCGGCAAGCCGGTTTTCGTCGTACCGCAGGGCATTTCCACGCTGGAACCGGCCGGCCGGGACCGGCGCCTCGCGCTGGGATGGACGGATGACGACGTCGTGTTCGGCGTTTTCGGCGGCTTCAACCCGACCAAGCGGATGGTCACCGCGGTGCTGGCGTTCGCCCAGATCAGGAACCGCTGGCCGCTGGCCCGGCTGGTCATCGCCGGGCATCCGGACTACCCGGAGGTGTTGGCCGAGGTCCGGGAGCTGATCACGAGGTACCGGATGGCCGACAGCGTGCATCTGGCGCTCAGCCCCGGGAAACAGGAGTTCGTCGAGCTGATCGCGGCTGTGGACACCGCGATCAACCTGCGCTGGCCGACCGCCGGCGAGACCAGCGCCGTGATGATGCGCGCGTTTGCCGCCGGAAAGCCGGTGATCACCAGCGATCTGCCGCAGTACTGGCACCTGGATCCAACGTTCTGCTGGCGGGTGCCGATCGAGCCGGCGAGCGAGATGGAAAGTCTGATCGCCGTGATGGAGCGGGTGGTCTCGTGGCCGGAGGAGGCCCGCGCGGCCGGGCGCAAGGGGCGCGAGGTGACCGCGGAGACCTCCGCCTGGGCGGTGGCCGCCGCCGGCTACCGGCAGGCGCTCGAGGCGGTCGCCAGCACCGGTTCCGCCCGTCCGGTCACCGCACCGGCGTTCGGCGTGAACGTGTTCGGCGACCCCCGGGCCACCACCGGCCTGGCCGAGTCGGCCCGCCGGCACGCCATCGCCCTCCTCGACGCCGGCGTCGACATCACGTTCACCGAGTTCAACTCCCAGGCCCCGAACCGGAGCGGCCCGGTGCCCACCCGGCTCGCCGCGCTGCGGGCGGGCAAGGAGTTCCCGATCGACCTCTGGCTGATCAACCTGAACGAGTTCCACCTGATCCCGGAGAGCTCGACCGACCGGTACACGATCGCGCTGTGGGCCTGGGAACTGCCGAATGTGCTGGAGTACTCGGTGGCGCAACTGCCCCGGATCGACGAGCTGTGGGTGGTGTCGTCGTTCGTCGCCGAGGCCTTCCGCACGGTCACCGCCAAGCCGATCCACGTGATCCCGAACGTGGTGACCCAGTTCGGCAGGGTCCGGCCGGACCGCGCCCAGTTCGGGCTGCCCGAGGACGCGCTGGTGGTGCTGTTCAGCTTCAGCGCGTCCTCCAGTGACGCCAGGAAGAACCCGTGGGGTGTGGTCGAGGCGTTCCGCCGGGCCTTCCCGGCGAGCGAGCGCGGCAGCCGGGCGCACCTCGTGATCAAGGCGACCGACCTCGACGCGTTCCCCGAGTTGCGCGGGGATCTCGCCGCGGCGATCGACGAGGTCAACGGCACATTGATCAACACGGATCTGACCCGCGCGCAGATGGACAGCCTGATCGCCAGCTGCGACATCTACGCGTCCCTGCACCGGTCCGAGGGTTTCGGTATGGGCATGGCGGAGGCGATGGCGCTGGGCAAGGCGGTGGTGGCCACCGGCTACGGCGGCAACACCGACTTCATGCCGCCCGGCTCGGCGGCCATGGTGGGCTACGACATCCGCCCTATCACCGAGCGCGACCACCGCTACGCCGAGTATTTCGGCCACTGGTACCGGGTCGGGCACCTGTGGGCCGAGCCCAGAGTGGATCAGGCGGCCCGGTGGTTGCGCCGGCTCGCGGCCAGCGACGAGCTCCGGAAGTCCATCGGCGCCAAGGCGATCGAGGCGGTCCGATCCACCTGCAGCTCGGCCGCGGTCGGCGCGGTCATGCGGCGGCGCCTGACCCAGATCGACCCGGTCCGAACGGCGAAGGCAGGCGGCCGATGAACGTGCGGCATCTCCGGTCGACCTGGGAAAGTCTCGGCGAGGACGACCCGCTGTGGGCCGTGCTCATGTATCCCGAGCGCAGGGGCGGTCGCTGGGAGACCGGGGAGTTCCTCGCCACCGGCGAGGTGTGGGTGGTGGAGCTGCTGGACATGCTGAGCGAGTCGTCGCTGCGCCTCGGCAACCACGTGCTCGACTTCGGCTGCGGGGTCGGCCGGCTCAGCTTCGCGCTTGCCGACCACGTCGACCGGGTCACCGGCGTGGACATCGCGGCGTCCATGGTCGAGCGTGCCCAGGCGCTCAACCAGCACCCGGACCGGATCCGGTTCATGCACTACGACGGCCGGCTGCTGCCGTTCGAGGACGGCACGTTCGACAGCGTGATCAGCATGATCGTGCTGCAGCACGCGCCGCCCGCCGTTCAGCTCGCCAACCTGCTCGAGCTGCAGCGCGTGGTCCGGCCCGGCGGAATGCTGGCCCTGCAGATCCCGGCCCAGCCGACCCGTCCGGTCCCGCTGGAGCCCGGGGTGATGCGCGCCGACCTCGTCGTCACGCAGGCCCCGCGCGAGCTGGTGGCCGGTCAGGTTCAGCACGTTCCACTACGGATCACCAACACCGGTTCGGGCCCGTGGCCGGTCGACCGGTGCATCCGGGTGGGCAACCACTGGCTGGCCGGCGGTGCGGTGGCGGTCATGGACGACGCCCGGGTCGACCTGCCGCACGAGATCGGCCCGGGCGAGTCGGTTGAGCTGTCCGTGCCGGTGACGGCCCCCATCAAGGCGGGTGCGTTCGAGCTCGAGATCGACCTCGTGCAGGAAGAGGTGACCTGGTGGGGCGAGGTCGGCAGCTCGACCGTGCGGCTCCCGGTCGAGGTGGTCGGGCCGTCGGAGGTGCCACCGCCGGCGCCGGACGCTGAGCCGGCGGAGACCGGCGAATATCAGGTGGCCATGACCATGACCGGCATTCCCACCCGGCTGGTGCGTGACCTGCTCGCGCACTGCGGCTGCACGGTGGTGCGGGCGGTGCCGGACAAGCTCGCCGGCAACGAGTGGGAGAGCTACACCTACCTGATCCGGAAGGAATGATGCGACGAAAGCGTCCTTGGTCACCCCAGGCGTGACGAAGGACGCTTTCGTCACGCTCGGTCCAACTTCGGATCAGGGCTCGCGGATCTCGAGCTCGGCCAGCCGGCGCGCCAGCGCGGCCTCGGCGCGGCGGGCCCGGGTGGACCGCCGGCGCTCCTCGGCGAGGGCGGATTCCAGCTCGCGGATCCGGTCGGCGTCCTTGGCGCGGGCTTCCTGGGCCTCCCGCAGCATGGTTTCCAGGCGGCGGATGTAGCCCTTGTCCGCGGCGCGCTCATCGAGTTTGAACTGCCAGGTGTAGGGCTCGAAGGAGTCGAACACGTTGGCCGGGGCGGCCAGCCGGGTGAGCGCCTCGCCGTCCTCGGCCTGCGCGTAGAACCGGTTCAGGCCGTCGAACAGCGCGCACCGGTAGCCGGCGTCCAGCAGCACCGGCTCCCATTGGTGGTGGGCCGGGGTGGGCGCACCCGGCTCGGTCGCCTCGATGACGATCACCCTGGGGCGGTGCCGCGCCCAGTCGGCGCCATCGATCACATCCTGCTCGGCACCCTCGACGTCGATCTTGAGAAAGTCGACGGGCCCCGGGTGGTCGTCGAGCACCGCGGCGAGGGTGACGAGCTCGACCTCGATCTCGCTGACGTCCCACTGCTGCTCGTCCCGGTAGCCCTGGGCGAGCTGGTCGTCGAGCGTCGACCAGCCCCATTCGTGCCCGACCACATGGAGCACGGCGCTGCCGGACTTGGCCCCGACGGCGACCGCGAGGGTCACATCCTCCGGACGGTCCGCGCGCAACCGTTCGGCGAGAAATGGAATCGGCTCGATGTTCAGGCCACGCCAGCCGTGGTCGTAGAAGTGCTTGGTCACCGACGCCTCGATCGGATCGCCGGCGCCGATGTCGACGTAGCGACCGGTCCGCTGCCCGGCGAACAACCGGGCCAGCACCACGTCTTCCGCGTTCTGCGCGTAGGAGATCAAGAGATTCCCGTCCCATACCGGACCACCGAACGTTGCCGAGTGTATGGCAGGCCCGCCGGACCGCGTCAGGTGATCGTGAACGTCACGAACTCCGCGCTTTCCGTCACGGTAATCGGCTGGCCAGCACTGGGCCGGTGCAGTACATCCGCATAGGGCGTGCCTTCCAGGGCGGCCCGCAGTGCCACGACGGTGCGAATGCCGTGCTTGCGCAGCACCTCGATGCTCGCAGTGTCCGGAAAGTTCTTCGCCGCCTCGACGACGGCCGCGTACTCCGGCGGGAAGAAGCCGGAACTGCCGTTGGCCAGCGTGGGAAAATCCTCGGTCGACCAGAGCATGTACGTGTATTCGCCGAACGGGGTCACCGGCAGGATGAGGATCGGTTCACGCGCCTGCGCGAGCACCGGACGCAATGCCGGCGGAATCCCCGAAGGCGTCACATAGCTCTGGTCCGGACTGCCCTCGATCAGCGCACCGAGCGCCGGCAGCAACAGAGCCAGCGCGACCAGTCGTTGTTTCCAGGGCTTGGCCGCATTGTCCTGCTTGCGCTCGGCCCACGCCTGCCCGAGCCCGGTGACCGCACCGGCCGCGAGCAGCGCCAGGAACAGAACCGCCCAGACGATCAACCGGCCGGGCGTGCGCATCGCGTCCCAGCCGGGCAGGTGCTCCCACAGGGGACGGTAGGTGTACGTGCCGCCGAACACCGTGGCACCGAGCGCGAGCACCGTGGCGACGACCGTGGCGACGAGCAGACCGATGCGCACGCGCAGCGGCCAGGCACTGACGATCAGGCCGGCCAGGGCGAACAGAACGACGACGAAGCCGGGCAGCAGCGTCTTCTCCCCGAAACCGGGAATCTTCTCCATGCTGTTGAGCAGGGTGTCGCGCCACAGCCAGGTCTGGTCCGGTGCCGTCACCAGGCCTTGCAGCGGCGGGGAGTTCCACGCCACCTCATCCCACGGCCGGCTGACGTGGTAGTGGTCGACGACCCGAAGGTAGGGCAGCGCCATGAGGTAGGTGACGCCGGCGAACACCGGTATTCCCACCCCGTTCGCCAGGGTGAGGCGGGTACCGAGCTCGCGCCGCCGCACCACGTTGACCACGACGATCACCAGGCCGACGAGCGCCATCAGGTAGACGAACGGAATGCCGACGGCGAACCCGATCGTGACCTGCCAGGCGGCGATGAGCCAGCCGGCCAGCGCCCATCCCGGCCGGGTGAGCTCGGGCCGGAGGCCATACCGGAACGAGTATCCGTGGCCGCGCGCCAGCGCGAAGAGAGCCAGCGCGACGCCCCCCGTCGACAGGATGTTGAGGTGGCTGATCTGGGTCATCCGCCACGGCGTCCAGGCGAAAACGATCCCCGCCAGCGCCGCCCCCGGCCACTTGGCGCCAAGCTGCCGGGCCAGCGCGTACGCGCCGGCGAACGCGAGCGCGAACGCGATGAGGTAGGCGGCGTTGTAGCGCATGACGGCCGAGTACATCCCGTCACCGAGGACGCTGAGCGGGAAGTAGCCGAGCAGCGAGTCGGTGAACGCGAAGCTGTCCACCGCGGGGTGGAAGATGTTGGCGGTCCAGAAGTCGCCGCCCGCGGTGAGGAAATGCCGGTGCCAGGCCAGTTCCCAGGCCTGCAGGAGCGGATCTCCGAGATCGCTGACGATCATCGACCGCGGATGGCGGAAGATCGGCCAGTGGAACGCCACGGAGATGGCCAGCCCGGCGAGCACCACCAGCGTCGCCTCCCGAGAGGCCAGCTGGCCCACGGTGGCGACGAACCCGCGCCGGTGAGTACCGGTGACAACCTCGCCGCGGGCGATGACGTCGGTCGCCATGAGCCCCCTGCCGACTCACCGTAGCTGTGGGATGCACAGACTAGTCCCAAGCGCCCTCGAGCAGCTTCGAGGGAGTGAACGTGGCGTTCCTTCCCTCCCACCCCCGGGCGCCGGTCAGCGAAGCGTGAAGATCACCACGTCGGCGTTCTCCGAAGTGCTGAGCGGGAGGTCGCCGACCGGGCGGCGCAGGACGTCGGCGTAGGGCGTCCCCGCGATCGAGGACTTCAGCACCACGACCTCGCGAATCCCGTTGCCGCGCAGAACGCCCAGGCTCGTCGGGTCGGGGAAGGCGGTGGCCGCCTTGGCCAGGGTGAAGTAGGTCGGCGGGATGAAACCGTTGTGGCCGTTGGCGATTTTCGGGAAACCCTCGGTCGACCAGAGCATGTAGCGGAAGTCGCTGGGCTCGTCCATCGGCAGGATCAGGATCGGCTCCCGGGTCTGCGCGTACACCTGACGCAGCCCGGGCGGCACGCCGGGCACGGTCGCCACCCCGCGGTCCGGCACGGCCTCGAGCACCGCCCCGAGTGCCGGCAGCACGAGCACTGCCGCGAGCAGCCGGCGGCGGCGCGGCTGGGTCACGCGTTCGCTCAGCGCCTGGCCCAGACCGGTGACCGCGCCGGCGGCGAGCAACGCCAGGAACAGGGTCGTCCACAGGATCAGCCGGCCGGGCGTCCGCAACGCGTCCCAGCCCGGAAGGTATTGCCACAACGGAAAGTATGTGTACCGGCCGCCGAAGAACCCGGCGCCGAGGGCGAGCACCGCGCTGATCACGGCGGCGACCGCCAGGCCGATCCGTACCCGCACCGGCCACGCACTCACCACCAGCCCGGCGACGGCGAACAGGATCACCACGAACCCGGGCAGGATCATTCCCTCGCCGGGCCACGGACCGGGCAGCGCCTCCGTGCGGTTCAGCGCGGTGCCCTGCCACAGCCAGGTGTCGTTCGACGCGGTGACGAAGCCGCGCGGCACCGGGGACAGCTCGACGACCTCGTTCCAGGTGCGGGTGAAGTGGTACGTGTCGACGACCCGGCGGTACGGGATCGTCATGAGGTAGGTGACGGCCAGGAACACCCCGATGCCCACCCCGTTGACGATCACCATGCGGCGGCCGGGCTCACGCCGGCGCAGCACCGTGACCGCCACGACCACCAAGGCGATCAACCCGGTCAGGTAGACGAACGGCACGCCGACGGCGAAGCCGAGGGTGACCTGCCACGCCGCGATGAGCCAGCCCGCGAGCGCCCACAGGGGCCGCACCCGGTCGGTCCGCAGCCCCTCCCGGAACGAGTAGCCGTGCCCACGGGCCAGCGCGAAAAGCGCGAGCGCGATGCCACCGGTGGACAGGATGTTGAGGTGGGCGGCGTGCGCCAACCGCCACGGCGCCCCGGCGAACACCACGCCGGCCAGCGCCGCCCCCGGCCAGCTCGCACCGAGCTGCCTGGCCAGGGCGTAACAGCCGGCGAACGCGAGCGCGAAGGCGAACAGGTAGACGATGTTGTAGCGCATGACCGCCGCGTACATACCGTCGCCGAACAGGCCGAACGGCAGGTAACCCAGGAGCGCGTCGCTGAAGGCGAGCCCGTCCACGGCCGGGTAGAGCACGTTGCCCGTCCAGAACGTGCCGCCCTCGGTCACGAGGTGGTGGCCCCAGGCCAGCTGCCAGGCCTGCAGCAGGGGATCGCCGAGCCCACCGATGAGCGTCGAGCGGGGGTGCCGGAAGCTGGACCAGTTCAGCAGCACGGCGAGGGTCATCCCGGCCAGGATCACCAGCGTGGCTTCGCGGCTGAGGAACCAGCCGATCCGGCGCCCCAGTGTCGACATGGCGGGAAGACTAACGGTCGCGGGAATGCGGGGAGACCAGGCCGGATTCGTAGGCGAGGACGACGAGCTGGGCGCGGTCGCGGGCGTGCAGCTTGGTGAGGATGCGGCTGACGTGGGTGCGGGCGGTGGCCGGGCTGATCACCAGGTGGGCGGCGATCTCATCGTTGGACAGGCCACCGGCGACGAGGGCGAGCACTTCCCGTTCGCGGTCGGTGAGCTCGGTGAGCACGCTGGTGTCGAGGCGGCGCTGGTCGGGGCGGGCGAGGAACTCGGAGATCAGCCGGCGGGTGACGGTGGGGGCGAGCAGGGCCTCGCCGGCGGCGACCACCCGCAGCGCGTGCAGCAGCTCGACCGGCTCGGTGTCCTTGAGCAGGAACCCGCTGGCGCCGGAGCGGAGCGCCTCGAACACGTACTCGTCGACGTCGAACGTGGTCAGCACCAGCACCTTCACCCCGGCGAGCGCGGCGTCGGCGGTGATCTGGCGGGTCGCGGCCAGGCCGTCGAGGCCGGGCATGCGGACGTCCATCACCACGATGTCGGGGTGCTTCTCGAGGGCCAGGCGCACGGCCTCGGCGCCGTCGGCGGCCTCGCCGCACACCTCGAAGCCGTCCTCGGTGTCCAGCAGCAGCCGGAACCCGGCGCGCACCAGGGCCTGGTCGTCGGCGAGCACGATCCGGATCATGTGTCCCCCAACGGAAGCCTTGCCCTGACCTGGAACCCGCCTTCGGCGCGCGGGCCTGCGGACAGCGTGCCACCGAGGGCCTCGGCGCGCTCGCGCATGCCGCGCAACCCGTTGCCGGAGCCGGGTTCCACCGAGCCGGTGCCGTCGTCGTCCACCATGATCTCGATGCTGCCGTCCGCGCGGGCGAACCGCACGGTCACGCCGGTGACGGCTTTCGCGTGGCGGACCGCGTTGGTGAGGGACTCCTGCACGATCCGGTACGCCGCGGAGTCCACCGGCGCGGGCAGCTCGCCGGGCTCGCCCTCGACCTGCACCGGCAGCCCGGCCGCGGTGGTCGCCTCGGTGAGGTCGGCCAGCCGGGTGAGGCTCGGCGCCGGCGCCCGGCCCTCGCCGGACCGCAGCACGGCCAGCGTCGCCCGCAGGTCCTCCAGGGCGGTGTGGCTGGCCGCCTTGATCGCCAGCAGCGCCTGCTTGGCCTCCTCCGGGCGGCGGTCGGCGACGTGCGCGCCCACCCCGGCCTGCACGTTGATCATGGCCAGGCTGTGCGCCACCACGTCGTGCACCTCCCGGGCGATGCGCAGCCGCTCCTCCTCGGCGAGCCGCCGGCTGCGTTCCTCGGCCTGCTCGCGGCGCGCGGCCAGGCTGTTGCGCCGCGCGGCCAGCGCCGCGCCGGCCGCGACCGCCATGCCGGACCAGGCGACGGCGAACCCGATCCGCGGGTCCTCCAGGCTCTGCCCGGCGATCAGGCCCGCCAGCACCCCGGCGCCCAGCAGCCCGGCCGCGGCCGAGCCGGCGATCAGCGGCCCG
Source organism: Actinophytocola sp. (assembly GCF_036002505.1). GTDB lineage: Bacteria > Actinomycetota > Actinomycetes > Mycobacteriales > Pseudonocardiaceae > DASYTH01. The sequence continues at coordinate 9,686 of NZ_DASYTH010000062.1, read as the reverse complement.
CGCCGCAGGGACAGGTTGAAGACCGCGAGGATCGCGTACAGCGCGGCGGGCCCGCCGGGTTGGCCGGTGCCGTAGTAGAGCCACACCAGCGGCGCGACGGTGAGGAACACGGTCAGCGGGAAACGGTTGCGCAGCAACAGGATGAACGCCGGCGGGACGATCAGCAGGTAGCCGAGCGGGCCGAGCAGGTGACCCTGGTGGCTGCCGATCACGTTCGACACGACCACCACGAACACGCCCAGCCCCAGGGAGAGGGGGGCGCGGTCGAGGAACCCGGCACGGTGCGGCACGCCTCGACGCTAGAGCAGCGAACGGGTCGCCGCGTCCGTTGGCAGGCGGATGTTCCGGTTACGCCGCGGCGCGTACGGCAGGATGACCGGCATGAGTGAGCTGCGACTGTTCCAGGAGCCGGTGTTCGTGGTCATGACGACCATCAATCCGGACGGGGCGCCGCAGTCGAGCGTGGTCTGGGCCAGGGTCGACGGCTCCGACGTGCTGATGTCGACCATCCGCGGCCGGCGCAAGTGCCGGAACATGGAGCGGGACCCGCGGGTCACACTGCTCGCCTATGACCCGGAGGACCCCTACGTCTACACCGAGCTGCGCGGCACGGTGACGCTCACCGAGGAGGGCGGCGACGCGCTGATCGACGAGCTGTCCCGGGCCTACGAGGGCCGGCCGTGGACGATCCGCCCCGCGGAGACCCGCGTGGTGGTGCGCTTCACCCCGACCAGGGTCATCGAACACATCGCCGCGCAGAGCAAGAAGAAGCCCAGCTAGGGCGCCTGAAAGATCATCGCGAACGACTTGACATGTCTCGCTTCTGCCAACGGAACCTCAGGGGACCGTGACGCCACCCAGCCACGGCTCACCCGAGAACCGCACCTTTCGCTGGAACGCAACGACGGCAAGAAATCCCGGAGTGGCGGACTAGCGAGGCGGAACAGCGCAGAGGATCTCGCCGTGGGTGATGGCGAACCAGCCGTCGTCGCTCGCACCCCACTCCCGCCAGGCGTCCGCGATCCGCGCACGGTCCGCTTCGGCGAGGTACCCGTAGCGGACGGCCGTGTCGCCGAAGCCGGGCTGCAGGATGCGCTCGGCCCACATCCCGCTCCAGAACTCCCGCTGGTCCGGCGTGGCGTAGCACCACGTGGACGCCGTACAGGTGATGTCGTCGAAACCGGCGCTCCGCGCCCAGGACAGCAGCCGCCGCCCGGCGTCCGGCTCGCCCCCGTTGCGCCGCGCGGTGCGCCGGTAGACCGCGAGCCACTCGTCCAGTACCGGGCTCTCCGGGTACCAGGTCATCGCCGCGTAGTCCACGTCCCGCACCGCCACGACCCCGCCCGGCCGGCACACCCGGCGCATCTCGCGCAGCGCCCCGACCGGATCGGCCAGGTGCTGCAGCACCTGGTGGGCGTGCACGACATCGAAGGTCCCATCGGCATGCTCGAGCGCGTTCACGTCCCCGGCCGCGAACTCCACGTTGTCCAGCCCGCGCTCCGCCGTGAGTTGCCGGGCACCGTCCAGCACCCCGGCCACCGCGTCGATGGCCACCACCCGCCCCGGCGCCACCAGCGCGGCAAGATCGGCCGTGATCGTGCCCGGCCCGCACCCGACATCGAGCACCGCCACCCCGGGCCGCAGCCGCGGCACGAGGTACGCCGCCGAGTTCGCCGCGGTCCGGCTGCGGTGCGAGCGCAGCACCGCGCTGTGGTGCCCGTGGGTGTAGACCGCCATGTGCGGCAGCGTAGCCGCGTGTTCCCGGAATTCGGGAGGGGATTCTCAAGAACTGGAACGCACCTGTGCGCGTACCGTGACCGGAACTCCGGACAGGGCGGCGGTTCCGGTGAGGGCGTCGACGAAGTGCTCGTCGGTGACGTCGTTGATGCTGGCGCCGGGATGGGCGGTGGCCACGGTGAGCCGGACGCCGGGGCGGGTGTGGCCCCAGCCGTGCGGGAGGCTGACCACGCCGGGCATGATCGTGTCGGTGATCTCGACCGGGACCTCGATGGTGCCGGTGGCGGAGGAGAGGGATGCTGGCTCGCCGTCGGTGAGGCCGCGTTCGGCGGCGTCGTCCGGGTGGATCAGCAGGGTGCACCGCGGCTTGCCCTTGACCAGCCGCTCGCTGTTGTGCATCCAGGAGTTGTTGCTGCGCAGCTGGCGCCGGCCGATGAGCACCAGCCCGTGGCTGCCTTCGCGGAGGTGTCTCCGGAGGCGGGGTAGGTCGTCGAGGTACTGCCGGGGCGCCAGGTTGATCTTCCGGGAGAGCGGACCGAGCCGGCCGGGCAGGCGCGGCTCGAGCGGGCCGAGGTCCACCCCGTGGGGTCGCTTCTTCAGGCGGGACAAGGACAAACCGTTCAGTCCGCGGCGCAGGCCGTGCGGGCCGGCGCGCAACGCCACGTCCAGCAGCGCCTCCGGTGGCAGCCGGCGGCCGAGGGCGGCCGCCCGGCCGAGCACGCGGGTGGCCAGCTCGACGCAGATCTCCCAGTCGTGGCGCTGGTCCGGGCCGCGCCGGAACACCGGCGGGGAGTACTTGGCGACGTTGCGCACCGAGTAGTTGGCCAGCGCCAGCTCGTAGTGCGACCGTTCCAAGTGGACGGTCGGCGGCAGGATGACGTCGGCGTGCCGGGTGGTCTCGTTGACGAACGGGTCGATGGACACCATGAAGTCCAAGCCCGCCAAGGCTTTCTCCAGGCGCACACCGTTCGGGGTGGAGAGCACCGGGTTGCCCGCGGAGGTGATCAGCGCGCGTACCTGGCCGCGGCCGGGCGTCTCGATCTCCTCGGCCAGCGCGGCGACCGGCAGCTCGCCGCCGAACTCGGGCAGCCCGCGGATCCGGCTGTGCCAGCGGCCGAGGCTGCCGCGGAGCCGGGTCAGCGCCAGCAGCGGGATGGCGTCCACCGCCGGCGTGGTGAACATCGCGCCGCCCGGCTCGTCCAGGTGCCCGGTCAGCACGTTGACCGCCAGCAGCAGCCAGGCGGCCAGCCCGCCGAACTCCTGGGTGCAGGTGCCCACCCGGCCGTACAGCACGGCCCGTGGGGTGTCGGCAAGGGAACGCGCCAGCCAACGCACGTCCTCGGGCGCGACCCCGGTGGCGGCCGCGGTTAACTCCGGCGCGAAGTTCGCCGCCGCCGACCGCAGACCGTCCACACCGGACACATACCGTCCGAGCCGGCCCAGCCGCACCAGGTTCTCCGCGAACAGCACGGCCACCACGGACAGCAGCAGCAACGCGTCGGTGCCCGGGCGCAGGAACAGGTGCCGGTCGGCCAGTGCCGCGGTCTCGGTGCGCCGGGGGTCGATCACCACGACCCGGCCACCGCGCGCCCGGATCGCCTTGAGCCGGGCCCGAACGTTGGGTGCGGTCATGATGCTTCCGTTGGACACCGCGGGGTTCGCGCCGAGGCAGACGAAAAGGTCGGTCCGGTCGACGTCGGGCACCGGCATCAGCACCTGGTTGCCCAGCACCAGCAGCGCCGCGAGCATGTGCGGCAGCTGGTCGACCGACGTGGCCGAGTACAGGTTGCGCGTGCCGAGGCTGCGGAACAGCGCCTGGCCGTACGTCATCAGCCCGAGGTTGTGCGCGCTCGGATTCCCTTGGTACACCGCCACGGCGTCCTTGCCGTGCCGGGCGCGGACCTCCCGCAGCCGGGTGCCGACGAGGTCGAACGCCTCGTCCCAGCCGGTCTCGCGCCAGCTGTCGCCGGCCCGCACCACGGGCCGCCGCAGCCGGTCCGGGTCGTGCTGCAGATCGGCGAGCGCGGTGGCCTTCGGGCAGAGGTAGCCCCGGCTGAACGGGTCGTCGGCGTCGCCCCGGATGTCCACCACCTGGTCGCCGTCCACGGTGACCGCGATGCCGCAGGTGGCCTCGCACAGGGTGCAGGTGTGGAAATGGGTGGTCGCCACGGGGTCCCACCTACAGGGGATCGAAGTGAATTCCGGAGAGCTCCTCGGACACGTCCCAGAGCCGCCTGGCCACGTCGCGGTCGCGGGCGGCCTCGAGCGGCTCCACCACGGTCGGGTAGCCCTTGGCCTCGTTGCGGGCGTCCGGGCCGATCAGCTGGCCGCTGTCGACGTCCGGGTGCACGGCGGCGTAGAGCGGTGGGAGCGCGCCCATGTCCGCCGGCTGGGCGATCAGCCGGCTGCCCAGTTGCAGCGCCACCTTGGTCAACCCGGTCGGCCCGGTGGTCTGCAGGTTCGTCACGACCACTCCGGGGTGGGCCAGCACGCTGCGGACCGGCAGCTCGGCGGCCCGGAGTCTTCGGTGCAGCTCCAGCCCGAACACCACGTTGGCCAGCTTCGACTGGGCGTAGAACCCGGCGCGGCTGTACTTGTGCTCGCCGTGCAGGTCGTCGAAGTGCATCCGGCCGCGGTTGTGCTGCCGTGAGGTGACCGTGACGACGCGGCCGTCGGCGCTGCGCTTGAGCGCGTCGAACACCAGTGCGGTGAGGGCGAAGTGGCCGAGGTGGTTGACCCCGAACTGCAGCTCGTAGCCCTGCTTGGTGAGGGTGCGTGGCGGCATCATCACGCCGGCGTTGTTGATCAGGACGTCGAGCTTCTTCACCCCGGTGGCGAACGCGCGCACGGTTTCCAGATCGGCGAGGTCGACGTAGCGAAGCTCGAGAGCGGCATCCGGATGCTCGGCGCGCAGCTTCTCGATCGCCTCGGTGCCCTTGGCCTCGTCCCGCACGGCCAGGATCACCTGCGCGCCGTGTGCGGCCAGCGCGCGGGCGATCTCGAAACCGATCCCGCTGTTGGCTCCGGTGACGATGATGGTGCGGCCGGCCTGACTCGGGATATCCTCCGCGGTCCACTGGCCGGTTGACCCCGCATCCTCCTCGGGTGTGTCGTTCATGGGCATAGCGTGCCTTACCGCCCCTCGCCCGGCACAAAGGAGGCTCGGCCAAAGTGGAAACGCGGCACCTCGGCGAGTCCGGTCTGGTGGTCAGCGTCGTCGGGCTGGGCGGCAACAACCTGGGCCGGCCGGGCACCGCCGCGGAGTCGACGTCCGGCGCCCGGGCGCTGGTCAACGCCGCGCTGGACGCCGGGATCACGCTGTTCGACGTGGCCGACGTGTACGGCGCGCCGCGCGGCCGGTCCGAGGAGCTGCTCGGGGTGGCGCTGGGAAACCGACGAGCACAGGCCGTGATCGCCACCAAGTTCGGGCTGGACATGCAGGGCGCCAGCGGACCGGACTTCGGCGCCCGCGGTTCCCGCCGCTACGTCCGGCTGGCCGCCGAGGCGTCACTGCGCCGGCTCGGCACCGACTGGATCGACCTGCTCCAGCTGCACCGCCCGGACCCAAGCACGCCGATCGAGGAAACCCTTGCCGGGCTTGACGATCTGGTGCGCGCCGGCAAGGTGCGGCACGCCGGGGTGGGGAACCTGGCCGGCTGGCAGCTCGCCGACACCGTGTGGCGGGCCCGCACCGCCCACCTCGGCGTGCCGATCTCCGTGCAGGGCCAGTACTCCCTGCTGGAGCGGGAGGCCGAGCGCGAGCTGGTGCCGGCCTGCCAGCGGTTCGGGCTGGGGCTGCTGCCGTACTTCCCGCTGGCCAACGGGTTGCTCAGCGGCAAGTACCAGCGCGGCGTGGACCCACCCCCGGACAGCCGCCTCGCCGGCCGGGCCCGGTTACTCGCCGAGGCGCCGTGGGGCCGGATCGAGAAGCTGCGGGCGTTCGCCGGCGAGCGCGGCATCGGCCTGCCGGCGCTGGCCATCGGCTGGCTCGCCGCCCGGCCCGCGGTCGCCTCGGTGATCGCCGGCGCCACCACAGCGGAGCAGGTGACGGAGAACGCGGCCGGCGCCAGTTGGCGGCCGGGCGCCGAGGACGTGGTGGCCCTCGACGAGATCAGCCCACCCGCGCGCCGTTAACCTCTTGCGTCATGGAGATCAAGGAGACCGCGGCGATCGTGACCGGCGGCGCCTCCGGCCTCGGCGGGGCGACCGCCCGCGCCCTGGCCGCCCGGGGCGCGCGGGTGTTCGCGCTGGACCTGCCCAACGCCGTGGAGAAGGCCGAACCGGTCGACGGCGTGACGTTCGTGCCGGCCGACGTGACCGACGCCGAGCAGGTGGCGGACGCCGTGTCGGCCGCCGTCGAGTCCGGACTTCCGTTGCGCACCACAGTGAACTGCGCCGGCGTCGGCTGGGCCGGGCGCATCCTGGGCAAGCAGGGCCCGCACGACCTGGAGCTCTTCCGCAAGGTCGTCGAGGTCAACCTGATCGGCACGTTCAACGTGCTGCGCCTCGCCGCCGCCGCGATGTCCACCACGCAGCCCCTCGACCACGACCAGCGCGGCGTGGTGATCAATACGGCCTCCATCGCGGCTTTCGACGGCCAGATCGGCCAGGTCGCCTACGCCGCCTCCAAGGGCGGAGTCGTCGGCCTGACCCTGTCCGCCGCCCGCGACCTCGCCTCGTTCGGCATCCGCGTGGTCACCATCGCCCCCGGCATCATCGACACCCCCATGCTCGCCGGCGTCTCCGACGAGTTCCGCGCCAACCTCGCCGGCGGCGTCCCCTTCCCCAAACGCCTCGGCCACCCCACCGAATACGCCGGCCTGGCCCTGTCGATCATCGACCAGGACTACCTCAACGGCGAAGTCATCCGCCTCGACGGCGCGCTGCGCATGGCCCCGCGCTGACCGCCATCGGGGTGACGGCCTACACACCGACGCGAGGCGCCAACACACCATCGCCACAGGCCAACACACCGACGTGAGCGGCCAACACGGCGCTGGGTCAGCCGCTTCGGCGGCGCGCTGCGAAGGGGCCCGCGCTGAGTTCGGCGAGGAGTTCGCGGACGCCGTGCAGGTAGCCGTCGTCGCGGTGGAGGGCGCGGTTGAACTGTTCGACCTCGTCGGTGGAGGTGCTGCCGAAGGTGAGGGACTCGGTGAGGTCGAGGCGGCGGTTGACGGCGTTCACGGTGGCGCGCCAGCGGTGCAGGGTCTCGATGAGGTCGACGTCGCGGCGCGGGGAGAGGGCGCCGGAGGCGAAGGCGGAGTCGACGGCGGAGATCATGAGGCGGGGGTAGACCCGGCGGCGGGAGAGTTGGGCGGGGTCCTGGCTGAAGGCTTCGTCGGTCAGGAGGCGGCGGTTGTGTTCGAGCTCGGTGCGGATGGATTCGACGGCCTGGTTGCGGCGTTCCCGTTCGGCGGCCCAGCGTTCGGCGAAGATGCCGGTAAGGCCGGCGAGGAGGGCGAGGGAGTTCACGGCGGGTTCCCAGCGCTGGCCGGCCGGGGACTCGACAAACCAGGCGACGCCGAGCAGCAGCGCCACGGCCAGCGCCGCGAACGTGGCGACCGTGATGGCTAACCGGCTCATGACGCCGGGAAGGTGGACCAGATCTCGTCGGCCTTGGTCACCCGCTGCTCGGGCAGCTGCTCCGCGCCGGCCGCGAGGAGCAGCAGGTCGGTGCCGAACACGCGAGGGGAGCGCTGCGAGGGGAAGGCAAGGTGGATGCCATGCAGTTTCTGAATGCCCAGCACGGCAAGCATTTTCTCTAACTCGCGGCGGGAGTACTTGCGGGTGAGGTAGAGCCGGATGGTGTCCCGGTCAGGAAAAGCCACCTTGGTCCGATCCGGGAGCACGATCCGCAGGTCATCACCGGTCCGGTTCTGGTAAAAGATCTTCACCCGGAGCGCGCGGTCACCCTCGACCGAGCCGCGGAACAGCACGCTGTCGAAGTTGATCGTGAGGTCGGTGTACTGCAGCAGTGTGCTGGTCACGAACTCCAGGTAGGCCCGGCTACGGTGGTACTCCTCGGCGGCCGCGTCGGCCAGATCGTCGCTGAGCGAGTCGGTGGTGGCCACCTCCAGCAGGAAGCGGTCCTGCGGGCGGAGCGCCCCGGTGAGCGTGCCCAGCAGCCCGGCGTCATCCTCGAAGTTGGCCATCGTGTTGCCCAGCAAGGAGAACACAATCGGCTCGTCGCCGACCAAGCGGTGCAGCAACCTCGCGAGCTCGGCCATGTTCTCCGGGATCGCGAAGTCCAGCTGCACCGGCACGATCTGGCGCCGGGCCAGGTTCACGCCCTTGCGCGACTCGCGCAGGCCCAGACGCAGCATCGCCGCGCTCAGGTCGACCGGCACGTAGAGCAGGTTCGGCTGCCGGGTCAGTAGATCGTGCAGGATCTCTCGGTCCTTCTGCCCGGTCCCGACCCCCAGGCTGACGTAGTGGTACGGGGTTCCGTCCAGCTTCGAACGGACCCGCTTCCACCGCTGGGAGAAGGATTCGATGCCCTGCTGCATCACGGGGTAGAACGGGTCGTTGCAAGCGTGCGCCCAGGCGATGGTCGGCCCGGCACCCCAGTAGGCGAACCCTGACGTGATCTGCTTGCCGTCACCGGTGTTCGACGGCCCACCGCGCAGATCGTCGGTCAGGGTGGCCAGCTTGTACGACGGATCCTCGCCTACCAGGTGCAACGACCACGCGAAGTCCGACTCTTCAATGGCCTGTTGCAGCTTGTCCACAGGACACGACCCTACAGAACCGCTGCCAGGCAATCTGGGGAACGACCAGCTGCCCGCCACCTCGGTTCTTGGTGTCCCGCACCCCCACCAGATCGGGGCCGTGCCCCACCTCGACACAATCTTCGGCATCGCTGTAGCTGGACTTCCGCCACCAGGCCACCTCGATACAGTTCTCCTCCGCGGTGAAGCTGGACGTGCGCCAGCGCAAACGATCAAGATCCACTGTGTCTCACTCCCGCTCGTATTCGTCCGCGATCCTCGCAATGAAGTCGGCTGAATCCGCTGGTCCAAGCGCGGCCTCAGCGATCGAGTCTATCGCCCGTTGAAACGGCATGGTGTCTGCCGGCTGATCCAGAAAGACCGAGGAGTGTATGTGTTCGAGGAAGACAACCGTGGGCGCTTTGGCGAACCCGATCACTTGAAACGGGCTGATCATTCCGCGGTACCCGCCCTTTGCGAACGGCACAACCAGAACGGTCACATTCGGACGGTCGGCCTCCACGAGAATGTGCCGCAACTGCTCAGCCATCATCGCGGGCCTGCCAAGCCGCCTGCGCAGGGCGGCCTCATCGATGATTGCGAGGTAGTGCGGGGGCCGGGGCTTGGAGAGCACGACATGCCTCCCCGCCCGCACCGCCACTCGCTTCTCGACTTCGGGCTCGGTTCTCCCCAGACTGGTCAGCAATGCTCGGATATAGTTGGGAGTCTGCAGCAAGCCAGGCACCAGCGACAGCGCCACGTTGATGATCCGGGTCGCTTCGGACTCAAAGTTGACCACCGCATACAGATGTTTCGACAGGCCTGAATAGTTGCTGCCCTCCCACCACCCCGGCATGGCGGCTTCACGCGCCATCTCCAGCAGGCGTTCCCGTTCCAGGGTCGGCACATCGTATACGATCAGCAGGCCGAAGACTTCCTCTGGGGTGGCTGGGCGTGTGCCGAGTTCTATCCGGTTGAGGGTGGCCGACGAGAGGCCGACTTTCCTTGCCGCGTCTCGGGTGTTGAGGCCGGCCGCGGCACGGAGCTCCTTGAGCTCCACGCCGAGGCCTCGCGTCCGGGCGGAGATCTGGTTTCTTCCCACGTAACTGGTCAGGTGTCTGGCGGCGTGGCTAGTTGATCTCTGCTGGGTTTCGTGGATCATGGTTTGGTGTCTGCCGGTCGTCGTCCGTCCTATGAGGAACTTGCTGCGGAGAACGCGGAGTTGCGGGCGACTGTGTCGGA
>NZ_DASYTH010000061.1:0-2668 GCF_036002505.1 Actinophytocola sp. | reverse complement strand
GATACCATCCTGGCCGCGCCCGAACTGCACGACACCCTCGACCTCACCCGACCTGTCGCGGTCCTGCTGGTCGCGGTCTTGCATTTCCTGCTCGACCACGAGCAGGCATACGACGTGGTGCAGACGCTGATGGCAGCGATGCCGGCCGGCAGCTATCTGGTGATCTCGCACGCCACCACCGACGCGCTGCCCGCGGACACCGCCCGCAGGCTGGCGGCGTGGGACCTTCCCGGGCGAGGCGACTTCACCGCCCGGACCAGTGCCCAGGTCGCCCGGTTCTTCGACGGGCTCACGCTCATCGACCCCGGCCTGCACGTGATCAGCGCGTGGCGGCCCGACCCCGGCCATCCCCAACCCCCAGCGGAGCAGGTCGCCGCGTACGGCGGCATCGCGCACAAGCCCCCACCCTGTCCTGGCCCGCGCGGCAACATCGCGGAACGCCGGGAGAACGGGCACCGGCCGTGACCGCGGCCGCAACGGTGGCCTTCCGCGCCGGCACGCCCGCCGACCGGGCCGCGGTTGTGCGGCCGCTCGTACGCGGACATGGTCGGCCGCTAGGCTGGTGTCCCTGCTGCCCGCCACCCGTTCAGCCTTGGCCGAGCCGCGGTGGACGTCGACCAGGCCATACAGCACGGCGTCATCCACGCCGCCGCCGGCGGTCAAGGCGAGCTCAGCCGCGCCGCGCGATGGCTTTCCCACTCGGCCGGCCAGCAACCGTAGCCGCCGGCGCATTCGGGCGAGTAACCCGGCCGGGATCGGGCCGCGTTCAGGTGGGACGTCAGGCTGCGCGGTGACTGCCATCTTCACGGGCTTGGCCGCGATCGCCACGTTCACCGCTGGTCACCCGGTCCGGGAGGCCGTTCGGGGCGGCTTCTACCGGGCGTACGGCGACCTCCGCCGCCTGCGCGGACCCGGATCGCGGCGGTCCGAGGCGGGTGGCCCGCCCGGGACCGCGCCCCGGTCAGCGGCACTGCCAGCGCACCGGGACCCCGGATCGCGGGCGTCCGGGTACCCACTCGGTGTGAGTTCCGGCGATGGTCCGCCCGTCGTCGCTCACCGCCGAGGGCATCGGGTCCCGCTCGTCCCGCCTGGCCTCCGGCTCGGGCAATTCAGGCCCGGGAGGGCACTCGGGGACGACTCTGCAATCCAGCGTGACCGACCTGACCCCGGACATCGGCTCTTCGGACAAGACACTTCCCGGACCCGCCACCAGCCAGCCTACCCGGCGTCCCAACGCCGTCTTGACATAAAGGGGTGCCATGAGCGGATATCTCCCTTCCTCCTGGGATGGCCCACGAAATCGGGGAGATCCCACGATGCGCCGCGTGATCTGGGCGTCCAGACTCGGATCCATGGCGACCGCAGCGGAAGGGACGGGCATCTTGTGACCGAGCTGGCCGGCTGCGTCGATGCGCCCGAAAGTGGGCTCTATCTGCCCAAACCGACTGGTTCCCATCCGGTCGGAGCCACGTTGGTCCATCTGACCGACGTCTCCCGCCGCGACCCCTGGGCCCCGGAGGCGACGTCGCGAGAGCTCATGGTGTCCCTGTGGTATCCGGCGCAACCGTCGGGCGGGCCGCGGGCACCGTACCTGACGCCGACGGAGTCGGAACTCCTGCTGAAACACGCGGGCATAACCGGCCTGCCCTTCGACGTGTTGAGCACGACGCGAACCAACGCAGTCACCGACGCCACTCCGATAGAGTGCCGACACGATCTGCCCCTCGTCGTGCTCTCGCCGAGCTTCACCAAACCCTGCGCCACGCTCACCGCCCTGGCCGAGGACCTCGCCAGCCATGGCTACGTGGTGGCCGGCATCGAGCACACCTACGAGAGCGTCGCCACGACCTTCCCGGACGGGCGAGTCACCACCTGTCGCGCCCGCGAGGTCAGGCAGCGGGGCCACGCCTTCTGGGAAAGGCTGACCGCAAGCCGGGCGGCCGACGTCTCCTTCGTGCTCGACGCACTGACCGGGACACATCCGCAATCGCCGGGCGCCCGGCTCATCGATCCGTCCAGGATCGCCATGGCGGGCCACTCCGTAGGCGGCGCGAGCACCATCGCCGCCATCGTCACCGACTCCCGGCTGCGCGCCGGCATCGACATCGACGGCGCCACCCACTTCCCGATCTCCGACGCCGGGCTGCCCCGGCCGTTCCTGTTCCTGGGCAGAAAGGGTCAATGCAGCCCCGGAGGCAGCGCCGCGGCCGCCACCTGGGAACGCGACTGGAACCACCTGACCGGGTGGAAACGCTGGCTCGTGGTCGGGGCGCCGAGCACGCCTCCTTCACCGACTTCCCGCTGCTGGCCGAGCAGTGCGGTCTCGACACTGGCGCCGACCTGCCGGCCGCCTGTCCCCGAGCGCTTTGGATGAGGACGTCCCGGCCCGGTTCCGTCGTTGACGCTGAGGATGCAGTTCGGGCGCTGGTGGGCTTGGTGCTCGGCATCACCTTGGACAGGACGGCTGCCGTCCGTGCGTGGCCACGGGTCCTGCCGTGGAACGGGTCCTCGTCCTGCGGGCGGGTCGGCGCGGGCCAGGACCGTCTTAAGTGGACGGTTCAGGGCACGAGCGGGCAACACCAGTTGACCCCTTGCCGGGCGCCGGTGTGGTAGGAAAGCTTCCGCTCGTGACAGGAGCCCACCGTCGTGATCATCGTGTTCGACGTCG
>NZ_DASYTH010000060.1:0-23757 GCF_036002505.1 Actinophytocola sp. | reverse complement strand
GGATCGCCCGGAGTACGAGCCGCGGGGGTGTCCGCGGGGTGCGGCGTTCTCCTGGTACACCTACTCGCCGACCCGGGTGCGTTACCCGTATGTGCGCGGTCTGCTGCTGGAGATGTTCCGGGAGGCGAAGGCGCGCACGGGTGATCCGGTGCTGGCCTGGGCGTCCATTGTGGAGGATCCGGAGCGGGCGCGGCGGTACAAGGCGGCCCGGGGCAAGGGCGGGCTGGTGCGGGCGTCCTGGGACGAGGCGTGCGAGCTGGTCGCGGCGGCGCATGTGTACACGATCAAGCGGTATGGGCCGGACCGGGTGGCGGGTTTCTCGCCGATTCCGGCGATGTCCATGGTGTCGCATGCCTCGGGGGCGCGGTTCGTGTCGCTGCTGGGTGGGTCGATGCTGTCGTTCTACGACTGGTATGCCGATCTTCCGGTGGCCTCGCCGCAGGTGTTCGGGGATCAGACCGATGTGCCGGAGTCGGGGGACTGGTGGGACGCCGGGTATCTGATCATGTGGGGGTCGAACGTCCCGGTCACGCGGACGCCGGACGCGCACTGGATGGCCGAGGCCCGTTACCGCGGGCAGAAGGTGGTCGTGGTTTCCCCGGATTACGCCGACAGCGTCAAGTTCGCCGACGAGTGGCTGGCTGCCCAGCCCGGCACGGATGGTGCGCTGGCGATGGCCATGGGGCACGTGATCCTGCGCGAGTTCTTCGTGGACCGGCAGGTGCCGTACTTCACCGGCTACGTCAAGCGCTATACCGATCTGCCGTTCCTGGTCCGGCTGGAGAAGCGCGGAAACAGCTTTGTGCCGGCGAAGTTCCTCACCGCGGCGGACCTCGGGTCCGATGTGGAGCATGCGGCGTTCCAGACGGTTCTGCTGGACACGGCCACGGGTGAGCCGGTGGTGCCCAATGGCTCGCTGGGCTTCCGCTACGGCGACGCGGGGGTGGGGCGGTGGAACCTGGACCTCGGTGACGTGGAACCGTTGCTGTCGCTGGACGGCGGCGAGCCGGTCGAGGTGGAGCTGCCTCGCTTTGACACAGCCGACACGTCCGTGGCAATCCTGCGCCGCGGGGTGCCGGCGCGCCGGGTTGGCGACCACCTGGTCACCACGGTGTTCGACCTGCTGCTGGCGCAGTACGGGGTGCGCCGGCCCGGTATGCCGGGGGTGTGGCCGAGCGGGTACGACGACGCGGTCGAGCCGTACACACCGGCCTGGCAGGAGCCGATCACCGGCGTGCCGGCGAAGGCCGCCGCCCGCATCGCGCGTGAGTTCGCGGCCAACGCCGAGGAGTCCCGCGGTCGCTCGATGATCATCATGGGGGCGGGCACGAACCACTGGTTCCATTCGGACACGATCTACCGGGCGTTCCTGGCGCTGACCACGTTGACCGGCTGCCAGGGCGTGAACGGTGGCGGGTGGGCGCACTATGTGGGCCAGGAGAAATGCCGCCCGATCACCGGGTGGGCACAGCTGGCGTTCGGGCTGGACTGGTCGCGTCCGCCGCGGCAGATGATTCAGACCGCGTACTGGTATCTGCACACCGACCAGTTCCGCTACGACCGGTTCGCCTCGCTCGGGGGCAGGAGCACCGCGGAGCTGATCGCGCTGTCCGCGCGGTTGGGCTGGATGCCGTCCTACCCGACCTTTGATCGCAACCCGCTGGACCTGGCTGATGACGCCGAGCGCCCTGGACTGTCCACATCGGACTACGTGGTGTCTGAGCTGAAGGCCGGGCGGCTGCGGTTCGCCTGTGAGGATCCGGACTCGCCGGAGAACTTCCCGCGGGTGCTGAGCGTGTGGCGGGCGAACCTGTTGGGTTCGTCGGCCAAGGGCAACGAGTACTTCCTCAAGCATCTGCTGGGCACCGACTCGTCCCTGCGCGAGGAGGACCCGGGCGCTCCGGTCGGGAAGCTGGATCTGTTGCTGTCGTTGGACTTTCGGATGACCAGCACGACACTGTTCTCCGATGTCGTGTTGCCGGCGGCGACCTGGTACGAGAAGCACGACCTGAACACCACCGACATGCACCCGTTCGTGCACTCGTTCAACCCGGCCATCGCACCGCCCTGGCAGACCCGCACCGACTGGGCCGCGTTCCAGGCCATCGCCGAGGCGTTCAGCCGGCTCGCCGCGGAGCACCTCGGGGTACGCAAGGACGTGGTGGCGACCCCGCTGCTGCACGACACCCCGGACGAGCTGGCCACCCCGCACGGCCGGGTCCGGGACTGGAAGGCGGGGGAGTGCGAGCCGGTTCCTGGGGTCACCATGCCCCGGTTCACCGTGGTGGAGCGGGACTATGGCGCGATCGCGGCGAAAATGGGCGCGCTCGGGCCGCTGCTCGACACGCTCGGGGCGACCACGAAGGGGGTCACGTTCGACGTGACCCGGGAGGTGGAGTACCTGCGGCGCAAGAACGGCACCGCGCGCGGTGGCCCGGCCGACGAGCGCCCGTCGCTGGTGCGGGACGTGGACGCGTGCGAGGCCATCCTCGCGCTGTCCGGGACCACGAACGGACATCTTGCCACGCAAGGGTTCCGAACGCTGGAGGCACGTACCGGCACCCCGTTGGCGGATCTGGCCGCCGAGCACGAGGGCACGCGGATCACCTTCGCCGAGACCCAGTCCGCACCCGTGCCGGTGATCACCTCACCGGAGTGGTCCGGGTCGGAGACCGGGGGCCGCCGGTACTCGCCGTTCACCATCAACGTCGAGCGGCTCAAGCCGTGGCACACGCTTACCGGGCGGCAGCATTTCTTCCTCGATCACGACTGGATGGCCGAGCTGGGCGAGCAGCTGCCGGTGTTCCGGCCGCCGCTGGACATGACCGCGCTGTTCGGCGAGCCCGGCGTCGGCGACCAGGGTGAGCTGGGTGTCGCGGTGCGATATCTGACACCGCACTCGAAGTGGTCCATCCACTCCGAGTATCGGGACAACCTGCTCATGCTCAGCTTGTCCCGCGGCGGCCCGACCATCTGGATGTCCACACAGGACGCCGCGAAGATCGGTGTGGCGGACAACGACTGGATCGAGGCGGTCAATCGCAACGGTGTCGTGGTGGCCAGGGCCATTGTGTCGCACCGGATGCCGGAGGGCACCGTCTACATGCAGCACGCGCAGGACCGGTTGATCGACGTTCCGCTGGCGGAAACCTCGGGGAAGCGTGGTGGCATCCACAACTCGCTGACCCGCCTGATGATCAAGCCGTCGCACCTGATCGGCGGCTATGCCCAACTCTCGTTCGCCTTCAACTACCTCGGCCCGACTGGCAACCAGCGCGACGAAGTCACCGTCATCCGCCGCCGCAGCCAGGAGGTGACGTACTGATGCGCGTCATGGCCCAGCTGGCGATGGTGATGAACCTGGACAAGTGCATCGGCTGCCACACTTGCTCGGTGACCTGCAAGCAGGCCTGGACCAACCGCTCGGGCGTCGAGTACGTCTGGTTCAACAACGTGGAAACCCGTCCCGGGCAGGGATATCCGCGTACCTATGAAGATCAGGAGCGCTGGCGCGGCGGCTGGACCCTGAACAAGCGCGGGCGCCTGCGGCTCAAGGGCGGCGGGCGGCTGCGCAAGCTGCTGACCATCTTCAGCAACCCCAAGCTCCCTTTGCTTGACGACTACTACGAGCCGTGGACCTATGACTACGACACGCTGACCACCGCGCCGCTGCAGGAGCACACCCCGGTCGCCCGGCCGCGGTCGCTGATCAGCGGTGAGCCGACGAAGATCACCTGGTCGGCCAACTGGGACGACAACCTCGGCGGCGCCCCCGACCACGGCGCGAACGACCCGCTGCGCAAGGGTATCGAGGACAAGGTCCGGTTCGAGTTCGAGCGGACGTTCATGTTCTACCTGCCGCGGATCTGCGAGCACTGCCTCAACCCGTCCTGCGCCGCGTCGTGCCCGTCCGGGGCGATCTACAAGCGCACCGAGGACGGCATCGTGCTGGTCGACCAGGACCGGTGCCGGGGCTGGCGGATGTGCGTGTCCGGTTGCCCGTACAAGAAGGTCTACTTCAACCACCGCACCGGCAAGGCGGAGAAGTGCACGTTCTGCTTCCCGCGGGTCGAGGTCGGCATCCCGACCGTGTGCGCGGAGACCTGTGTCGGCCGGCTGCGCTACATCGGGCTGGTGCTCTACGACGCCGACCGGGTCCTCGCCGCGGCGTCCACAGTGGACGAACGGGACCTGCTTGCCGCGCAGCGCGGGGTGTTCCTGGACCCGCACGACCCGGCCGTGGCCGCGGCGGCCGGGCGGGCGGGCATTCCGGCCGACTGGATCGAGGCGGCCCGGCGTTCCCCCGTCTACGCTCTGATCAACCGGTTCGAGGTGGCGCTGCCGCTGCACCCGGAGTACCGCACCCTGCCGATGGTCTGGTACATCCCGCCGCTGTCCCCGGTCGTGGACGTGGTGCGGGACACCGGCCACGACGGCGAGGACCACGGCAACCTGTTCGCCGCGATCGAGGCCCTGCGCATCCCGGTGGAGTACCTGGCGAAGCTGTTCACCGCGGGCGAGGTCGAGCCGGTGAACGCGGTGCTGCGCCGGCTGGCCGCGATGCGGTCGTACCTGCGGGACATCAACCTCGGCCGGGAGCCACGGGAGGAGATCGCCGCCCGCGTGGGGATGACCGGTGAGCAGGTCTACGACCTGTACCGGCTGCTCGCGCTGGCCAAGTACGACGAGCGCTACGTCATCCCGCCCGCGCACGCCGAGCAGGCCCACGGACTGGAGGAGCTGGCCACCGAGTGCAGCCTGGACTACGAGGGCGGGCCCGGCATGGGCGGCTCCGGCCCGTTCGGCGAGAGCTCCGGCGGCGCCTCGCCGATCGCCGTGGAGAACTTCCGCATGCTGCGCGACCGGCAGACCACCGACACCATCGCCGCACCCGCCGACAAGGGCAACCGGGTCAACCTGCTCAATTGGGACGGCAAAGGCCGCCCCGACGGGCTTTTCCCACCCCGAACGGAGCGGAAGCCATGAACCAGAACGCTTGGCAGGTGCAATCCCTGCTGCTGTCCTATCCGGACGATGAGCTGCTCGACCGGCTGCCGCTGTTGCGGAACGTCGCCGCCCGGCTGCCCGGCCGGATCGGCGGACCGCTGACCCGCTTTCTCATCCATGCCCGCTCGACCACGTTGATCGAGCTAGCCACCCAGTACGTCGCCACCTTCGACCACCACAAGAGGTTCAGCCTCTACCTGACCTACTTCACCCACGGCGACACCCGCAAGCGCGGCCTGGCCCTGCTGCGCATCAAGCATGCCTACCGCGCCGGTGGGCTCGAGCTCGGCACCGGCGAGCTGCCCGACCACCTCGCCGTGGTACTGGAGTTCGCCGCGGTGGAGCCGGATGCCGGGCAGCGCCTGCTGATCGAGCACCGGGCCGGCCTCGAGCTGCTGCGGCTCGGGCTGCGCGAAGCCGCCTCGCCGTGGGCCGATGTGCTCGACTCGGTCTCGGCCACCCTGCCGGCGCTGGTGGGCCGCGACGAGGACGCCATCGCCCGGCTGGTCGCGGCCGGCCCGCCCGAGGAGAGCGTCGGCCTGGAACCCTATGGGTTGACCGGAGTTCCACGATGACCGCGCTCGACGCCCTGCTGTGGATCGCCGTGCCCTACGTGTCGATCGCGGTCTTCGTCGTCGGTCACTACTGGCGCTACCGCTACGACAAGTTCGGCTGGACCACCCGCTCCTCCCAGCTCTACGAGAATCGCCTGCTGCGCCTGGGAAGCCCGCTGTTCCACTTCGGCATCCTGCTCGTCGCCCTCGGCCACGTCGGCGGCCTGCTCATCCCCAAGTCCTGGACCGAGGCGCTCGGCGTCAGCGAGACCGCCTACCACGCCGCCGCCGTGACCCTCGGCGCGGCGGCCGGGTTCTGCACCCTCGCCGGCGCCGCGATCCTGATCTACCGCCGCCGCACCGTCGGCCCGGTCTTCTCCGCCACCACCCGCAACGACAAGATCATGTACGTGCTCCTGGTCGGCACCATCGTCCTCGGCCTGGGCACCACCGTCCTCGGCAACCTCACCGGACATTCCCACGACTACCGAGAAACCGTCGCCCCCTACTTCCGCTCCATCTTCTCCTTCCAGCCCGACAGTGCACTGATCAAGGCAGTACCGTGGGGATTCCAGCTCCACGTCCTCGCCGCCTGGGTGCTGTTCGCCTTCTGGCCCTTCAGCCGCCTCGTCCACGTCTTCTCCATGCCGCTTGGCTACCTCACCCGCCCCTACATCGTCTACCGCAGCCGCGACACCCACCGCCCGCGCCGCGGTTGGGAGCGCGTCGGCTGACGAGGACGCGGACCGCGTGGCGGAAGGAAAGAGGTCCGTATGAGCCGGGGACCTCCGTCCCTGGACGGTGGACCCGACTCCTCTGGGCAATGTCCCGCGCGGGGGCGAACGTGTAGATGTGACTACGACATTCGCATCGACACGAGTCAACGCACGTTTCGACGCCGAGCCGAGCCGGGGCCTGTGGCTGGTCAAGTGGGTGCTGCTGATCCCGCATCTGGTCGTGCTCTCCTTGCTGTGGCTGGCTTTCACGGTGCTGACCGTGATCGCGTTCTTCGCCATCCTGTTCACCGGGCGGTATCCGAGGTCGCTCTTCGAGTTCAACCTCGGGGTGCTGCGCTGGACCTGGCGGGTGTGGTTCTACGGCTACGGCGGGCTGGCCACCGACCGCTACCCGCCGTTCAGCCTCGGGCCCGAGCCGGACTACCCGGCCACCCTGGACATTCCCTGTCCCGAGCGGCTCTCCCGCGGGCTGGTGCTGGTGAAGTGGTGGCTGCTCGCCCTTCCGCACTACGTCGTGGCGGGCTTCTTCGTCGGCGGGGGCTTCGTGCTGTGGCGCTTCGGTGGCGGCCTGGTCACCGTGCTGGTGCTGATCGCCGGGGTGGTGCTGCTGTTCACCGGCCGCTACCCGCGCGGGATCTTCGACCTCGTCCTGGGCATGAACCGGTGGGTGTTCCGGGTCGGCGCCTACGCCGCGCTGATGACCGACGAGTACCCACCGTTCCGGATGGACCTCGGGCCGGCCGACCCGGCCGGGCCGGCGGAGCGGCCGGAGCCGGACGGGGCGGGCTCGGGTGCGACCCCGCGGGGGTGGACCGCGGGCCGGGTCGTCGGCGTCGTGGCCGGAGTCCTGTTGCTGGTCACCGGTTTCGGCGCGGTCGCGGGCGGCGGCACCCTGCTGTGGGCCGACACCGGGTACCGGGACTCGGCCGGCTATGTGAGCCTGCCCGCCGAGGAGTTCACCGACACCGGGTACGCGCTGCGGTTCGACGTCGACGACGTGATCCACCTGAATGGCGGGTGGTTCGACGGCGCCAACTGGCTGGGCGACGTCCGGGTCCGGGTCGTCGGATCCGACACCGCCCCGCTGTTCGTGGGGATCGCCCGCACCGCGGATGTCGCGCGGTACCTGGACGCGGTGCCGCACGGCCGCTTCGACGGCCGGAACACCCGGATGATGTTCCAGGCCATGCGGTTCACCATGATGCGCCCACCGGCGGCCCCGGCCGAGCAGGGCGTCTGGGCGGCGTCCACCTCCGGAGCCGTTCCGCTGACCCTGACCTGGACCCCGCAGCCGGGCAGCTGGTCGCTCGTGGTGATGAACGCCGACGCCAGCCGGGGGTTGCGCGCGGACGTCGACTTCGGCGCCACGGTTCCGGCGCTCCGGCCGTTGTGGATCACCCTGCTCGCCGCCGGCGGCGTGCTGCTCGCCGGTGGAACGGTGCTGGTCGCCGTCACCGCGCGGGCCCGCACCCGGGGCCGCGCCACGCCATAGGGCCGGAGGTCCCCGCGGCGGGAGCCGTCAGGCCCTGCCCGCCAGGGGGCGCGCTGGCGAGGATCGAACCGAACGTATCCCGGCACCGAGGAGGGCGGCCATGCGTGCACATCCGGGCGACTGGTTGATCATTGAGCGGGGCGATGTGGACCATCACGCCCGGCGCGGCCGGATCGAGGAGGTCCGGACGAGTGACGGGTCGCCGCCGTACCTGGTGCGGTGGACCGACACCGACCGGACCGTGCTGGTGTTTCCCGGCCCGGACGCCTACGTGCTGACCCCGGCCGAGCTCGAGGCGGCGGACGTGGCCGCCGCCAACCGGTTCTCCGCGGTCCAGCGCGAGATCAGCCACCGGGGCGCGCGGTGAACCTGGACGAGCGGCGCGGCCGGCGCCCGGCCACGGCCACCCTGATCCGGGACGCACCCGAAGCCACCGGCGCCGGCGATCTGATCACCGCGGTGTCGCCGGTGCGGGCGCGCTGGACGCTGCCCGACGGCACCGAGCGCACCGGCACGGTGAAGGCCAGCAACGGGACGAGGGCCGGGGCTCCGGTGCCGATCTGGCTGGACGGTGCGGGGAACCCGGTGGACGCGCCGGTCGTCCGCGACGACCGGACGACCACCATCACCGTCGCGACCGGGCCGCGGGTCCGCCCGCCGGTCCCGGTCCACGCCGAGGGTGTGGCGTGAGCGCCACCGGCGAACCGGGAGGAGGCTCCCCATGACCGCTCCGTCCGCCCCGCTCCCGATCGTCGTCGGCGTCGACAGCTCGCGCTCCGCGTCGCACGCGGTGCGTTGGGCGGCAAGGGAAGCCGCGCGGCAGGGCACGCCACTGCGGTTGGTGCACGTGTGCGCGCTCGTCCCGGCCGGATACTCCGACCCCGATGCGCGGCTCAGCGGCTATGCCGACGTCCTCATCGAGCACGGCCGCCAGGTGCTGCGGGAGGCCACCGACGCCGCCCGAACCGTCGCCGGCACCGTCGAGGTCGGCACCGACCTGCGCGACGGCACGATCACCAAGGTGCTCGTCGAGGAGTCCCGCAACGCACGCCTGATCGTGCTCGGCACCCGGGGGTTGGGTGGGTTCAACGAGCTGCTCGTCGGCCCGGTCAGCGTGACTCTTGCCGCCCACGCGCACTGCCCGGTCGTCGTCACCCGATCCTCCACTCTGGACGCTCCACCGCCGGAGACCGGCCCGGTGGTGGTCGGCGTGGACGGTTCACCGCTCTCTGACGCCGCCGTCGCCTTCGCCCTCGAGGCCGCGTCGAGCCGCGCGGTGCCGCTGCTGGCCGTGCACAGCTGGCTCGACGTCGAGCCGACCGCCGCCTGGACCCCACTTCCGTCCATTGTGGACAGGGAGGCCGTGCACGCCGACGAGGACCGCGTGTTCGCCGAACGGCTGGGCGGCTGGCAGGACAAGTACCCCACCGTCGAGGTACGGCGGGTCGTCAGCGCGGACCACCCGGCCCGGGCGCTACTGCAGGCGGCCGGGAATGCCCAACTGGTCGTGGTCGGTTCCCGCGGCCGCGGCGCGCTGACCGGCCTCGGCCTCGGCTCGGTCAGCCAGCACCTGCTCCATCACGCGCCCTGCCCGGTCGCCGTGGTGCGCAGGGCACACCCACAACTACACGTATCCCGATGGGGCTGACACCTCTGCCGGCCGGCCCTGCCCGGTCACGAGCCGTTCGAAGAGGGCGATGTACTGCAGCAACGACCTTGTCCCGAGGAAGCCGTTGCGCACGCGGTGGCGGGCTTGCCGGCCCATCGCCCTGGCCAGGTCGGGGTCGGCGAGCAGGTCGACGACTGCCCTGCCGTACGCCGCGAGGTCCTGTGCGTCGACCAGCCTGCCGGACCGGCCGTCCTCGATCTGGTCCTGAATCCCGCCGATCCGGCTGGCCACCACCGGCCGTCCCTTCCACATGGCTTCGGCCACGGTGAGGCCGAAGCCTTCGGCGATCGACTTCTGCACCGTCACGTCCGCGCGGCGCTGCAATGCGTTGACGATCACGGCGTTCTCCTCGAGATCCGTCATCGGGAGCGTCACGAGGTGGACGCGCTCCCGCGCCTGGCGGGGGAGCGCCGCGAACCGGGCCTTCGCTTCCCCGAGCACGGACTGGCCCTCGGGGTCGTCGGCGACGGCCTCGACGGAAGGGCCGGCGTAGACGAGGTGCGCGTCGGAGTGCGGGAGGACGTGCCGCACGAATCCGTCGATCACCCCGAGCGGGTCCTTGAGCCGGTCCCACCGCGAGACCTGCAACACCATCAGGTCGTCGGGCCGCAGGGGTCGGTCCTCGTCCGCTTCGGCGCGCCGTTCGACCCGCCCCGGCGAGGTGTCCATGCGGACGAACGACGGGTCGCCGGTGCGTGTCGGTGAGTCCTGCAGGCCCGTGGCCGCGAGAATGCCGGCGACCTGGCTGTCGGAGAGTTCCTGGTTCTTGGCCGAGTAGGCGTCGATCGATGGCGCGATGAGAACGGTCCGGTCGGGCTCGAGCTCGTTCCAGACAAACTGCTTGCGGGAGAAGACGTAGGCGTCGGCTTGCCGGACGTAGCCACGCAGGAACTCCCATGCCGTGCGCGTGATCGAGTTGGCGGCGTCGATCCCCACATGGCACCGCCAGACGACCGGCACATCGAGCCGTTTGAGCACGGGAATCATTCCCGCGGTCTGCGGGTCGTGCAGCAACACGACATCGCCCGGGACGACCCGGTTCGCCAACTCCTCGCCTGCGGCGCGCGTGACCGACTCGTACACCTCCCGCGCCTCGTCATCGATCGGCATACCGTCGCCGGCGGCGCCGTGCAGGTTGTTGTGGATGCGCTTGGTGACGGCGAAGAAGGGCTCGTTGCCCTCGATGACCTCCCAACGCTGGTCGATGCCGGCTCCTCGCGCGTACGCCAGCAGTGACGTGAGCATTTCGGCCACGCCTCCGCCGCGCGCCGTCGAGTTCACGTGCCACATCGCGTGACCGCCGAGGAGATCGCGGCCGCGCGCGAAGCGCTCCATCAGCCGGAGATACGCCTTGCCGCCGATCAGCGACTCGAACCGCTCAAGGGGCAGCGCCGCGATGGGGACCGACGTCAGCAGTGGCATGACCGAACGTTAGAGGAGAACACGGGTCAGGCCAGCTGGGTCGGCGCGCGGTCTACTCGCCGCGCCCCCCGCGGTGCAGCACGGTGGCCACCAGGCCGATCATGATCGCCACCACGATGAACATGGCCCCGAACCCGGCTGTGGCGATGGTGACCAGGATGGCGACGACCATGGGCAGCACCCACGCCGCCAGCATCCAACTATGATCTGGCGGCCGGCGAACCGGACCGTCGTGCGGGTATCCAGTCATGACACCCTCCTGAAAGCAAAGGGGACTCGGTCGGGTCCAGCGTCGACCCGCCGCCGCGGCGGTCACCACCGACCAACGTCCCGCCCGGCCCGCCGATGGTCATCAGCCTTCTGCTCCTGCCCGGGCTCCAGGTCTCACCGGCCCTGGCCCGACGGTTGCGGCGCAGCGCCGGGCCGGCGAGCATGTGGATCATGTGCCGGTTGTTGTTCGGGTTGTCCGCGGCACCCCACCGGGTGCGCGCCACGTTCTGGCTGCTGGACGCTTCGGACAGCCTGGCCCGCCAAAGTCGCCGAGAGCCGGACGGAACCGGACGGGGCACCTTCACCGCAGACGGCACCCGCAGGTGGAGAAACAGCCCTTGGCCGCCTACCGGGATGCTCGGTTCTGGTCGCCGGCGACACCGACGACCTCCTGATCCCGGGTGGCAACAAGTGCAGTGGTCCGGAGGGTTTCCGGACTACAGGGGCCTGGCCGCTGCCCGCAGAGCGTCCACTATGGAACGAAGGCGACGAAAGCGTCCTTTGTCACGCTGGGCGCGACCAAGGACGCCTTCGTCGCATTGCTTCTGCACCACAGGCGTAAGCCCGGTTGCCGCCGGTGAGGCACTGTTCGTCGGCACCGGCTACGGCGAGCTCGAGGGCGGCCTACTCCCGCTCGGCGACGAGCACTGACTCTGTCATGCCTCCTCGGGGCGCATCTCGATGGCGCCGCAGGGGCATTCGGCGGCGCAGATGCCGCAGCCCTTGCAGTAGTCGTAGTCGAACTCGTAGCGCTGGCCGGGGCCGAGCTTGAGCACGGCGTTGTCGGGGCAGACGCCAAGGCAGTTGTCGCATTCGAAGCAGTTGCCGCAGGACAGGCAGCGGCGCGCCTCGAACAGGGCGGTGGACTCGTCCAGGCCGCCGACCACCTCGTCGAAGGTGGACACTCGGCGGGCCACCTCGAGGGTGGGGCGGACGGTGACCGGGGCGTCGGAGTAGTACCACGTATTCAGCTGGTCGTAGGAGGCGAGGGCGGGCTTGGGCGCCGGGGTGTACTCCGCGCCGCGCAGCCAGGCGTCGATGTTCCGGGCGGCCCTCTTGCCGTGTCCGATCGCGACGGTCACGGTCCGCTCTGAGGGGATCATGTCGCCGCCAGCGAAGATCCCGGGGTGGCCGGTCATCATGCCGGCGCTGACCTTGACCGTGCCGGCATCCGCGCCGTCCCGCTCGATGTCGGCCACGCCGGCCAGCAGCGACAGGTCGGCCTGCTGGCCGAGGGCGAGCACCACCGAGTCGGCGCCCAGTTCCTCGAACTCCCCGGTGGACTGCGGGAAGCCGGTCTCGTCCAACCGCATCTTCTCCACCGTGACGGTGCCGGAGCCGGCCCGGGCTATGGTGGACAGCCAGCGCATCCGCACCCCCTCGGCCAGCGCCTCCTCGACCTCGATGTCGTGGGCCGGCATGCGTTCCCGGGTGCGGCGGTAGACCACGACCGCGTCGGTGGCGCCGAGCCGCCGGGCCGTGCGGGCCGCGTCCATCGCGGTGTTGCCGCCGCCGTAGACGACCACCCGGCGGCCGAGCATCGGCTGCTCGCCGCCGGCCATGCCACGCAGCAGGGTGACCGCGTCGAGGATCCGGGCGCTGTCCCCGGCCGGGATGTCGGCCCGCCGGCCGATGTGCGCGCCGACCGCGAGGAACACCGCGTCGAACTCCTCGTCCCGCATGGCGGCCACGACGTCGGTGACGTTGCGCCCGTTCTCCAGCGTCACCCCCAGGTCCAGGATGCGCTGGACCTCGGCGTCGAGCACGTCCCGGGGCAGCCGGTAGGCCGGAATTCCGTAGCGCATCATGCCGCCGGGTTCGGCGCCGGAGTCGCGGATCGTCACGGCGTGGCCGAGCAGGGTGAGATGGTAGGCGGTGGACAGGCCGGACGGCCCGGCGCCGACGACGAGCACCCGCTTGCCGGTCGGCGGCGTGGTCACCTTGACCGTCCACTTGCGACGGATGGCCTCGTCGCCGAGGAACCGTTCGACCGAGTTGATGCCGACGGACTCGTCGAGCTGGCCGCGGTTGCACGCCGTCTCGCACGGCCGGTAGCAGACCCGGCCCATGATCGCGGGAAACGGGTTGTCCAGCATGAGCTGGCGCCACGCCTCCTCGTAGCGGCCCTCCTCGGCGTGGAACAGCCAGCGCTGCACGTTCTCCCCGGCCGGGCAGGCGTTGTTGCACGGCGGCAGCAGGTCGAGGTAGACCGGGCGCTCGGTGCGCCACGAGCCGGTCTTGTTGGCCAGGCTGGAACCCACGTCCAGGGTGATCGCGAACGGCTTGTCCTTCATGGCTTCGTCCCGGTGTTCTCGTCGAGCAGGCCGAACCTGCGGATGTTGCGGTCGGCGCCGGCCTGGATGCGGTCGATGACGTCCTGGCGCGGGGTCTCGCCGAACAGGTGCGCGTAGCGGCCCTGCAGCTTCAGGTACTCCTCGACCGGCACCCGGTGGCGGATCCTGGACACCGCGGTGATCTCGCCGCGCTCGGCCTCGAGCACCGGGAACAGCCCGGATTCCTTGGCCAGCCGGGCGAGCCGGATGGTGTCGCCGGCCGAGGCGGCCCAGCCCAGCGGGCAGGGCACCAGGACGTGCAGGTAGCGGGCGCCGTGGAACTCCATGGCCCGTTGGACCTTGTACTCCAGGTCGCGCAGGTCGGCCACGGTTGCCGTGGCCACGTAGGGGATCTCGTGCGCCATGGCGATGAGGGCGGCGTTCTTCCCCTGCCCGAAGGCGTTTCCCGGCTCCGGGCCGACGGCCTGGGTGGTGGCGGTGCGGGCCGCGGCCGGGGTGGCGCCGGAGCGTTGCACGCCGGTGTTCATGTAGGCCTGGTTGTCGTAGCAGAGGTAGAGCACGTCGTCGTTGCGCTCGAACATGCCGGACAGGCAGGCGAACCCGATGTCCACGGTGCCGCCGTCGCCGCCCTGCCCGACCACCCGGATGTCGGTGCGGCCCTTGGCTTTCAGCGCGGCGGCGACTCCGGTGGCGACGGCGGGCGCGTTGCCGAACAGCGAGTGCAGCCAGGCCAGGCGCCAGGAGGTCTCCGGGTAGGGCGTGGAGAACACCTCCAGGCAGCCGGTGGCGTTCACCGCGATCAGCTGGTTGCCGGTGGCGCGCATCGCGGCGTCCAGGGCGTAGCGCGCGCCGAGCGCCTCACCGCAGCCCTGGCAGGCGCGATGCCCGCAGGTGATGCTGTTCGCCCGGTTCGGGTCGGCCTGGACGCTGCGCGCCTCCGGGTCCAGCAGCCGGTTGCCGACGGCGAAGCTGCCGGTCTGGTAGAACTTGATCGTCTGTACGGGCATGGCCCCTCACCTGATCCGGGCCGCGATCGCGCCGATGTCGCGGAGCAGGTTCTCCGCGATCGGACCGGAGCGGCGGGTTTGCCTGGTGCGGTGGAGCTCGCGTTCCACGAGCTCGGTGTTGAGGTCCAAGAAGGACAGTGGGGCGAGCCGGTCTTCGGTGGCGTCGGCGAGCATGCCGCGCAGGGAAGACTTGGTGATCGCCCGGCCGCCGAGTCCGGCGACCACGGTGTAGCCGTGCATCGGCAGGCCGGACAGCGCCATCCGCACGTTGGCCGAGACGATGCCGCCGATTCCGACCGCGAACGCCCGTTCCAGCACCACGACCCGCTTGGCGTCACGCAGGTGATCGCGGACGTCGTCGAGCGGGAACGGCCGGAACGAGGTGATGCCCAGCACGCCGATCCGCTCGCCCTCGGCGCGCAGCTCGTCGACCGTGTCCTTGAGGGTACCCAGGACCGAACCCATTGCCACCACGATGGTCCCGGCGTCCTGTGTCCGGTAGGGACGGACGAGCCCGCCGGAGTCGCGGCCGAACAGGCCGGCGAAGTCCGCCGAGACCGCCGGGATGAGGTCCAGTGCCTGGATCTGCCTGGCGTGGGCCAGGTAGCGGACCTCGGTGAACGCCTCCGGGCCGACCATCGCGCCGATCGAGACCGGGTCGGCCGGGTCGAGCACCTGCCGCGGCTCGTAGGCCGGGAGGAAGAGATCCACCTGGTCCTGGCTCGGCACGTCGATGCGCTCGACGGCATGGGTGAGCACGAACCCGTCCATGCACACCATGACCGGCAGCGACAGCTCCTCGGCGATCCGGAACGCCTGGATGTGCAGGTCGAGCGCCTCCTGGTTGGTCTCGGCGTAGAGCTGGATCCAGCCGCTGTCCCGAACGGACATCGAGTCGCTGTGGTCGTTCCAGATGTTGATCGGCGCGCCGATCGCGCGGTTGGCCACGGTCATCACGATCGGCAAGCCGAGCCCGGAGGCGTTGTACACCGCCTCGGTCATGTAGAGCAGGCCCTGACTCGCCGTCGCGGTGTAGGCCCGGGCACCCGCGGCGGACGCGCCGATGGCCACCGACATGGCGGCGAACTCCGACTCCACGTTGACGTACTCGCACGGCGCCAGTTCACCGGTCTTCACCAGCACGCTGAGCTGCTCGACAATGTGCGTCTGCGGGGAGATGGGGTAGGCGCCGATCACCTCCGGCCGGCACAGCGCCACCGCCTCGGCCACGCCCCTTGAGCCCTCGATCTGCCTAAGCATGAGCCATCTCCCGGATCTCGTTCTGGACGAAGGTGAACGCCTCCTCGGCGGCCGCGACGTTGCGCTCGGCGATCGAGCCGGAGAACCGCTCGCGGATGGCCGCCGTCACCGACCCGACCGACACCACGCCGCTGGCCGCCGCGATTCCGCCCAGCAGCACGGCGTTGGGCACAGGGCGGCCGAGAATCCGTTGGGCCAGCTGGGTTGCCGGCACCACGAGCAGGCGCTCGGCGCGCAGCCGCCCGGTGACCTCGGCGATGTCCAGCTCCGCCACCGGTTTCGCGGAGTTGATCAGCAGGTAGCCGTCCGGCCGTAGACCCTCGAACACGGCCACCTGGTGCAGCAGCGTCGGGTCCTGCACGATCAGCGCGTCCGGCGCGACGATCGGCTCCCGGGTGCGGATGGGTTTGTCGGCGATCCGGCAGTAGGCGACCACCGGCGCGCCGGTGCGCTCCGAGCCGAAGCTGGGGAACGCCTGGGCGTGCCGGCCCTCCAGAAACGCCGCCACCGACAGCAACTCCGCCGCGGTCACCACACCCTGCCCGCCCCGACCGTGTATGCGCACCTCAAACATGAACCCATCAAACGGCCACAAGCCGGCCTGCCCCAGGTACCAAAGGTCCGACATGCGCGGCCCTAAGGCCCTAGAGCGCCAATCCACGTCAGATGACGCTGGAACCATGAAGATCGGTGTGCTGAAAGAGCAGGCGCCGGGCGAGCGTCGGGTGGCGCTCGTGCCGGAAGTGGTCGCCAAGCTGACCGCGGCCGAAGTCATGGTCGAGACCGGCGCCGGCGCGGTGGCGAACTTCCCGGACAGCGCCTACGACGCCGCGGGCGCGACCATCGCCTCCCGGGCCGAGATCTGCCGGGATGCCAACGTGATCGTCTGTGTCGGCCCGCCGGACGGCCTGGTGCTCAGCCGCGGGCAGCTGCTGGTCGGCCTCCTCCGGCCGCACGAGCGGGCGGCGCAAATGCGCGCGTGGGCCGCGGCAGGCGCGACCGTGGTCAGCCTCGACCTGTTGCCGCGCATGCTGTCCCGTGCGCAGGCGATGGACGCGCTGTCCTCGCAAGCGAATGTGGTGGGCTACAAGGGGGTTCTGGTGGCGGCCAACGCTTACGGCGGCTACTTCCCGATGCTGGTCACCGCCGCCGGAACCGTTCGCCCGGCGCGCGTGCTGGTGCTCGGTGCGGGTGTGGCCGGGCTGCAGGCGCTCGGCACCGCCCGGCGGCTCGGTGCGATCGTCACCGGCTACGACGTTCGCTCCGAAGCGCGCGCCGAGGTGCAGTCGGTCGGCGCGCGATTCCTTGACCTGGCTGGGGACCCGGAAGCCGTTGGGACCGGCGGGTATGCCCGGGAGCTGACCGACGATGAGCGCGAGGCGCAGCAGTTGGCGCTGCGCGCCGCGATCGGCGACGCCGACGTGGTGATCACCACCGCCGGCGTGCCGAGCCACCAGCCACCGGTCCTGGTGACCGAGGAGGCGATCAAGGAGATGCACCCGGGCTCGGTCGTGGTGGACACCGCGGCCGGCCCGCTCGGCGGCAACGTCGCACTGTCCAAACCAAACGGTACGGTTTCTGTCGATGGCGTGACGATCATCGGCGCCGGCAACCTGGCCGCCGAGATGCCCGCCGCGGCGTCCACCGCCTACGCCCGCAACATCCAAGCCACTCTGGGATCCCTGTGCCCTGGCGGCGAGCCGCACATCGACCTGACCGACGAGATCCAGGACGCGATCGTCGTCGTGCACGGTGGGGAGGTCCGCGATGAGCGCTGAGCTGCTCACCGACTTGACCATCTTCGTGCTCGCCGTGCTGGCCGGCTACGAGGTGATCAGCAAGGTGCCGCCGACCCTGCACACGCCGCTGATGTCCGGCGCCAACTCCGTGCACGGCATCGTGCTGATCGGCGCGATGATGATCGCCGCGGACGCCCGGACACCGCTGGGGTACGCGCTTTCCTTTGTAGCGATGGCCTTCGCAGCGATGAACGTGGTCGGCGGCTACTTGGTCACCGACAGGATGCTGCACATGTTCCGGGCACGGCCGTCGTGAGCGCCGCGGAGTCGGTCGTCCGGCTGATCTACATCGGGGCCGCCGCGTGTTTCGTGGTCGGCCTGCACGAGATGAACTCGCCCGCCACCGCCCGGCGCGGCAACCTGCTCTCCGCCGGCGGGATGGCCGCGGCGGTCCTGGCCACCATGGTCCTGCTCGCCACGCGCGGCGGCGTGACCTCCACTGGATGGATCGTGCTGTCCGCTGGGGCGGTGGCCGGCGCGGTGCCGGGAATGTACGCCGCCCGCGCCGTGCGGATGACCGCGATGCCGCAACTGGTCAGCGTGTTCAACGCCGTCGGCGGCGGTGCGGCCGCGCTGCTCGCCGCGGTCGACCTGATCGGGCACCGCGTCGCCGGAGTGTCCGGGACGACCGCGGTGACCGGCGCCCTGGACATTCTCATCGGCACCGTCACCTTCACCGGATCCCTTGTGGCGGCGGGAAAGCTGCAGGGCTGGGTGCCCGGTCGGCCACTGCTCTACCCGGGGGCGCGGGCCGTCTTCGGGACGCTGGCCGTGCTGCTCGCCGCCGGTGCGGTGTGGCTGGCCGCCGACCCGGCGAGCCTGGCCGCCCTCGCCGTCCTGCTCGGCGCGGCCGCGGTGTTCGGCGTCCTGATGGTGCTGCCCATCGGCGGCGCGGACATGCCGGTCGTGGTGTCGCTGCTGAACGCGTGCACCGGCGTCGCGGTGGCGATGGCCGGGTTCGCCATCGGCAACACCGTGTTGATCATCGCCGGGGCGCTGGTCGGCGCGTCCGGTGGCATCCTCACCAAGCTGATGGCCGACGCGATGAACCGCTCGGTGCCCGCCGTGCTGGCCGGCGGCTTCGGCACCGGCGACAGCCCGAACCCGGTGGCGGGCGGGGCATCCGGCACGGTGCGCCAGACCACCGCCGAGGACGCCGCGATCCAGCTCGGCTACGCCGGCAAGGTGATCATCGTGCCCGGCTACGGGCTGGCCGCCGCGCAGGCGCAGCATGAGATCGCCGAGCTCGCGCGGTTTCTGGAGAGCCGGGCCGTCGAGGTCAGCTTCGCCATCCACCCGGTCGCGGGCCGCATGCCCGGCCACATGAACGTGTTGCTGGCCGACGCGAACGTGCCCTACCCGCAGCTCAAGGACATGGACGAGATCAACCCGGAGTTCGCCCGGGCCGACGTCGCGCTCGTGGTGGGCGCCAACGACGTGACCAACCCGGCGGCGCGCCGGCCCGGCAACGCCGTGTCCGGCATGCCCATCCTCGACGTCGACCAGGCCAGAAGCATCATCGTGATCAAGCGCTCGATGGGCCACGGCTACGCCGGAATCGACAACGAGCTCTACACCGACCCCAAGACCGCCATGCTCTTCGCCGACGCCAAGGCCGCCATCGGGGCGCTGCTGGCGGCGCTCAAGACCCTGGCGGGTCACCGGTAACCCCAACCGCAGAACGGAGCGCCATGAAAGCCGCCGTCGTCACCGACTTCGGACATCCGCTTGCCGTCAAGGACGTTCCGGTCCCGGAGCCCGGCCCCGGCGAGGTGCTGGTGCGCATCGAGACCAGCGGTCCGTGCCACACCGACATCCACCGGAGTGTCCACAATGGACGGGTGCGGCTCTCTTGGATGGAGCTGTTGATCACGGATGTCCTGAATGCGTCCTTCGGGGCGCCCAGCGTCCCGAAGGACGCATTCACGGCATGGACCAGCGCCCCGCCAGCCCCCTTGGGCCACACCAGTCTCACCTCGCCGGCCGAGACCGACAACTCCCTCCACCGGAGGGACGACCGCGGGGCGGTCGTGGCCGCGGCGAGGGGAGTGCGGGACGTGGCTACGCCGGGCCGGGACATGACTACGTGGGGGCGGGACACGACTACGTGGGGGCGGGACACGCCCGGGATCACGCCCCTCGCCCGGTGTGTTCGGTGTCTGGGTAGCCATGTCCCGGCTTCCGGTAGGAGCCGCTCGGGCCCGCGGCCGTGGTCCCTCCAGAAGGGCCACACCCATCTTGAACAGCCGTGCCGTTCCACCACTGCTGACCGGTATGCGTCCGCCGGGCCCAAAGCCTTTCCGATGAGGTACCAAGGACCGTGGCTGACCAGCCGGTTTGGTGCTGCGCTGAGAATATGAGTACGACCCTTGAACAGCCCCCGCTTCAGGAACCCGCGCCCAAGCCGTCCGGCCACCGGCGCGCCCTGATCATTGTGCTCGCGGTGTTGGTCGTGATCGCGACCGCCACCGCCGTCTCGATCGCCGTGTTCTCCGGTAACGAGGAGCCGCAGCCCGCGCCGGGCAACCCGCCCTCCGCCGGGCCGACCGCCACCGCCCCGTCCGCCGTCCAGCCGTCGACCGGCTCCGCCACGCCGACGCCGAGCCAACCGACCGTGGTGCCGTTCGGGTACCAGCCACTGTGGCCGTTCGCCAACCTGGCCGAGGTCGAGGTGTGGCAGAGCGGGTACCGCTCCGGCGGCCACTCGCCGTGGCATCTCGACGCGAGCGCGACCGCTCTCGCCTTCACCACCGGGTATCTGAAGTTCACCGGCATCAATGTCGTGGTGTCCCCGTCGATCCAGGGCAACGAGGCGCTGGTCGCGGTCGGGTACCCGATCGAGAACCGGGCGCCCGGCACCGCCGCGGTGCTGCACCTGGCCAAGTTCGGCACCGGCGCGGACGCCCCGTGGGAGGTGGTCGGCAGCAGGGACACCACGCTGACGCTCACCCAACCCCGCTATGGCACGTCGGCCCGCTCACCGGTGACGGTCGGCGGGAAGATCACCGGGGTGGACGAGAGCATCCGGGTGCAGGTGCGCCAACCGTCCTCCGAGTCACCGATCGGTGAAACGGCCGGTCTGCCCGCGGGCGGCGAGAACACCCCGTGGTCGACCACGGTCACC
Organism: Actinophytocola sp.; assembly: GCF_036002505.1. Lineage (GTDB taxonomy): Bacteria > Actinomycetota > Actinomycetes > Mycobacteriales > Pseudonocardiaceae > DASYTH01. Next base: position 3,122 of record NZ_DASYTH010000060.1, on the reverse strand, counting down.
TACCAGGGCGCCACCGCGCCGGCACTGACCATCGTCGCCTTCACCGGCGGCCATTACACCGACGTCGAGCGGTTCGCCATCACCGGCATCCGCCCCGCCGCATGATCACCGGGAGGGCCGATGAGTTCCACTGAGATCGTGGTGGGCGCCGATGGATCGCCCGCCAGCCAAGTGGCTCTGCGGTGGGCCGTCGCCCACGCCGCGCGGAACCAGGCCAGCGTGACCGCTGTCGAGGTCGGCCACCACGCCCAGTTCGCGCCCGGCGCCCAGACCGCGGTCCAGCTGTACGGCATGGCCCCGCCCCTCGAGCGGGTCACCCACCGGACCCGGCTGCACGACGCGGTCGTCGCCGCCCGAGGTGCCATGCGCGACGCGCCGCCCATCACCGAGTTGCATGTGGACGGTCAGCCCGGAGTCGAGCTGACCCGGCTCGCCGGGACCGCCTCGATGCTGGTGCTCGGCCACGTGCCACGCGGCCGGCTGGCCGAGCTGATCCTGGGCAGCACCGCCACCGAATGCCTGCGCCACGCCCGCTGCCCCGTCGTCCTGGTCCCCGTGGACAGCCGGACGAGTTAGGGACCTCCGCCGCGTGGTTCGGGACGTTCACCACTGTCCACGCCCGCGTCACGGGGCAGATGCTGCAGATGGAATGTCTTGGCACGAAAGGAAAGGAGGCGGGATCATGAAGTTGACGTGGAAGGACGGAGTCACGACGGTGACCATGGGTTTGATCACCGCCGGGTACCTGGCGTTCCTGCTCGGCGCGGACCTGCCGGTCATCGACACCGTCCGGGGAACCACCGCCACGGTGCTCATCCTCGGCATGGTCGGCGGCTGCGCGTTCAGCGGCCTGGACCAATCCCGGAAAACCGGGCTCGACCGGTTCCTGATCGGGCTCGCCAGCGTGTTCGGGGCGACCGCCCTGGTGGCCGCGATCATCGCGTTCGTCACCGCGAGCCCGGCCGCACTGGCCGTCCTGTTCGGCGCCACCGCGGCGGTGTGGCTCACCGCGACCCTGCGGCACGCGCTGACCGGCACGGGCGTCCAGGCCACCCTCGGGCCGCGGACCCACGAGGTCATCGGCCCGGACGACAGGGCGCACCGGACCGGTGTCTGATGCCCGATCTCGATGGTACGAAACAAGGTTCCGCGCCGCGGCTGCACCGGCTCGACCGGTGGCTGTACCGCGGCGGCCGCCCGCACCGCATGGCCCGGATGATGAACCGGGCCTGGGCGGTCGTGCACGCGACCGGGCTGATCCTGCCCAACCGCCTGGCGGCACTGCAGGTGCGCGGGCGGACCACCGGTCGTGTCATCTCGCTCCCGGTGGTCGTCGCGGATCTCGCGGGTGAGCGCTACCTGGTCGCGATGCTGGGGGAGAACGCGAACTGGGTGCGCAACGTCCGCGCCGCCGGCGGGCTGGCGGCGCTTCGGCACGGACGCCGGGAGGCCGTGCGCCTCGACGAGGTCGACCCCGGCGCCCGCGCGCCCATCCTGCGCCGCTACCTGGCCGTCGCGCCGGGAGCCCGCGCGCACGTGCCGGTGGACCGGCAGGCTCCGCCGGCGGAGTTCGACCGGATCGCGGCGCGGTACCCGGTGTTCCGAATCACGACGCTCCCCGGCCGTTGATCCGGATGCCATGGACACCCTCGGGACGCGCTGAGCGTTCCGAGGGTGGTCGCCGGTCGTCGGCGCGCAGGCGGCCGTCGTCGGGATCTCCCCACTCACCCTCCACGTCGACCACAACGGACCCGGTCCCGGCACCCCCCGGCGACTGGCACACCCTGAGCGAGCGGGCGCGTGTTCACGGGGACCTTTGACCGCACCACCCAGCCCGGTGCCGGAACGCACCTCGAGTGGCGTGTTCAGCTGGAGCATCAGGCATCCCGCTTGTCAGCCGCACCCAGAGCGGCAACCAGCAACACCACCGCCACACCGGCGAAGTAGGCGAGCGCCCACCAGGGGCTCAGGGCGGCGTCCGAGGGTGGTGGGCCCTCGTCGATGCGGCGGGCGGTGAGGTCGGGGTTGCCGGTGAGGAACCGGTTGGCGACGTAGAAGGGCATCCATCTCTGGATGTCGTGGCCGGCGTCGGGGATGAGGGTGACCAGGCTTTCGACGAGCTGGGTGTAGATCAGGATCACGGCGATGGCGCCAGCGGAGTGGCGGATGAGAGCGCCGACCGAGACGGCGATCACCGCGGCGATGGCGTAGACGAGTCCGACGCCGGCGACGGCGCGCCATTCGAAGGCGGTGTTGATGGCGAGGTCGGCGCCGGGCCGGATCAGTTTGGCGATGGCGACCGAGCCGAACGAGGCGGCAAGCCCGATGCCACCGGCGAACAGCGCCACCACGCTGGTTTTGGCCAGCAGCACGGAGTTCCGGTTCGGGATGGCCTGGAACGTGGCTTTGATGGTGGAGAACCGGTATTCGGTGGTGATGGCGAGCGCGGCCATGACCATGACGACGACGAGTCCGAGGTTGTAGCCGTACTGGGTGCTGGCGATGGTGACCTGGCCGGCACTGTCTACACCGGCCATGAGCGCGGCGAACCCGGTCATCGCGGCCAGGGCGATCACGGTGCACCACAGCGGTGAGCGCGTGGTGAACAGCTTGATTCGTTCGACGGCGAGCAGAGTCATCGAGTTCACTTCCCGGAGGCGACGAGGTCGGAGTGGTAGTCGACGGAGTTGCCGGTGAGCTGGATGAAGGCGTCTTCGAGCGAGCCGTGGTGCGGGCTGAGCTCGTGCAGCACGGCGCCGGTGGCCGCGGCCAGCTCGCCGATCCCCGCACTGTCCATTCCGGACACCACGAGGGCGTCAGCCTCCTCGCGGACATCGATGCCCTTGTGCCGCAGCGCGGCGTGCAGCGCGGCGAGCCCGCTTCCGCGGACGAGCACGGTGTTCTTGGTGGCGCCGGCGATGAACTCCTCGGTGCTGCTCTGCGCGATCAGCCGCCCGCGGCCGATCACGATCAGCTCCTGGGCGGTGAGCGCCATCTCGGAGAGCAGGTGGCTGGAGACGAACACGGTGCGGCCCTCGTCGGCCAGCCGGTGCATGAACTTGCGGATCCAGAGGATGCCTTCGGGGTCGAGGCCGTTGACCGGCTCGTCGAACAGCAGCACC
>NZ_DASYTH010000059.1:0-11010 GCF_036002505.1 Actinophytocola sp. | reverse complement strand
CTCCGCCTCCGGTATCACCTCGACCAGCCGGTCGGCCAACTCCCGATCAGGCGCAAAGTTGCACGCGCCGCCAAGGAAATAGTCATAGATCCGCGCGAGATTCGGCTTGTCGACGTCGATGCTCGCCACCAGCCGGTCAGGCAGTTCGTTCGGCACGCTGTAACTGGTCAGGTGGCTGGTTCGGCGTGTCGCGTGGTGTGACGGTTTCTGTTGGGGGACAATGCTTTGGTGTTGCAGCCGACGTATGACGATCTTGCTGCGTTGGTGGTTGCGCAGGCTGCGGAGATTGCGCGGTTGAAGGTCCGGGTGCTCGAGTTGGAGGCGCAGCTTAAGACGAATTCGAGGAATTCGTCGAAGCCGCCTTCGTCGGATGGGTTGGCCAAGCCGGCACCGAAGTCGTTGCGTCGCAAGAGCGGACGTAAGCCTGGTGGGCAGGCGGGTCATCCGGGGTCGACGCTGGCGCAGGTCGCCGATCCGGACGAGGTGGTCCGGCATGAGCCGGGCGCCTGCGGCGGGTGCGGTGCGGGGTTGGCAGACGCAGTGCAGGTCGGCGTGGAACGACGTCAGGTGTTCGACCTGCCGCCGATCTCGGTCCGGGTGACCGAGCATCAGGTGGTGACGCGACGATGCCGATGCGGGCAGGTGAGCTGTGGTGCCGCTCCGGATGGCGTGATCGCGCCGGTGCAGTACGGATCTCAGATTACCGCGATCATTCTTTACCTCTACATGGGACAGTTCCTGTCGAAGAAGCGCACCGCGCAGGCGTTGGCGGAGTTGTTCGGCACCCCGGTCTCCGAAGGCACGGTCGCTGCGGTGACCCGACGCGCATCCGGTGGCCTCACGGGCTTTCTGGAGCTGGTGCGGGGACGGATCGCCGAAGCACCGGTGGCGCATTTCGACGAGACCGGGTTCCGGGTTGCGGGAAAGCTGCACTGGGTGCACTCGGCCTCGACCGGGAAGTACTCGCTGATCACGGTGCATCGCAGGCGCGGTGTGAAGGGGATGGATCACGCCGGTGTCCTGTCCGGGTTCGCCGGTGTCGCGGTGCACGACGCCTGGGCCCCCTACGACACCTATACCCAGGTGACACACGCCTTGTGCAACAGCCACCTGCTCAGGGAATTGCAGGCCGTCGCCGACCTCGCGCCCACTGGGCAACCGTGGTGCTGGGCCACGCAGGCCGCCGACGCACTGCTCGAACTCAAAGAGCTTGTCGAGGCGGCGATCCAGGCAGGTCGACCAGCCATCGATGCCGCTCTGGCAGCCGAACAGACCCAGTTGCTGCGCTCAGCGGTGCGCCTGGGTGTCCGTCAGAACCAGGCACGTTCCTCCAAGACCATGGCCCGCCACCACGCCCTGGCCCGCCGGATCCTCGACCGCTACGACGACTACCTGCGGTTCACGACCGATTTCCGGATCCCCTTTGACAACAACGCCGCAGAGCGGGAAATCCGGATGGTCAAACTCCGCCAAAAAGTATCCGGATGCGCCAGAACCCTTACCGGCGCCCGACAATTCACCGCGATTCGATCCTACCTCGCCACCGCAGCCAAACACGGAACCACCTTCTTCCACGCCCTCGTCCAACTCGCCGAAGGCCGACCCTGGCTGCCCGCCACCCAATGACCTGACCAGTTACCACCCAAGCACATGCCGAGGTGTCCACCGCGCGCGACAGCGAGACTCCTGGATGGTTCGGGGGAGCGGGAAACAACGAGGTGCACTGGGCGACCAGCTCCTTCCTCAACGAGGCGGAATGGCAGCTTCGGCAGCTCTGTGACGACCAAGAGCAACTTGTCGCCTCCCTGGCGGAGTATCGGACAATGCTGCTGGAACACGTTGAACAGGCTCGACGGATGGACGACAACAACGCCGAGCGGTTCCGCGCGATCGAGCGCGACCTGCCATCTGGGGGTCGGTAATCATGGGACTGCCTCCCGGCCGTGGCCCGATCCCGGTCTCCGGCATCGACGCCAGCAACGACCCAGAACTTGCGAAGGCCGCCGGCGAACTGAACGCGTGGATCGACTACCTGCTACACCCGGAGTTGAACGACGGCCCGCGCATCTACCGCTACGTCCACCCGAAGTATCCCGATGAGCCAGAGATGGGCGAACTGCCCTATCGCAACCCGTGGCTCGACGACCGGCCCCAAGAGTACGAAACCAGATCTGTCCTCGAGAACTACGCGGCGGACATCGGCGCCTTCTTCAGGCCGGCCCAAGCCGTCAGCGGTATCAGCGAGTCGCTCATCGAACGGACCTACTCCCAGCTCAGTCAGGGCTGCTTCACCTGGAACAAGCAAGAATCCAACGATGCCCCGGCAGGCGGCGACCAGCGGCGCGTCTTGGACGTGCATTATCCGGAATTGCATCCGGCCCGGAATAACTGGATGCAGATGCGCAAGAGTTGGATCAGTCGGCAGGACAACGCGGCACATGAGTTCGAAGGTGACTTTATCAAATTTCAGGTCTTCACTGAGAACTGTTTTTACGTGGTTGCCGAACACCTGGTACGGTACCGGGCCATCTTCAAGAAGGCCGGTGAGGATATCGCCAGGTTGATGTTCGGGTTGACGGACAAGTTTGCCACGTTCAATCCATTCCCTGAGGGCGGAGGGGTTGGTTTCAACTTTCTGTCGATCGTCGTCACCGGTCTGGTCGCCGCCGCCACCGCGGTTATCACCGAGGGTACCGGCGTCACGGCCGGGGTCTTGCTGGGGTCGGCGGTCGCGGACATGCTCGGCGAAGCGGTGAAGACGGCGAATTCGACTGGCCCGGACTCGACTCAGTACCAGCTCGAGAGTCGCGAACACCTCCGGGACGTTGCCAAGCAGTATCTGGACGCGGTCGAAAAGATCGAATCGGATGTCTCGTGGGCCATCAATCAACTCTTCGCGAGCCTCCGCGTCGAGGTCGACAAGCTGCGCACCGAGCGCATGTACGAGGCGGTGCCGGGAACCGGCACAAATGCGACATCCGTTCCACGCTATCGCGATTATCTCTGACGGTCGGGTTCATTTGGCCGACTTGATGGTCGATAGTACCGCCGAAGCGACGGCCCGCCCTTCGACGCAGGGATTCTTTCCTCCAGGGTCGCTGGCCGGGAAGTAGTATCTCACGTCGAAATAAGAAGAATCGTTGATCCCCACGGCAACGTCGCAGCTGAGTTTCGCCTTGTCGGGGCTGCTCTCATAAAGGATCGCCGGATAACCGTCCAGCGCCGTGGGCTCCCAATATCCCAAGATGCCCCTTGAGTGCAGGTAGTAAACCTCCTCAAGTCCCGCGGTGCCATAGGAGTAGCTGATTTTTGCGACGGCCCGAGCGTCTATGTTGGTGAATTCGCAAGCTCTGTGCGGAGGATCGCTTGTTCCGCCGGCCAGCGTGAGCGTCTGTCGCTGGGACGCGGTGAGGCTTTGGCAGGGGTCAGCCAGAAAACGGCTCGCGTCCAAGGGTTGTTTCACCGGCGGAGCGTCGGCCGAGGGATTGACGGACGTGTTCGTTCGGGATGTGTCGGTCGGCGTGGTCTGGGCAGGGGGATCGCTGGCGCATGCGGCGAGAGCCAGCAATGTGGCGAAGCCGAGCCAATGGTGCCATCTGATCATGTGCTCCCCTGCCCGATTCGGCGACGTGTGACCGAGCATATCGAGGGCGTGACCGTCAGCGGTTGCGGCCGCCGATGGAGTCCGCGTCCACGTGGAGCACGGTGAGGCCCCATGCCTGGGCCGTGGCCGCGACGAGGAGGTCGACCACGGACGGGCCTTCGTGCAAGCCGCGCTCAACCAACGTGTGCTGCGTGTCCTCGACGAATCGCCAGCTGTCATCAGGCATGGGATGCCAGGTGAACAGGAACCTGAGCTGGTCGCGGAGCTGACCATGATCAGCCTTGCTCGTTGCCGAACGGGTTAGCTCGGCCTCGACGACCGGACAGATGCCGACCAGCCCGGCCTTGACCGCATCTTGCCATCGGGTCTGGATGTCGCGGCTCTGCCGCAGTCGAACGATGGTCGACGTGTCGGCCAGATAGGTCACGCGGACTCATCCATGTGATCTTCCGCCTCTTCGCGTTCGATCATGTCGAGGTCGAGCCGGCCAAGGAGCGCACGGAACGACTCGAGGACAGCGGCCCGGCGCTCGACATCCTCGTCAGCAACGGCGGGATCGGTATGAGCCGCTTGGCGCTCAGGCGCCATACAGTTCCTCCAGGGCGCTGTCCCTCGACTCACTGGAGCGTACGACCTGAAGGGCTACTCCACCGGAGTGCGTGTGCGGTGGAGGCGGCGGAGGACGGAGCGGGGGAGGAGGCGGGCGCGCAGGGCCAGGGGGGAGGTGCGGCGCAGGCCGGCGACGAGGGCGTCGAAGGCTGGGGGGAGTGCGGGGTCGGTGCCGGCGCGGGCGCTGTACCAGGAGCGTTCGACCGCGGAGACGACGGTGCGCAGGGCGAGTTTGCCGTCGTCGTCGAGGTCGTGTTCGCGGGCCAGGCGGCGGGCGGTCATGCGGACCGTTTCGGCGTCGATGAGCTCGGCGCCGCGGTCGACGGACTCGGCGAGCAGCTCCTCCCAGGCGGCGGAGGCGGCCATGGGCTGGTTGCGGTGCACGGCGTGGCGGCGGGCGCGGCGGCGCCACTCGCGGATGAAGCCGGGCGCGGCGGCCAGGGTGAGCGCGACGATCAGGGCCGAGAGCCACCAGGAGACGAGCGCGGCGGCGAGGGTGATGGCGAGGAGCCAGCAGATCGCGGCCACCGGGATCAGCACGCGCCGGCGGATCCGGGCGGGGAGCAGGCCGCCGGCCGCGAGCATGGCGAGCACGCTGACCAGGAGTGCTATCACCGCGATACCACCGGTGGTCCAGCCGATCCAGGCCGGCGCGGCCTGCTGCTGCGCGGCGCCGACGGCGCCACCAGGATCCGGGTCGTCCTTGTCCTGCCTGGGGGTCGGCGGGGCCGCGGCCGACGGATCACCGGGGTTGGCGCTGCCCGTGCTGGGGTCGTCGCTCGGCGCCGAGCCGACCGTCTCCTGCGCGTACGGCGGGGTGAACGTGCGCCCATCGATCAGCGGCGTCGGGTCGAACATGGCCCAGCCCTGGCCGGGGAAGTAGATCTCGACCCAGGCGTGCGCATCCGACGTGGTGATCGAGCGGTAGTCGCTGGCGATGAAGCCGCCGGTGTAGCCGATCGCGACCCGGGACGGCAGGCCGGCGGCCCGGGCGAGAATGCCCATCGCCGAGGCGAACTGCTCGCAGAAGCCCTTTTTCGAGGTGAACAGGAAGTCGCTGAGCGCGTTGGCGTCGCTGCCGGACGCGGTCTGCTGGTCGTACTTGAACCCGTGGGCCTCGCTGAAGTACTTCTGCAGCGCGAACGCCTTGTCGTACGGCGTCGCCTTGCCGGCGGTGAGTTCCCGGGCGAGATCGGTCACCTTCGCGCTGATTCCGTTGGTCGCGAAGTAGCTCCGGTCGATTTCGCTGTAGTCGGTGCCGGCCGCGCGCAGCGCGTCGCCGTTCGGCAGGCTCAGGTCGACCTCTTCGGTGTACCGCGGCAGGCGGCGGCGGTCCCCGCGGAACACCATGCCGGTGCCGGTGTCGTAGCGCATGGCCCCCGGCAGGCCCTGGAACCGCTTCGGGATCCCGTACACCCCGGCGTAGAGGTCCTGGTAGTCGGTCACCGTCTCGACGTCGATCCGCGTGGTGCGGCCGAGCTGCCGGGTGCCCTTCGGCACGGGCAGCTCGCCCTGGGTGGCCGACACCCCCGAGTCGATCGGCTGCTTGACCGACCAGCCGCCGTTCCGGTCGAACTGGGACAGCGTGATCATCCGCATGTAGAGCGCGTCCTGGCCGAGCCCGTGCACCCGGAACAGCTCCCGGTTGGTGCCCTGGTCGAGCATGCCGCGCAGCTGCGTGAACGGCTTGAGCCCGAGCCCGCCGGGCCCGCCGGACCCGCCCCCGCCGGGCAGCTGGCCGACCGTGCCGATCACGGTGAACGCCGACCCGGCCAGCAGCGCGATCACCAGCGCCGTGGACACCTGGGCCACCGGCGAGCCGAACCCGCCGCCGGTGTTGGGCAGCGCCGGCCGGTTGCGCCACTGCTGGTGCCGGTGCGCCCCGTCCACCGCCAGCAGCAACGCGAACGAGCTCGCGCCGAGCACGAACGACCACCACGGCAGCATCTGGTCGGCGAGCGAGGCGGGCACCGCGTAGACGCACAGCAGCACCAGCCCGCACGCGGCCGGGGTGCCGGCGGCCACCGCGAGCGTGTCCACCAGCACGGCGACCAGCCCGATCGCGATCACCACCAGGCACAGCACGGCGGCCGTGGGGTCCACCGGCGGCACGCCGGTGCGCACCACCTCGACCGAGCGCTGCAGCACGTCGCCGAGCTCGCTGAACGCCGCCGGGCCGGGCAGCACGCCGAGGATGCCGGAGTTGGTGAACAGCGCCACCAGCAGGCACAGCACCGCGAACATCTGCGCCAGGCCCACCACCAGCACCGGCGTGCGGATCGCCCGCAGCCCCAGCCCGGTCGCGGTCACCACGATCACCGCGACGCCCGCGTAGCCCAGCCAGCGCAGGCCGTCGACCACCCCGGCGATCGCCGTCGACGCGCACAGTGTGGTCAGCGCGGCCACCACGGGTGTCACCGTCATCGACCACTGCTGCGAGGTCATGTCTGTGTTCATTGGCTCACTCCGCTCGCGTGCGCGGGCCTTGACGCGGTGTCTTCCTTCCTGCGCTGCTCGGTCGCTCGTTCCTCGCTCCCTGCGCTGCTCGTCAGTCCAGACACCCCCGGCCCGCTCGGTTCGTACGCTCCTGGCCCACTCATAACCCCGCCCCGGTGATCATCGTGTCGTCGCGTTTGAGGCCGGTGCGGCAGAGGTTGGCCCACACCCGGCTCATCGGGACCTCGGGCTGGGCCAGCGTGACGCCCCAGCCGGCACCGCGGAGCAGCGTCACCGAGCCGAGCTGGTCGGGCGGGGTGGCGTCGCCGTTGCCCCAGGCGGCGACGTCCAGCAGCACGGCGAGGCTCCGGCTGCCGCGGCTGCGGTGCCGGATGAGCTGGCCGAGCGACTCCGGGCCGGCCGCCCCGATGATCGCGATCAGCTCCTGGCCGTGCGCCGGGTCGGCCCGGACGTCCAGCTCGCGCTGGGTGACCGGCTGCAGCGCGGCGAGCGCGTCCAGCACGACGTTGTCGTGGTGCGTGCCGTCGCCCTCGTCGCCGACGAGCAGGTGCCCGCTCTCGGTGACCAGCCGGATCCGGTGGCCGTGCCGGTGCAGGTGCAGGCAGACGCTGGCGGCGAACGAGATCGCCCACTCCAGGCTGGCGGTCGCGCCGGTGCCGCGGTGCGCGGCCACCCGGTGGTCGAGCAGGATCGTGGTGCCGCCCCGCCACGGGCGCTCCTCCACCCGCACCATCATCTCGTCGCGCTTGGCGGTGGAGCGCCAGTGCACCTTGCGCAGGTCGTCGCCCTGCCGGTACGGCCGGACGATCGCGTCGTCGTCGCCCTGGCCGGCGTTGAGCCGCACCGAGCCGTCGTCGCCGGACCCGAGCCCGGAACCGCCGGGTAACCCGGAAAGCCGGGCCACCCGCGGCACCACGACCAGCCGGGAGGTGTGCGCCAGCTCGCGCTCGAACTCGGCCAGCCCGAACGGGTCGGTGATGGTCGCCTTGAGCGGGCCGAGCTGCTGGATGCCCCGCAGCATCGGGTGCACGGTGTAACGCAGCTGGGTGCCGGTGTGCCGGGGCAGGCGCTCGATGACGAAGCGTGGCTTGCCGCCCAGTGCGTACGGCACGCCGTCCTGCACCAGGAGCCCGCCGGTGGGCAGCCGGCCGAGGCTGCGGATGTGCAGGGCCACCTCGGCCTGCCCGCCGACCGGCACCCGGATCGGGTTGATCCGCCGCTCGGCCTGCAGCCCGACCCGGGCCACCGCGGTGAGGAAGCTGACCAGGATCGGCAGCGCCACCACGAACACGGACACCCGTAGCAGGTCGCGCTCGTTGAGCACGACCGAGCAGAGCGCGGCGGCCAGGCCCGCGGCCAGCAGGCACCGGCCTCGCGTCGTCAGGCCGGAGAGCGCACCTCGCATGTGACCTACCTACGTCGGGTGGGCTGTACCCCTGAAACAAACCGTGCGGTCGGGTCGAGCGCGCCTTGCGGCACCGGGACCCGCTGGACCAGGCCGCGGATCAGCTCGGCGGGGGAGCGCCGGCCGGCCTGGGCCTCGGCGGTGAGCACGAGCCGGTGGGCGAGCACCGGGATGGCCACTGCGTGCAGGTCGTCCGGCACCACGAAGTCGCGGCCGGCCAGCGCCGCCTGGGCGCGCGCGGCCCGGACCAGGTGCAGGGTGGACCGCGGTGACGCGCCGATCCGGATCTCCGGCAGCCGGCGGGTGGAGGACACCAGCTCGACCGCGTAGCGCTTGACGTCGGCGGAGAGCTCGACCCGGCGCACGGTCTCGATCAACTCGCTGATCTTGGCCGCGTCCGACACCGGTTGCAGGGTGTCCATCGGGTCGGCGCCGGCGTGCTCGTCGACCATGGCGAGCTCGGCGTGCGGGTCCGGGTAGCCGATCGAGACGCGGGTGGTGAACCGGTCCCGCTGGGCCTCGGGCAGCGCGTAGGTGCCCTCCATCTCGATCGGGTTCTGCGTGGCGATCACCATGAACGGCGCCTGCAGCCGGTAGGTCTGGGTGTCGACGGTGACCTGCTGCTCCTCCATGCACTCCAGCAGTGCGGACTGGGTCTTCGGGGAGGCACGGTTGATCTCGTCGCCGACCACGATGTTGGCGAACACCGGGCCGGGCCGGAATTCGAAGTCGTTGGTCTGCCGGTTGAAGATCGACACGCCGGTCACGTCGCTGGGCAGCAGGTCCGGGGTGAACTGGATGCGGCTGACCGTGCAGTCGATGGACCGGGCGAGCGCCTTGGCCAGCGACGTCTTGCCGACCCCGGGCACGTCCTCGACCAGCAGGTGGCCCTCGGCAAGCAGGGTGACCAGCGCGATCCGGACCACTTCGGGCTTGCCCACCAGTATCTTCTCGACGTTGGCGGCGATCCGCTGCGCGGTGGAGTGCAGCTCCTCGAGCGCGGGCGGCGGCCGGTAGCCGTCGGTGGTGGGCGAGTGGGAGTTCGTGATGGCTCCCGCCGCGGTGTAATGGTCGCCGCCCTGCGTTCCGTAGGGGTTACCCGGTAGCGCGGCTGGCGAGGTACTCGACGTCACTCGACCTCCTGGTGGTCTTACCCGTCACCCACGGGTAATCGGCGACGGCGCAGCATCTCATCAAGTGTGTCAAACCAGGGCGAAGTACCCCACTCCCCACGATGCCCCACGACTGGTACGTCGCGCAGCCGATTCGCGTTCCGAAGACGCGCAGGCCGGGCTCGTGGGCGCCGCGCGGCTCCGCAGACACCCATCAGCGTCCCCCGTACCGGTCATTCTCCCCCACCTCCCCCACCTCGCTCAAACCTGCGTCACCTGGGCAAACGTCCCGGCCCGGGCTGCCCCTAAGGGCTGGATCGGGTTGACCGTGGAGAAAAGTGGGGTACTGTGGCGCTACGTGGGGCAGACGGGGGCCCCATGGGGAGGTGAGGCAGAGGTGTTCCTCGGTACTCACACCCCGAAATTGGATGACAAGGGGCGGCTCACGCTGCCTGCCAAGTTCCGCGACGCGCTTGCGGGTGGGCTGATGGTCACCAAAGGTCAGGACCACTGCCTGTACGTCTTCCCGCGGAGCGAGTTCGAGGAGATGGCACGCAAGGTGGCCGCGGCGCCCCTGACGAACGAGGCGGTCCGCGCCTACCAGCGGTACCTGTTCGCCGGAACCGACGAGCAGCGTCCCGACGGGCAGGGACGGATCGCGGTCGCACCGGAGCTGCGGCGCTACGCCGGGCTGACCAAGGAGTGCGTGGTCATCGGGGCGATCACCAGGCTGGAGATCTGGGACGCGCAGGCGTGGCAGAACTACCTGGACGAGCACGAGGACAGCTACTCGCAGGCTCGCGACGAGGTTCTGCCGGGCGTGTTCTAACCAGGTCGGCCGGCCAGCTTTAGAGGAACAGCAGGAGGAGCCGTAAGGGGACGCGGGCGCCGCCAGGCCTCGGTCCGCTCGCTTTCGGCCCTGGCGCACCTTCCCCGGTGCCAGGTCCGACGAGCGGGCGGGGACCTGGCGGTGCCCGAGACGTGACTTTCTTTGCAGGGGAGGCGAAGTCGATGCATGAGCCGGTGCTGCTCGAGCGCGTCCTCGCCCTGTTCGCCCCGGCCCTCGCCGAGCGCTCCGCCGTCCTGGTCGACGCCACCGTGGGCCTCGGCGGCCATGCCGACGCGCTGCTCTCCGCACATCCCGCGCTGACCCTGGTCGGCCTCGACCGGGATCCGAGCGCGCTGGCCGCGTCCACCGACCGACTGGCCCGGCACGGCGACCGGGTGCACCTGGTGCACGCCGTCTACGACCAGATGCCCTTGGTATTGGCGGAGCTCGGTCTGTCCACTGTGGACGGTGTGCTGTTCGACCTCGGGGTGTCGTCGATGCAGCTCGACCGCGCCGAGCGCGGGTTCGCCTACGCCCAGGACGCGCCGCTGGACATGCGCATGGACCAGACCACCGGCCCGACCGCGGCCGACGTGCTGAACACCTACCCGGCGGCGGACCTGGCCCGGGTGCTGCGCGACTACGGCGAGGAGCGGTTCGCCGGCAAGATCGCGCGCGCGGTCGAGCGGGAGCGCGTCCGGGAGCCGTTCGCCACCAGCGCGCGGCTCGTCCAGTTGCTGTACGAGACGGTCCCGGCGGCCACCCGCCGCACCGGCGGGCACCCCGCCAAGCGCACGTTCCAGGCGCTGCGCATCGAGGTGAACGGCGAGCTGGAGGCGGTGCGCCAGGCCCTTCCCGCGGCGCTGGCCGCACTCCGGGTCGGCGGCCGGATCGTCGTGGAGTCCTACCAGTCGCTGGAGGACCGGCTGGTCAAGCAGGCGTTCGCGGAGCAGGCCAGGTCCCGCACGCCGGCCGGGCTGCCGGTGGAGCTACC
>NZ_DASYTH010000058.1:0-46391 GCF_036002505.1 Actinophytocola sp. | reverse complement strand
TGGCGGGTGGCGGTTTCGGCTGTGGCTGGGTTTAGGGAAGGCAAGGACGGGGGGACGGGGCGGGGGTGGTGGGGCTGCGGTGCCCGGGCGGCGGGGGCGAGGACCAAGGCTGCGGGGCCGGTTCGCGGCCCGGGTGGGCCGGAGCTGGTCTTTCCCATCGCGTTGGCGGGTTGGCTGGGGTGCAATCGGGTTCGGTTGATCTTTTCGGGTGTGGGCTGGGGGGTGGGCCATCGTCACCGGTTGAGCCCGAAACACCGGTCTTGCCGGCAAGACCACCGTTTGGGGACGGAAGTGCCCGAAATTCAAGCACTTCCGTCCCCCAAGCAGTGATCATGAACCCTGCCGCCACTCACTCGTGGCCCCACCAGCCCCACCCAGCCACGATCCCACCGGATTTCCGCACCGTTCGCTGGGACGTAACCACCGCATTCAATTCCGGGGGGACGGGCTGGCCGGAAGATCAACGCGTCGCCTGGCCGCCAGCCCGGCCGGTGCGACGATTGCCAGCAGCAGAGCCGGAAGCAGGAAGGCTCCGGCCGCCCATGCGTGGTAGACCGGGGTGAACGCGACCGGTGACAGGGCCGCGCCGGTGAACCGGAACGCCTGCACCACCGACACCGCCCCGGCCCGGTTGCCGCCCTCCCCGGACAGGATCAGCGCGTTCACGCCGACCAGCAGGAACTGCGCGGCGACCCCGGCCAGCGCCCACAGCACGGCCACCACCGCGAGCCACGGCAGCACCCCGACCAGGGCCACCGGCACCGCCCCGCACAGCGCTCCGATCACCGCCGAGCGCCGCCCGCCGATCCGGTCGATCAGCCGCCCCACCAGCCGGGCGCTGACCAGCCCGAGCACCCCGAATCCGGTCAGCAGCAGGCCACGCGCCCCGGCCCCGAGCCCGAAGACGTCCTGCATCCGGAACGCCACCAGGAACGACACCCCGCCCAGACACCCCCAGCCGACCAGCGCCACCACGCCCACCAGCAGCACCGCCGGCCGCCACGCCGTGCGCAGCCGCACCGGCTCGCCGCCGTCGCGCTCGGGCATCTCCGCCGGCAACCCGGCCACCGCCAGCGTCGCGGCCACCAGCGCCACCCCGAAGAACGCCGCCCGCCAGGTCCATTCCGCGGCCAGCCCGCCGAGCAGCGGCGCGCTGGTCTGCCCGGCCGCCTGCAACGACGCGAACAACCCCAGCGCCCGCCCCAGCCGATCCCGCGGGGTCGCCGCGGCCACCGCGGCCAGCAGCAGCGGCGTGGTGAACGCGTTCGCCGCGCCCTGCACCACCCGCCCGGTCAGGAACAGCGGCCACCACGACGAGACCGCGCACGCCAGCGAGCTCACCACGTACACCAGGTACGCGGTGACGATGCTGCGCCGCTGCCCCCAGCGCGCCCCCAACGTGCCGCTGACCAGCATCAACGCCGCGAACGGGATCAGGTACGCGGTCAGCGAGGCGGTCGCGGCCGCGGTGGACACGCCGAAGTCGTGCCCGAGTTCGGGCAGCATCGAGACGGTGACCCCACCGCCGAACGGCCCGAGAAAGCCGCCGGCATAGAGCCCCGCTACGGCCAGCCGGCGCCGAACCGAGCCCCGGGTCACACCCCGGACTGCCCGGAACCGCCGATCGTCGGCCCGCCCGGCCGCCGCCGGCGCAGGTAGCGCTCGAAGTCCGCGGCGATCGCCTCGCCGCTGGTCTCGTTCAGCGGGGTCTCCGCGTCGCCCCGCTCCTCCAGCGCCCGCACGTAGTTGCGCACGTCCTCGTCCTCGTCGGCCATCTCGCTGACCGTGCGCTGCCACTCCTCGGCCTGCTCCGGCAGCCCGCCGAGCGGCACCTCGACGTCGAGCACCTCCTCAACCCGGTGCAGCAGAGCCAAAGTGGCCTTCGGGGAGGGCGGCTGGGACACGTAATGCGGCACCGCGGCCCAGATCGAGATCGCCGGCACGCCGGCCTGCACGCAGGCGTCCTGCAGCACCCCGACGATGCCGGTCGGCCCCTCGTAGCGGGACCGCTCCAGCCCGAACTGCGCCGCCGACGTCGCGTCGTAGGCCGTCCCGGTGACCGGCACCGGCCGGGTGTGCGGGGTGTCGGCGAGCAGCGCGCCCAGCGTCACCACCGTGGTCACGCCCAGCCGGTCCACGTGGTACAGCAGCTCTCCACAGAACTTCCGCCAGCGCATGTTGGGCTCGATGCCGTGCATGAGAACCACGTGCCGGTTCGCGCCCGGCGGGCGGCAGACCGACAGCCGGGTGGTCGGCCACTCGACCCGGCGGGTCACCCCGTCCACCATGCGGACTGTGGGCCTGGTCACCTGGAAGTCGTAGTAGTCATCCGGATCGATGTCCACCAGCGGCGTCGCGTCCCAGGTCAGCTGCAGGTGCTCGATGGCCGTGCTCGCCGCGTCCCCGGCGTCGTTCCAGCCCTCGAATGCGGCTACCATGACAGGCTCAACGAGGGGTTCGTGGGCATCCGTGGGCTCGGGTTCGGCCGCGGGGTGCTGGTCCGGATCGGTCACCCGGTAAGCCTACGACCCGAACCGCCAAGCCGGAGATCGTAGGCTGTGACCATGCCAGAAAACCCCAGTTCGGCCCTGCTCACGGCGTTGCGCGACGGCGTGTTGGTGGCCGACGGCGCGATGGGTACCGCGCTGCAGGAGGCGTCCCTGACGCTGGACGACTTCGCCGGGCTGGAGGGGTGCAACGAGATCCTCAACGTGACCCGGCCGGACGTGGTCCGCTCGGTGCACCGGGGTTACTTCGAGGCCGGCGCGGACGCGGTGGAGACCAACACCTTCGGGGCGAACCTGCCGAACCTGGCGGAGTACGACATCCCCGAGCGCATCCGGGAGCTGTCCGAGGCGGGCGCCCGGCTGGCCCGCGAGGTCGCCGACGAGTTCGCCACGCCGGACCGGCCGCGGTTCGTGCTCGGTTCGGTCGGACCCGGCACGAAGCTGCCCACCCTGGGGCACGCCCCGTTCACGGCGCTGCGGGACGCCTACGTCGAGGAGGTCCGCGGGCTGCTCGCCGGCGGCGTGGACGCGGTGATCGTGGAGACCTCGCAGGACCTGCTGCAGGCCAAGTCGGCGATCACCGGCGCGAAGCGGGCGATGGCCGCCGAGGGCCGCCCGGTTCCGATCATCATGCAGGTCGCCGTGGAGACCACCGGCACCATGCTGCTCGGCACCGAGATCGGCGCGGCGCTGGCCGCCCTGGAGCCGCTCGGCATCGACCTGATCGGGTTGAACTGCTCCACCGGGCCGGCGGAGATGAGCGAGCACCTGCGCACGCTGTCCAAGCACGCGCGCATTCCGCTGTCCGTCATGCCCAACGCCGGCCTGCCGATCCTCGGGCCGTCCGGTGCGGTGTACCCGCTGGGCCCGGACGAGCTGGCCGAGGCGCTGGCGACGTTCGTGCGGGAGTTCGGGGTCCGGCTGGTCGGCGGCTGCTGCGGCTCGAACGCCGAGCACGTGCGGGCGATCGTGGACGCGATGCGCGACCTGGCGCCACTGGACCGCCGGCCGCGCCCCGAGCCCGGGGTCTCCTCGCTGTACCAGGCGGTTCCGTTCGAGCAGGACGCGTCCGTGCTGATGATCGGGGAGCGCACCAACGCCAACGGCTCCAAGGCGTTCCGCGAGGCCATGCTCGAGGGCCGGTTCGAGGACTGCGTGGAGATCGCCCGCGCGCAGACCCGCGACGGCGCGCACATGCTCGACCTCTGCGTCGACTACGTCGGCCGCGACGGGGCCGCGGACATGGCGGAGCTGGCCGGCCGGTTCGCCACCGCCTCCACGCTGCCGATCATGCTCGACTCCACCGAGCCGGAGGTGCTCCGGGCCGGCCTGGAGCGGCTCGGTGGCCGGTGCGCGGTCAACTCGGTGAACTACGAGGACGGCGCCGGGCCGGGCTCGCGGTTCCAGCGCACCATGGAGATCGTCCGCGAGCACGGGGCCGCGGTGGTGGCGCTGTGCATCGACGAGGAGGGGCAGGCACGCACCGCGGACTGGAAGGTGCGGGTCGCCGCCCGGCTGATCGAGGACCTGACCACGAACTGGGGCATGCAGGTCAGCGACATCATCGTGGACTGCCTGACGTTCCCGATCTCCACCGGCCAGGAGGAGGTCCGCAAGGACGCCATCGAGACCATCGGGGCGATCCGGGAGCTCAAGCGGCGCTATCCGGAGGTCCAGACCACGCTGGGCCTCTCGAACATCTCCTTCGGACTGAACGCGGCCGCCCGGCAGGTGCTCAACTCGGTGTTCCTGCACGAGTGCGTGCAGGCCGGACTGGACACCGCGATCGTGCACGCGTCCAAGATCCTGCCCATGGCGCGGATCCCCGACGAGCACCGCGCGGTCGCGCTGGACCTGGTGTACGACCGGCGGCGGGAGGGCTACGACCCGCTGCAGAGGCTGATGGAGCTGTTCGAGGGCGCCACGGTGTCCTCGTCGAAGGCGTCCCGGGCCGAGGAGCTGGCCGCGCTGCCGCTGTTCGAGCGGCTGCCGCGGCGCATCGTCGACGGCGAGCGCAACGGCCTGGAGGCCGACCTCGACGCCGCCCTCGAGCAGCGGCCGGCGCTGGAGATCATCAACGACACGCTGCTGGCCGGCATGAGGACCGTGGGTGAGCTGTTCGGGTCCGGGCAGATGCAGCTGCCGTTCGTGCTGCAGTCCGCCGAGGTGATGAAGGCCGCGGTGGCCTACCTCGAGCCGCACATGGAGAAGTCCGACGACGGCGGCAAGGGCCGCATCGTGCTCGCCACGGTCAAGGGCGACGTGCACGACATCGGCAAGAACCTGGTGGACATCATCCTGTCCAACAACGGCTACGAGGTCGTCAACATCGGCATCAAGCAGCCGATCTCGACGATCCTGGAGGCCGCGGAGGACCACCGCGCCGACGTGATCGGCCTGTCCGGGCTGCTGGTCAAGTCCACGGTGATCATGAAGGAGAACCTCGAGGAGATGAACTCCCGCGGGGTGGCCGCCCGCTGGCCGGTTCTCCTCGGCGGCGCCGCGTTGACCCGCGCCTACGTGGAGAACGACCTCACCGAGGTCTACCTCGGTGAGGTCCGCTACGCCCGGGACGCGTTCGAGGGCCTGCGGCTGATGGACGCGATCATGGCCGCCAAGCGGGGCGAGTCGCCGCTGATCGACGAGGAGCTGAAGGCCAAGGCGGAGGAGCGCCGGGCCCGCCGGCAGCGCTCGCTGCGGATCGCCGAGGCGCGCAAGGCCGCCGTTTCCGAAGCGGAGAAGGCGCCGCCCGCGCGGTCCGACGTCGCGGTGGACCTGCCGATCCCCGCGCCGCCGTTCTGGGGTGACCAGGTGGCCAAGGGCATCGCGGTGGCCGACTACGCGGCGCTGCTGGACGAGCGGGCGACGTTCATGGGCCAGTGGGGGCTGCGCGGCGCGCGCAGCGGCAGCGGCCCGTCCTACGAGGAGCTGGTGGAGACCGAGGGCCGGCCGCGGCTGCGCTACTGGCTGGACCGGCTGACCACCGACGGCGTCCTGCACCACGCGGCCGTCGTCTACGGCTACTTCCCGTGTGTGGCCGAGGGCGACGACCTGGTGGTTCTGTCGTCGCCGGAGGTCGACGCCCCCGAGCGGCTCCGGTTCACCTTCCCCCGCCAGCGCCGCGAACGCCGGCTGTGCCTGGCCGACTTCTTCCGCCCGCGGGAAATCTGCGCTCGGACCGGTGACGTTGATGTGGTCGCCTTCACCCTGGTCACCATGGGCCAGCCGATCGCCGACTTCGCCCAGGAGCTGTTCAACGCCAACGCCTACCGCGACTACCTCGAGGTACACGGCCTCGGCGTCCAGCTCACCGAGGCCCTCGCCGAGTACTGGCACCTGCGCATCCGCGAGGAGCTCAGGTTCCCCTCGGGCGCGTCCGTCGCCGCCGAGGACCCGGCCGACGTCGAGGAGTTCTTCAAGCTCGGCTACCGCGGCGCCCGGTTCTCCCTCGGCTACGGCGCCTGTCCGAACCTCGAGGACCGCACCAAGATCGTCGACCTGCTCAAACCCGACCGCATCGGCGTCAAACTGTCCGAGGAGTTCCAACTCCACCCCGAGCAGTCCACCGACGCGATCGTCCTGCACCACCCCGAAGCCAAATACTTCAACACATGAGGTTGCCCGCCGCCGTTCTCTGGGACATGGACGGCACCCTCCTCGACTCCGAGAAACTCTGGGACATCCCCCTCTTCGAGGCCGCCGAGCGGCTGGGCGGCCAGCTGTCCGCGCCCGCCCGCGCGGCCATGGTCGGCAGCAACGTCCCCACCACCCTCGACATCCTGTTCAACGATCTCGGCCTCACCCCCGACGACACCGAACGCGCCGAGACCGCCGCCTTCATCGACAAACGCATGACCGAACTGATGGCCGGCCCCCTCCTCTGGCAACCCGGCGCGCCCGAAGCCCTCGCGATGGTCCGCGCCACCGCCCTCCCCACCGCGTTGGTCACCTCCACCGAACGCTTCCTCACCGAGCTGGCCCTCGACACCCTGGGCCGCCACCATTTCGACGTGATCGTCTGCGGCGACGAGGTGGATGGCCGCAACAAACCCCTCCCCGACCCCTATCTCACAGCCGCCCGCCTGCTCGGCGTCAACCCCACCCACACCCTCGCCATCGAAGACTCCCCAACCGGCGCCCAATCCGCCGAATCCGCCGGCTGCACCGTCATCGCGATCCCCAGCGAGGTCCCCGTCCCTCCAGGCCCCCGCCGCATCTTCCGCGAGTCCCTTACCGGACTCTCCATCCCCGACCTGACCCTTGTGCCCTGAATGGGAGGATCACGCTCGTGAAGACGTTCGACGAGTTGTTCGCCGAGTTGGGTGAGCGGGCGCGGGCGAGGCCGGGTGGGTCGGGGACGGTGGCGGCCCTCGACGCGGGCGTGCATGAGCAGGGGAAGAAGGTGTTGGAGGAGGCCGGCGAGGTGTGGATCGCCGCGGAGCATGAGTCGGGTGAGCGGTTGGCGGAGGAGGTTTCCCAGCTGTTGTACCGGGTGCAGGTGTTGATGTTGGGGCGGGGGATCACCCTGGACGATGTGTACCGGTACCTGTGAGGGAGTGTCTACTGTGTCCATGATGTTGCGGGTGGCGGTGCCGAACAAGGGTTCGCTGGCGGTGGCGGCGTCGGAAATGTTGACGGAGGCGGGATACCGGCAGCGGCACGAGGCGCGGGACCTGACCGTGTTGGACCCGACGAACAATGTTGAGTTCTTTTTCTTGCGGCCCAAGGATATTGCGATCTATGTGGGGTCGGGGGACCTCGACCTCGGGGTCACCGGGCGGGATCTGGCGCTGGACTCGGGGGCGCCGGTGGACGAGCGGCTGGCGTTGGGGTTCGGGTCGTCGACGTTCCGGTACGCGGCGCCGGCGGGGGGTCCGGAGTGGACGATCGCGGACCTGAACGGGAAGCGGCTGGCTACCGCGTACCCGCGGCTGGTGCGGGACAACCTGGCCGTGAACGGGGTGTCCGCCGAAGTCATCAGGCTCGACGGCGCGGTCGAGATCTCGATCCAGCTCGGGGTGGCGGACGCGATCGCGGACGTGGTCGGCTCGGGACGCACGCTGCGCCAGCACAACCTTATTCCGTTCGGTGAGCCGATCTGCCACTCCGAGGCGGTTCTGTTGCAGCGCAAGGGTTCCGCGGACGCGGCGGCCAAGGACCAGCTGGCCGCGCGGTTGCAGGGCGTGGTCTTCGCGCAGCAGTACCTGATGCTGGACTACGACTGCCCGAAGTCGCTGCTGGACGAGGCGATCACGATCACCCCGGGCATCGAGTCGCCGACCGTGGCGCCGATGGCGTCCCCGGACTGGGTGGCCGTCCGTGCGCTGGTGCCGCGGCACGAGGCCAACCTGATCATGGACCGGCTCGCCGCGCTCGGCGCCAAGGCGGTGCTGGCTTCGGACATCCGCTCCTGCCGGCTCTAGTGTTGGGTCGTGGACCCGGCTGGTGCGGACGGCCTGCGGATCGGCACGGCGGAACGCGCGTGGCCGCCATGACGATCCTCGGCGAGCATCTCGCCAAGGGCCGGCTCGAGCGCCCCGCGGCGGGTCCGCCCGAGGAGTTGCGCGCCGCGCTCACGGCCGAAGGCGTGCTCGAGCTGGCCCAGGCCGTCCGTGGCTCGATCACCTACCGCAACTACCGTGCGCCCGGCGAGAGCTCCAACTGGGCCAGGGAATGGATGACCGGGACGGTCGCGCTGACCGGCCGCCGCCTCGTGGTGTGGGCGGGCGGTGCCAAGCGGGTCGACGTCCCGTACGACCATCCGCTGCGGGCTCGGTCGGGATGACGGTGGACAAGCCCAACCGGTTGTGCATCGCCGGGGCCAACTGGTCGGGCGGCATCGAGCTGCGGTTCACCACCCCTCTCGCAGGCACGATCGCCGAGCTGTGGGGATCCAGGCGGTAGGTCACCGCGAGCGAACCAGGAGGGCCTGGGCGCCGGCCGCGACCGGGCCGGTGCGGTCGTACAAAGTGGACAGTGCGGTGCCGGCGCCGTGCGGGCCGATCACGGTGTTGGCTTCGAGCCCGATCCACTCGTCCTCGGGTTCGCGGTAGAGGTGCACGGTCAGGTCGGTGTTGATGAACCACCACCGGCGCGGGTCGAGCCGGGCGGAGATGCCGTTGCCGGTGTCGGCCACGGTGAGCAGGCGCTGCAGCGCGCTGGGCGCCTCGCCGGCCACCAGGTCGACCTGCTGACGGGCCCAGACGGTGGCGGCGCCGGGCACGTCGAAGTCGCCCCGCAGCGGCCGCCACTCCATCGCGTCCAGGTAGCCGGAGCCCCACCCCTCGGGACGGCCCGACGGTTGCGCCGTCTCCGGCGGCGGCAGCGGATCGCCGAACCCGGCCGAGACCGCGGCGCTGTCCGAACGCAGCATCCGCCAGGCCCGCGCACGAGCCACCGTTCGTTCGCCGGCACGCAGCTCAGCGGACAGGAGCTCGACCGAGCGCCCCGGCCGCTCGATCTCAGCGTGAACTTCCAGCTCGGCGACCGGCACCGGCCCGAGGATCTCCACCGTCACCCGGGCGATGGCGAAGGATCCGTTGGCCGGCACGCCTTCCAGCGCACGGGTCAGCAAACCGCTCGGCGGGCCGAGATGCTGACTCTCCGCGTTCCAGGGTCCCGCGGTGTGCCCCGTTGACCGGAACCGGCCGTCGTCGAGCGGCTCGTAGAACGCGCCACCCATGGTCAGTACCTCCTGGTGCTTCCGCCCGGCCGCAGAAGGTGCCGGCTTCCTCCGTGCGCTGCTCGGTGCTCGGTCCTCGCACCTGCGCTGCTCCTCCGTCCAGCCGGCGCCGCGGCCGCGCGTCCGCTCCTAGTCCGCCCGGTCCACAGCGGACTCCTCGCCGGCGTCGGGCTCCGGCCAGCCCGGATACTCCGGCGGGGTACCGCCGAAGGCCGGGCAGCGCTCCTTGTGCGAGCACCAGTCGCACAGCCTTCCCGGGTTCGGGCGGAAATCCCCGGTCTTGCCGGCCTTGAGGATGGCCTGCCAGATCGCGTCCAGGGTGCGCTCGAACCGGGCCAGCTCCGCCTCGTCCGGCGTGTAGGTCAGCGACTGGCGGTCGGCCAGGTACATCAGCCGCAGCTGCCGGGGCACGACGCCGCGCAGCCGCCACAGCACCACCGCGTAGAACTTCATCTGGAACAGCGCCTTGGCCTCGTTGAACTCCCGGGGCGCGGTGCCGCTCTTGTAGTCGACGACGCGCAGCTCGCCGGTGGGCGCGGCGTCGAGCCGGTCGATGTAGCCGCGCAGCAGCACGCCGGAGCCCAGCTCGGTCTCCACCAGCAGCTCGCGCGCCTCCGGCTGGACCAGGCGCGGATCCTCCAGCCGGAAGTAGCCGTCCAGCAGCTCGCCCGTGGACGCCAGCCAGGAGGCCACGGCCTGACCGTCGTCCTCGGCGCCGAACAGCTCGGCCAGCTCCGGCCGTTCCTCGCGGACCCGCCGCCACGCCGGTGCCACCAGGTCGTGCGCCCGGTCCGGCAGCCGCTCCTCGGCGGGCAGCCCGAACAGCTCCTCCAGCACGGCGTGCACCACGATCCCGCGCACCTGGACCGGCGTCGGCGTCTCGGGCAGCCGGTCGATCGCGCGGAACCGGTAGAGCAGCGGGCAGTGCTTGAAGTCGCTGGCCCGGGACGGCGACAGCGCAGGCCGTCTGGGCCGGGGAACCTCGGCGTCCGCCGGGGCGACGAGCGGCGCTGCGGTCTCCGTCATGCGTCGACCCTAAGCCAGGGCACCGACATCCCGGCCCATCCGGGTCAGGCGTGTCCGCACCGCATGCGGTGTTGACAACGGTGCACCTAGGCTGCACGCGTGAGCACCACGAGCTGGGGGGACTCCGCCGGCCGGGACGGCGGCGTGCTGCTGTTCCGGTTCAGCGGTGTGCCCGTGCTGCTCTCGCCGTCGTGGTGGCTCGGCTCGGTCGCCGTGGTGATCTTCTACACCCCGCTGGTGAGCCGGTTCCTGCCGGACGCCGCGCCGGTGGTGTCGGTCAGCCTGGCGATGGCCTTCGCGGTGCTGCTCGGGGCCTCGGTGCTGGCCCACGAGCTCGGGCACTGTGTCGCGGCGCTGCGCCTGGGGCTGCCGGTGCGGCGGGTTCGGCTGTTCCTGCTCGGTGGGCTCTCGGAGATCGCCCGGACGCCCCGCCGGCCGGCGCACGAGGGCGTGGTCGCGGCGGCCGGCCCGGCGGTGTCGGTGCTGCTCGCCGGGTTGTGCGGGCTGGTCCTGCTGGTCGTCCCGGCGGACGGGCCGATCTGGCTGCTGGTGCTGGAGTGCGCGTTCGCCAACACCGCGGTCGCGGTGTTCAACCTGCTGCCCGGGCTGCCGCTGGACGGCGGCCGGATGCTGCGTGCCGGGGTGTGGGCGCTGTCCGGCCGGCGCGGCGCCGGCACCCGGGCCGCCGTGGTGGGCGGCTGGCTGGTCGCCGGGCTGCTGGTGGTCTGGGCGCTGTGGGGGCTGGCCACCGAGACCCCGGACCGCTGGCTGCGCCTCGGGGTGTGCGTGCTGACCGCGTGGTTCGTGATCGACGGGGCCGGCGGCGAGCTCGCCCACGAGCAGCGCCGCACCTGGCCGCAGGGTTTGCGGCTCGCCGACCTGGTCAGTCCGATTCTGCAACTGCCTGCGGAGAGCCCGGTGTCCAGCGCGCTCACCGCCGCTGCCGGCCGTGGGGTGGTGCTGGTGCGGGCGGACGGGGTGGCCGCCGGGCTGCTCGACCGCAACGCCGCCGAGCAGCTTGCGATGCGCTCCCCGATGGCGCCCGCCGAGTTCGCCGCCGAGCCGATCCGGCCGGAGTCGGTGCTGCTGGACTCCGAGCCGGGAGAGGACATCCTGGAGCGGGTGCAGGAAACCGCGGCCTGGCAGTTCCTCGTCGTCGACCAGGAGGGCCGCCCGGCCGGCGTGCTGCGCCGCGAGGATCTGCGCGCGGCGCTGCAGTCCTACCCGTCGTGAGGGGGATCTACGCGCGTGGGGTTGGTGCGGTGAATGCGTCCTTCATCGCGCTGGGCGTGAGGAAAGACGCATTCACCGCACCCAGCCAACTGCCGTTCAGGACGACGGCGGCGTCAGCGGCGGCAGGCGACGGGAGGTGCTCGGAGTCGGCGGCCGGCTCGTGCTCGGGGAGTCCTTGTACAGTCCGCAGACCCGCCAGTTGTCGCCGTCGCGCTGCAGGTCGAGCGGTAGGTCCCGGGGCGAGCTGGTGCTGCCGGGCTCCTTGCGGGTCAGCTTGAACGTGCCATGGTCGCCGTTGACCTTGACGTCCTTGACGCCGATGGTGACGCGCTGGGCCTCGGGCCGGGGGCTCGGCTTGCGATGGCTGGTCTCCCGGGCGCGGAGGGTCCGGTCGGTCTCCCGGCGGACGTTGTCGTAGTCCTTGGCGCACATGAGCGGCTTGAAGTCCCGGACGTCGAACCCCTCAAGATCGGAGTTGACCGCCTCCGCGTACAGCTCGGCGTACCGGTTGGCCACCCTCTCCGGGTCGCCGCCGGCGGCCGGCGTGCCCGTGCTGGCGCCGGGTTCGGGCGGGTTGTCGCTGCCCTTGGCGAGAAAGTAGATGCCGACGCCCCCGCCGCCCAGCACCAGGACGACCACGATGATCAGGCTCACGATCAGGCCGGTGCGTGGCTTCTTCGGGGGCGGTGGCGCTCCCCAGCCTGGCGGTCCCCAGTTCGGCTGGCCGTACGGTCCCGGTTGCTGGCCGTACGGCGGCTGCTGATACGACATGATCTCCCCGGCATGATCGTCCAGTGTCGGTGGAAAGACTACTGGGCGTCAGAAAGGACAGGCGTGACGGCACGCAGGGCGAGCGGCCCGTTCCAGGTTGGTGACCGGGTGCAGCTCACCGATCCCAAGGGCCGCCGGTACACGCTGGTGCTCGCCGAGGGCGGCCAGTACCACACGCACCGCGGTGGCATCCGGCACGACGACGTGATCGGCCGGGACGAGGGCTCGGTGATCAACTCGGCGGCCGGGACGGCGTACCTGGTGTTGCGGCCGCTGCTGGCGGACTACGTGCTGTCCATGCCCCGCGGGGCGCAGGTGATCTACCCGAAGGACGCCGCGCAGATCCTCATGTGGGGCGACGTGTTCCCGGGCGCACGGGTGCTCGAGGCCGGCGCCGGCTCCGGCGCGCTGACCTGCTCGCTGCTGCGGGCGGTGGGTCCGGAGGGCGCGGTGATCTCCTACGAGGTGCGCGCCGACCACGCCGAGCACGCCGAGCGCAACGTCACCGAGTTCTTCGGCACCCGACCGTCCAACTGGGACCTGCACGTGACGGACCTCGCCGGGCACACCGGCGAGGTCGACCGGGCGGTGCTGGACATGGTCTCGCCGTGGGACGTCCTGCCCACCGTGGCGGTGAACCTGATCCCCGGTGGCGTCCTGGTGTCCTATGTGGCCACCGTGACCCAGCTGTCCAAAGTCACCGAGGCGCTCCGCGAGCAGCAGTGCTGGACCGAGCCGCAGGCCTGGGAAACCCTGATGCGCCCCTGGCACGTGGTCGGCCTCGCCGTCCGCCCGGAGCACCGCATGATCGCCCACACCGCGTTCCTGGTCACCACCCGCCGCCTGGCCGAAGGCGTCACCCCACCCCGCCCCCAACGCCGCGCTGGCCCGCCTCCCCGGATCTAGCAGTCCCGCCTCTCCGGATTTAGCAGTCCCGCCTCTCCGGATTTAACTGCTGTTGTTGCGTTCCAGCGAACGGTGCGGTTGTCGGGGGGATTGTGGCTGAGTGACGTCACGGTCCCCTGAGGCGCGGTTGGCACGCGGGGCCTCAAAACCCCTAGTCAACGCACCAGGTGCCGTCCTTTTTGCGCAGTGGCAAGGGGATGGTGCTGGAGGTGTCGCCGATGGTGAGCTTGAGCTCGACGGTGGCGGTGTCGCCGGTGAGCTCCGGGGGCGACACCAGCTCGATGCTGGTGCCCTGCGGGATGTTCTCGATGGGGTCGTTGTTGGTCTGGTCGCAGCTGACCTTCATCATGGCCGCCGCGTCGTGCGAGTTGAACGCCTTGACGGCCTGCTCGGCGACGGACTTCGCCTGACCGGTGTCGGCCGGTGTGCCACCCGAACCGCCGGGCTGCGCTCCGGTCGAGGGTTGGGTAGCCGGGCCGCTGGCCGGGCCTGAGGTCGAGCCGGTGCTGGCCGGACCGGGCGAGCTGGACGCGGCCGGGTCGTCGCCGCCCTTGGTCAGGAAGTAGATGCCGGTGCCGGCGCCGGCGAGGACCAGGACGGCGACCACGGCCACGATCACGATGATCCGCGGGGTGAGCTTGCGTCCGGCCGGCTCGGAGCCGGGCTCCACGGTCTCTGTCATGTCACGCACCAGTTGCTGCCCTTGCGGTCCATGAACAGCGGATAGTCGTCCACCTTCTCGGTGCCGATGGTCACCCGCACCCCGACGCTCACGCTCTCCTCGCCGAAGCGCACCGGCTTCCCGGTCACCTCGATCTTGCTGCCCGCGTCGAACAGGATCCCGGCGTTGTTGTCGCAGGTGAGCGCCTTCGCCCCGGCCTCATCCTTGTCGTTGACCGCCTTGGCGTACTTCTGTGCCAGATCGACGATCGCCCCCTCGTCCAGGGTGCCGCCGCCCCCGGTGGTGGGCCGGGCAGCGGTGGTGGTCCCGCGGGTGGTCGACGTGGTCCGCGGCTGGCTGCCGGCCGACGTCGGCCTCGGCCTGGTGGTCGTGGTCGCCGAGCTGCCGCCACCACCGCCGGAGGACGAGGAGTTGTTCGGGTTGTCGTCGCTCTTGGTCAGGAAGTAGATCCCGGTACCGGCGCCACCGAGTGCCAGCAGCGCGCCCACGACCACGGCGACGATCACCCAGAGGTTGCCCTTCTTGGGCGGGGGAGGAGGCGGCCCGCCGGGGTAGCCGGGCGGGAACTGCTGGGTCGGCTGGCCGTACTGCCCGTACTGGCCGGCGGGCTGGCCGTACTCGGGCTGGCCGTACTGCGGGGGTTGCTGCCCGAACTGGCCCGGCTGCTGGCCGTACGGCTCCTGCCCGTACGGACCGGGCTGTTGCGGTGGGTAGGTCATGCCCCCGACTCCTTCGTTCAGTTGTGGCAGGGACGCACGCGCATACGAGACGCCGGGTCAGGCCTCGCCCTCACCGCAGAACTTCCAGCTGCCGCTCTCCTTGACGATCTTGATCTTGATCTTCGCGGGCTTGGTCTGCCCGTCCTTGGTCAGCTCGAGATCGATCAACGCGGTCGCGGTGTTACCGGACACCTCGGGATCCCCGTCCGCCTTGGCCGTGATGTCGAACGGCGCGAGCTGCTGCTCCAGTTGCGAGGTGTCGGTGCCGAACTTGTCCTTGTAGGCCTTGCAGGCGTTGGCCACCACGGAGCTGAACTGCTTGCTCTCGTAGGCGTCGACGTAGTCCTGCTGCACCTTCTCCGGGCCGTCCTTGCTGGCCGGGGCCTCGGACGGCTTCCCGTTGCTGGTGGTGGTCTGGCTCGTGCCCCCGCCGCCCGAGGACGGGCTGGGGTCGTCTTTCTTCTTGTTGAGGAAGAAGTAGATGGCGGTGCCGGCACCGCCGAGCACGAGCACCGCGATCACCACCACGGCGACGATGACGTTCCGGTTGCTCTTCTTCGGCGGCGGGCCCGGGTCTCCGGGGTAGCCCCCGCCGAACCCCTGGTAAGGGGGCTGCTGCTGGTACGGGTCGGTGGGTGGCGGCGGGCCGTAGGGCCCGGGCTGGGGCTGCTGCTGACCGCCGTAGGGACCGGGCTGCTGACCATAGGGGCCGGGTTGCTGGCCGTAGGGCCCGGGCTGCGGGGGCGGTCCTCCGTACGGGCCGCTGCCCGGTGGCTGCGGTGGATACGTCATCGGCCCCGACTCCTCGTTCATGTCGTGCTCAGCGCGGTCACCAGACATGCTATGGCGAGCGCCGACGCCCGCTGCCGCCGGGACAGGGCCGGCGGCAGCGGTCAGACCAGGAGGGCACTCACCCGCCGCCGGAGGTCATCCCCCGGTGACCGGGTCGAGCGCGCTGACGCACCACTTGCCGTCCTTCTTGCTCATCTTCAGGTTGGCCGTGATCGCCCGGCCCGTGATGGTCATCTTGATCGTGGCCTGCGCCGTGTCGCCGCTCTCCTTGGCGTCGCCGGTGAGCTCGGCGTGCAGGTCCTTGGGGATCGTGTTGATGTCGAAATCACCCGCGTCGCCGGACTTGTCGCAGTCGAGCTCGCGGCCGGCGTTGACGTCGCGGTCGTTGATGGCCTTCACCGTCGCCTCGGCCACCCCTTGAGGGCTGCTGGAGTCCGACCCGCCGGTCAGCACGAGGATGAGCACGACGACGGCGGCGATCACGAGCACGCCGCCGCCGCCGAGAATCCACGGCAACTTGCTCTTCGTGGGCGCGCCGCCCTGCGGACCGTACCCGTATGGCGGTTGCTGTCCGTACTGGCCGGGCTGGCCGTACGGGTTGTAGCCGCCCGGGGCCTGCTGCGGTTGCGGCCCGGTCTGGGGGTATCCGCCCTGCTGTGGATAGCCACCGCCGGGCGGGTAGCCGCCCTGCTGGGGATAGCCGCCAGGCTGCTGACCTGGGCCGGGCTGGTAGCCGTAGCCGGGCTGCTGACCCCCGTAGGGCCCGGGCTGCTGCGGCGGTTGCGACATCGGATCTCCTCTGTGGCGGCGGTCGCGCCGCCGGTGTCGCGCGTTTCCTCGCGTCTTGACGCCTTGGCTAAATTCCTGACGCACCGTAGCGGGTAGCCGGTTCCCTCAGATACCGGGATGGAGCAATCGGACCCGGCCCGAGCAGGTTTCGGTTGTGTGACCCGGCGGTTCCGACATGCGGATGGTCTTTTCTTGTCGGAGTCCCCCGGTACCGTGGGAGGTAGTAGTTCGGGAGGAGGTGCCGACAATGCAGCACGATCGTCCCGGCGGTCGGCCGGAGGAGGCTGACGAGCACGGCTCTGGAGTGGAGCGGGCGGGTGGCCGTATGCCGTCCGAATCCGCCCAGATCCGGTTCCTCGAAGAGGAAGTCGCTCTGCTACGCCGGAAGCTGACCGAGTCGCCCAGGCATGCGCGGCTCCTTGAGCAACGGTTGGCGGAGGCTTCTGAGCGGGTGAGCCAGCTGACGGAGCGCAACGCCAAGTTGGTCGACACGCTGCGTGAGGCCCGCAGCCAGCTGCTGGCCCTGCGCGAGGAGGTCGACCGGCTCGCCCAGCCGCCCAGCGGCTACGGCGTGTTCCTCGACCGGCATGAGGACGGCACGGTGGACGTGTTCACCGCCGGCCGGAAGATGCGGGTCGCGGTCTCGCCCGCGGTCGAACTGGAGGACCTGCGCCGGGGTCAGTCCGTGCGGCTGAACGAGGCGCTGACGGTGGTCGAGTCGGGCGGGTTCGAGCGCACCGGCGAGGTCTCGACGCTGCGCGAGCTGCTGGCCGAGTCGGATGGCTCGCGCGCGCTGCGGGCGCTGGTCGTCGGGCACGCCGACGAGGAGCGCGTGGTGTGGCTGGCCGACCCGCTGGCCGACTCGCCGCTCAAGCCGGGTGACTCGCTGCTGGTCGACACCAAGTCCGGGTACGCCTACGAGCGGGTGCCCAAGGCCGAGGTGGAGGACCTCGTGCTGGAGGAGGTGCCGGACGTCGACTACGCCGACATCGGCGGCCTGTTCCGGCAGATCGAGCAGATCCGCGACGCGGTGGAGCTGCCGTTCCTGCACGCCGAGCTGTTCAAGGAGTACGAGTTGCGGGCGCCCAAGGGCGTGCTGCTCTACGGCCCGCCCGGCTGCGGCAAGACGCTGATCGCCAAGGCCGTGGCCAACTCGCTGGCCAAGCAGGTCGCGGCGACCAGGGGCGAGGGCGGCTCGGCCTCAGAGGCGAAGTCGTACTTCCTCAACATCAAGGGCCCGGAGCTGCTGAACAAGTTCGTCGGCGAGACCGAGCGGCACATCCGGCTGATCTTCCAGCGGGCCCGGGAGAAGGCCTCCGAGGGCACCCCGGTGATCGTGTTCTTCGACGAGATGGACTCGATCTTCCGCACCCGCGGCAGCGGCGTCTCCTCGGACGTCGAGACCACGATCGTGCCCCAGCTGCTCAGCGAGATCGACGGCGTCGAGGGCCTGGAGAACGTGATCGTGATCGGTGCCTCCAACCGGGAGGACATGATCGATCCGGCGATCCTGCGGCCCGGCCGGCTGGACGTCAAGATCAAGATCGAGCGCCCGGACGCGGAGGCGGCGAAGGACATCTTCTCCAAGTACCTCACCCGGACGCTGCCGATCCACGCCGACGACCTGGCCGAGTTCGGCGGCGACCCGAACGCCTGCATCGAGGCGATGATCCAGCACACCGTGGAGCGGATGTACGCCGAGACCGACGAGAACCGCTTCCTGGAGGTCACCTACGCCAACGGCGACAAGGAGGTCCTGTACTTCCGCGACTTCAACTCCGGCGCCATGATCCAGAACATCGTGGACCGGGCGAAGAAGGCGGCGATCAAGTCGGTGCTCGAGACGAACCAGCGGGGCTTGCGGGTGCAGCACCTGATCGACGCGATCGTCGACGAGTTCGCTGAGAACGAGGACCTGCCTAACACCACCAACCCGGACGACTGGGCGCGGATCTCCGGCAAGAAGGGCGAGCGGATCGTGTACATCCGCACCCTGGTCACCGGCAAGAACCAGGAATCCGGCCGGGCCATCGACACGGCCACCAACACCGGGCAGTACCTGTGATCGAGGAATGGGCGAGGTGTGCTCGCGGAGAGCGCTCGCCGTGGGTCCTCGATCAGTGCCTTCTGGGGGCCAAGCCCCCAGACCCCCTGCCGGGGGCGAGCCCCCGGACCCCCAGTTCGGGTCAACCGCTCCACACCGGGCAGTACCTGTAGACAGCGCGACGAGGACGCCTTCGGGTCACTCACCGTCCCGGAGGCGTCCTTCTCTGCATCGGGCGGCTCGAGTGTGGCTCGAGCCCGGACCGTAGGCTGAACATATGCGCAGGATCATGGGGACCGAGGTCGAGTACGGCATCGCCGTGCCCGGAGATGCGACCGCGAACCCGGTGCTGACCTCGACCCAGGTCGTGCTGGCTTATGCCGCCGCCGCCGATATTCCGCGCGCGCGGCGGGCGCGGTGGGACTACGAGGTGGAGTCGCCGCTGCGCGACGCCCGGGGGTTCGACCTCGGCGCGCCGGGGATGCCGCCGTCCGACCCCGAGGTCGAGGATCTCGGCGCGGCCAACGTGATCCTCACCAACGGCGCCCGACTCTACGTGGACCACGCGCACCCCGAGTACTCCGCGCCGGAGGTCACCAACGCGCGCGACGCGGTGATCTGGGACAAGGCGGGGGAGCGGGTGATGGAGGAGGCCGCGATGCGCGCGGCCACCGTGCCCGGGCAGCCCCGGCTCCAGCTGTACAAGAACAACGTGGACGGCAAGGGCGCCAGCTACGGCACGCACGAGAACTACCTGATGGCCCGCAGCACGCCGTTCACCGCGGTGATCGGCGGGCTCACGCCGTTCTTCGCCTCCAGACAGGTGGTCTGCGGGTCGGGCCGGGTCGGCATCGGGGTGAGCGGTGAGGAGGCCGGGTTCCAGCTCTCCCAGCGCGCGGACTACATCGAGGTCGAGGTCGGCCTGGAGACCACGCTCAAGCGCGGGATCATCAACACCCGGGACGAGCCGCACGCCGACGCCGACAAGTACCGGCGGCTGCACGTGATCATCGGGGACGCGAACCTGGCGGAGCTGTCGACCTACCTGAAGGTGGGGACGACCGGGCTGGTGCTCGACCTGATCGAGTCGGGCGTCCGGTTCGACCAGCTCAAGCTCGCCGACCCGGTGCGGGCGGTGCACACGATCAGCCACGACCCGACGCTGAAGGCCACCGTGGAGCTGGCCAACGGGCGCAAGTTCACCGGGCTGGACCTGCAGTTCGCCTACCACGAGCTGGCGGCCAGGCACCTGGAGCGGTCGGACATCGACCGGGTCTCCGAGGACGTGCTGCAGAGCTGGGGGGACATCCTGGACGCGCTGGCCAGGGATCCGCAGGAGTGCGCGGACCGGCTGGACTGGCCGGCCAAGCTCCGCCTGCTGGAGGGGTTCCGGGCGCGCGACGGGCTGTCCTGGTCCTCGCCCCGGCTGCACCTGGTCGACCTGCAGTACTCCGACGTCCGGTTGGACAAGGGGCTGTACAACCGGCTGGTGGCACGGGGTTCGATGAAGCGGCTGGTGACCGAGGAGGAGGTCACCGCCGCGATGATCCACCCGCCGCTGGACACCCGGGCGTACTTCCGCGGGCGGTGCCTGGAGCGGTACCCGAACTCCATCGCGGCGGCGTCCTGGGACTCGGTGATCTTCGACCTGGGCCGGGAGTCGCTGGTGCGGATCCCGACGCTGGAGCCACTGCGGGGCACGAAGGCGCACGTGGGTGATCTCCTCGACAACTCGGCGACCGCTGAGGAACTGGTGGATGCCCTGACCGGGGGCCCACGACGCTGACCGAAGACCCGAGACGGATGTCGGCCCAGGTCGGTAATGTTCAGGTAGGCCAGCCACTAAGGGAGGGGCGAGATGTCCCAGGAACATGTGCAGCGGCAAGGCGGCGGTGACGGCGACGAGGATGTCGAGGGCGCCGCGCCAGCCGGTCAGGAGCGCAGGGAGAAGCTCGGCGAGGACGTGGACACGATCCTGGACGAGATCGACGACGTCCTGGAGGAAAACGCCGAGGACTTTGTCCGCGCCTACGTGCAAAAGGGCGGCGAGTGACCGAGGGGATGGGTGAGGTGTGCTCGCGGAGAGCGCTCGCCTAGGCCTCGGTCACGTGTCTTCTGGGGGCCAAGCCCCCAGGCCCCCGGCCGGAGGGGCTCCGCCCCCCGGACCCCCCAAGATTTGCCCGCCGCTAGGAACGAAAGAAGGCATGGACCTCAACCCGTACCGCCCGATGTCCGGCGGACTGCTTCCCGCTGCGTACCTGACCATGGGGACGTCGTCGTTCACCGACTTCCTCAAGGCTCAGGCGCCGGATCTGTTGCCCAGCGGGCGATCCGCGCCGGTGGTGCCGGTGGAGCGGACGGACATCCCGCACGGCACCACGATCGTCGCGGTGGCCTACGCCGGCGGCGTGCTGATCGCCGGTGACCGGCGGGCCACCGCGGGCAACCTCATCGCCCAGCGGGACATCGAGAAGGTGTTCATCACCGACAGCTACTCGGCGGTGGGCATCGCCGGCACCGCCGGGCTGGCGGTCGAGATGGTCCGGCTGTTCGCGGTCAACCTCCAGCACTACGAGAAGATCGAGGGCGTGTCGCTGTCCCTGGACGGCAAGACCAACCAGCTCGCCGCCATGGTCCGCGGCCACCTCGACGCCGCGATGGCGGGCCTCGCCGTGCTGCCGCTGTTCGTCGGCTACGACCTGCACGCCGAGGACCCGGCCCGGGCCGGGCGGATCGTCACCTACGACGTGACCGGCGGGCGGTTCGAGGAGCGGTCCGGCTTCCACGCGATCGGCTCCGGGTCGCTGTTCGCCCGGTCGGCGCTGAAGAAGCTCTACGACCCCGAGGGCGGCCGGGACACCGCCATCCGGCACGCGGTCGAGGCGCTCTACGACGCGGCCGACGACGACACCGCCACCGGCGGGCCGGACGTCGTGCGCAAGATCTACCCTTCGCTGGTCACCGTGACGGGCGTGGACGGCGCGGTCCGCGTGCCCGACACCGAGGCGGCCGAGGTCGCCGAGGCGGTGGTGGCCGCCCGTACCGCCCAACCGCGCGGCTGACGCGCCCCAAAATGAGGAACCGAGGAGCCACGCCGTGACCCTGCCGATCTACGCCTCCCCCGAGCAGCTGATGCGCGAGCGCTCGGAGCTGGCCCGCAAGGGCATAGCCCGGGGGCGGAGCGTGGTCGCGCTCAAGTACAGCGGCGGCGTGCTGTTCGTGGCCGAGAACCCGTCGGCCACCCTGCACAAGGTCTCCGAGATCTACGACCGGATCGGGTTCGCCGCGGCCGGGCGCTACAGCGAGTACGAGGCCCTGCGGCGGGCCGGCATCCGGCATGTCGACCTGTGGGGCTACACCAACGACCGGCGCGACGTGTCCGCCCGCCAGCTGGCCAACGTCTACGCCCAGACCCTGGCTGCGATCTTCACCGAGCAACTCAAGCCCTACGAGGTGGAGCTCTGCGTCGGCGAGGTCGGCGCCACGTCCGCCGACGACCAGCTCTACCGGCTCACCTACGACGGCTCGATCGTGGACGAGCCCGAGCACCTGGTGATGGGCGGGCAGACCGACCCGATCTCCACGGTGCTCAAGAACGACTTCCGGCAGGACATGCCGCTCTCCGACGCGGTCCAGCTCGCCGTCCGGGCATTGTCCGCGTCCGCGGCCAACACCGCCGCCAACGCCGGCAACGGCGACGGCAGCCAGAGCGTCGGCAAGCTCGAGGTGGCCGTCCTCGAGCGCACCCGCCCGACCCGCGCGTTCCGCCGCCTGGAGGGCGCCGCGCTCACCGCCCTGCTGCCGGCCGGTTCGCCCCCGGCTGAGGAGGAGGCGAGCGCGGAGGGCGCCTCGCCGGACGTCCCGCCGGAGCCCGAGCAGCCGGCGGACTAGGGGCGGTCTGAGGGGTCGGAGGGAAGCAACGTCACGTGGATGCCCCAGAGGGCAAGCAACGTCACGTTGCGTTCCTTGTGTCCGCAAGATCAACTCAGCGTGCTATTGATCTGCAAGCCCTGGTTCCGGAAGGCGGATCAGTCAGCCGGGGCGGCAGACCGGTAACCGGGCCTCGTCCACGGCGAACTCGAATTTGGTTGCCGCTTACCGAACCTCGTCGGCGGGTCGGGCAGCGTGCGCCAGTTCGGCAGCGCGTCGGCGGCCGGGCGGCGCGGGAGCAGCGGCTTGGCCACCGCGTGGTGAGGCAGCTCGCCCCGCCGATGGCCAGCACCCCGTGCGTCGCGGCGCGGCGGGTGACGCCCCAGGGTGAGGCGAGCGCCGCCGCGATGGCGGACCACAACAGGCTGTGGTTGGCCGAGGTGGTGAGCACCTTGAGGCCGGTGTCGGCGGGGGAACGCGGGATTCGCGCGATGT
This sequence comes from Actinophytocola sp., assembly GCF_036002505.1. Classification (GTDB taxonomy): domain Bacteria; phylum Actinomycetota; class Actinomycetes; order Mycobacteriales; family Pseudonocardiaceae; genus DASYTH01. The sequence goes on along the minus strand of NZ_DASYTH010000058.1, from coordinate 23,875 downwards.
GCCGTTCGATTGCCACGTCGGCCTCGTTGACCCGATGGGCCACCATGCGCAACCATGCCAACACGGGTGCCGACGCTACCTGCACGAAAGTGGTCCTGCCGGATGCTCGACCACCCGGGTGAAGTGGCCGTTATGTTGCGAACAACGGGCGATCCCAGCGACCCGTCAGGGGATTTCCCGCTTAGGGTAGAGGGATGCAGCGGCGGATCTTCGGCATCGAGACCGAGTTCGGCGTGACCTGTACGTTCCACGGGCAGCGCAGGTTGTCCCCGGACGAGGTCGCGCGGTACCTGTTTCGGCGTGTGGTGTCCTGGGGGCGTTCCTCGAACGTCTTCCTGCGCAACGGCTCACGCCTGTACCTCGACGTCGGCTCGCACCCGGAGTACGCCACCGCGGAGTGTGACGACCTGGTGCAGCTGGTCACCCACGACAAGGCCGGCGAGCGGATCCTGGAGGACCTGCTGGTCGACGCCGAGCGGCGGCTGGCCGACGAGGGCATCGGCGGCGACATCTTCCTGTTCAAGAACAACACCGACTCGGCCGGCAACTCCTACGGCTGCCACGAGAACTACCTGGTGACCCGGGCCGGTGAGTTCTCCCGGATCGCCGACGTGCTGCTGCCGTTCCTGGTCACCCGGCAGGTCATCTGCGGCGCCGGCAAGGTGCTGCAGACGCCGCGCGGCGCGGTCTACTGCCTGTCGCAGCGGGCCGAGCACATCTGGGAGGGCGTGTCCTCGGCGACCACCCGGTCCCGGCCGATCATCAACACCCGGGACGAGCCGCACGCCGACGCCGAGCGCTACCGCCGGCTGCACGTGATCGTCGGCGACTCGAACATGGCCGAGCCCACCACGCTGCTCAAGGTCGGCAGCGCCAACCTGGTGCTGGAGATGATCGAGGAGGGCGTGCAGTTCCGGGACTTCAGCCTGGACAACCCGATCCGGGCGATCCGGGAGATCAGCCACGACCTCACCGGCCGCCGCCTCGTCCGCCTCGCCGGCGGTCGCGAGGCCTCCGCCCTGGACATCCAGCGCGAGTACTTCTCCCGCGCCGTCGAGCACGTCGCCAAGCGCTCGCCGGACCCGATCGCCGACCGGGTGATCGAGCTCTGGGGCCGGACCCTGGACGCGGTCGAGGCGCAGGACCTCGGCAAGATCGACCGCGAGATCGACTGGGCGATCAAGCACCGGCTCGTCGAGCGCTACCGCGCCAAGCACGGCATGGAGCTGTCCAGCCCGCGGGTCGCCCAGCTCGACCTCGCCTACCACGACATCCGGCGCGGCCGCGGCATCTTCGACCTGTTGCAGCGCAAGGATCTCGTCGCCCGGGTCACCGACGACGGCGAGATCGAGGCCGCCAAGGACACCCCGCCGCAGACCACCCGCGCCAAGCTCCGCGGCGACTTCATCGCCGCCGCCCAGCAGGCCGGCCGCGACTTCACCGTCGACTGGGTCCACCTCAAGCTCAACGACCAGGCGCAGCGCACCGTTCTCTGCAAGGACCCGTTCCGGGCCGTGGACGAACGCGTCGAACGCCTGATCGCCTCGCTGTGATGCCATGAAGGACTCCTTCGGGGCGCCCCGCGTCCCGAAGGAGTCCTTCATGGCACTTCAACGGCTCACACTGGAACCCGCTCAGGTCCAGGTGCCTCCGTGAGCCCGACCCGGTCGTGCACGCGGCGCAGCGGTTCCGGGGCCCACCAGGCGCGGCGGCCGAGGAGGCGCATGCCCACGGGCACCAGGATGCCGCGGATGAGGGTGGCGTCGATCAGGATGGCGAGGCCAGTGCCGAGGCCGAAGAGCTGGATGAAGCTGACGCCGCTGGTGCCGAAGGCGAACATGCTGACCGCGATCAGCGCCGCCGCAGTGGAGACGATGCGGCCGGTGCGGGAGAGGCCGGAGGAGACCGACTCCGTCAGATCCGCGCCGGTGTCGTGGGTTTCCTTGATCCGGCTGAGGACGAAGACCTCGTAGTCGATGGACAGGCCGAAGGCGATGCAGAACAGCAGCACCAGCATGTTGATGTTGAGCGGGAGCGGGGTGAAGCCGAGGACTCCGGACAGCCACCCGTCCTGGAAGATCAGGGTCGTCACGCCGAGCGTGGCGCCCAGGCCGATCATGTTGAACACGATGGCGCGCAAGGGTTGCAGGACGCTGCCGCTGAACAGGAAGAGCAGCAGGAAGGTGCTGATCGCGATCAGCGCGGCGGCGAGCGGGAGCCGGCTGCCGATGGCCTCCTTGCTGTCCACCAGGGACGCCGCGGCGCCACCTACCTTGACCGGGGCACCGTCCGGGCCGGCGATCCCGCGCACGGTCCGGACCAGGTCCTGAGCCTCACCGGACACCGCTTCGGCCGAGGTGATCACGGTCAGCCGCTGACCGGCGGTGCTGGCGAGCGCGGCGTCGGCGGGGTTGGCGCCGGCCGGCCGCCCGTCGGCGAACCGGCCGGCGCTGGAGGCCACCTGCGCGACGCCGGGCAGCGCGGACAGCGAGCGCGCGTAGCCGGTGAGGGCGGCGGAGTCGACGGGTTCGGTGGTCACGATCTGGATGGCTCGGCTCTCGTCGCCGTGGAACTGGCCGCGCAGTGTGTCGCCCACCGTCCGGGTCGCCGAGGACGGGGTGAGCACCCGGTCGTCCGGCACGCCGAACTGGGCGCGCAGCAACGGAAGCGCGGCGAGGACCAGCAGCACCAGCACCGGAGCGGCGGCCAGCACCGGGCGGCGCATCGCGGTGGACGCCAGCCGGCCCCAGAACGCGGAGACCGAGCTGGGGGTGCGGTTGCGGGCCCACGGCAGCCGGCCGGCGTTCACCCGGGGGCCGAGCACCGTCAGCAGCGCGGGCAGCACGAACAGGGCGGACAGCGCCGCGATGACGATCACGCCGATGCCGGCGATGGCGAACGACTGCAGGAAGTACAGCGGGAACAGCAGGAGCACGGCGAGCGCGGCGGCGACCGTGGTGGCGCCGAAGACGATGGTGCGCCCCGCCGTCTGCACGGTGCGGACCACGGCCTCGGCGGTGGGCACGCCCGCGGCCAGCTCCTCGCGGAACCGGCTGACCATCAGCAGCGCGTAGTCGATCGCCAGGCCCAGCCCGAGCGCGGTGGTCAGGTTGATCGCATACACCGAGACGTCGGTGACGGAGCCGAACAGCGCCAGCTCGGCGAACGTGCCGAGGATGGCGATCAGGCCGAGGGCGAGCGGGAGCAGCGCGGCGACCACGCTGCCGAACGCGAACACCAGCAGGATCAGGATCAGCGGCACCGCGATCGACTCGGCCAGCGCCAGGTCCTGGCCGATCTGCGCGCTGGCGTCCCGGCCGAACGCGGCCGCACCGCCGAGCGTGACGGACACCGGCCCGGCGTCTCCGGCGTAGCGCGACCGGAGCTCCTCGACGCTCTCCGACGAGTCGTCCTCGACGTGCGCGACCGCGATGGCGTAGCGGCCGTCGGCGGAGCGCATGGTCGGCGCGTTCGTCGTGAAGTACGACGCTACCTCGGAGAGCCGGTTGTCCCGGGACAACCGCCCGGTGAGGTCCGTGCCGGCCTGCTTCGCTGCGGGTTCGTCGACGTTGCCGCCCGCCGCCTCGACGAGGAACACCAGGTTGGTCCGGCCGCCGAAGTGATCTTCGATCAGGGCCTGAGCCTGGGCGGAGTCGGAGTTGGGATCGGCGAAGCCCTGGGTTTTCAGCTTGCCGAACGCGGTGAACCCGTAGGCGCCGGCGCCGATCAAGACGAGCACGGTGATCACCAGGACCGCCCGCGCGTGATGGGTGACGAAGTGTCCGATGCGACCGAACATGTGGGACTCCCCCTCCGGTGCGTATGTCACTACTGAATGTGCACAGCAGTAAACTTGGCGGATGTTAACTTGTCATGCATGTTGGTCGGCGTCAACATCGGTCTCATGAACCTCTCAGCTTTGACAAGTACTGCGGCGCGGAGCGCCACGATGAGCGGGTGGGGGCGGGGCTGAGGATGGTGAAACGCGGCTACCACCACGGCGACCTCCGCAACGCGCTGGGTGAGGCCGCCGTCCAGCTCGCCAGCGAGGGTGGGCCGGACTCGGTCACCGTGCGCGCGGCCGCCCGGCTGGTGGGCGTCACACCGACGGCCGCCTACCGCCACTACACCGGTCACGAAGAGTTGGTTGCGGAGGCCAAGGACCAGTGTCTGGCCAAACTCGGCGCGGCCATCGCGGAGGAGCTCGTCGCTCTGCCCCCGACCGGGAGCCGGGTGCAGGCGGCATTGCGCAACCTCGCCGCGGCCGGCCGCGCCTATGTCAAGTTCGCGCTGGCCGAGCCGGGCCAGTTCCGCACCTGCTTCTTCCAGGGCGGCGCGGTCCTGGACAAGGATCCCGGGGAGAACGCGGTCTTCGGCATGCTCGTGGGCCTGCTCGACGAGCTGGTCGCGGCCGGTTTCCTCAAGCCGGACCGCCGGCCCATGGCCGAGGTCGCAGCCTGGTCGGCGGTGCACGGCTTGGCGCTGCTGATGCTGGACGGGCCGCTGCGGGATGTGTCGGACGAGATCAAGCAGGAGGCCATCCGGCGGACCATGCTGATCTCGCTCAGTGGGCTTGGCGACCTGACCCCGGAGCTGCGGGCGGGCCTCTGCAACTAGGCCATCTGTCCACTGAGGACAGTGGTGAGGTATCGGGTGATGCGTTCGGAGTCCTCGCTGAGCACGGCCAGGTAACCGTCCGGGCGGACCAGGGCGAACGTCGCTCCGTAGGCGTCGCCGACCCGGTGGACGTGCACCATGTCGTTGTGTGGCAAGGAGATATCGGTGGTGGCGAGCAGGGTGGAGTGCGGGCCGCGGAAGGCGTCGAACAGCCGGGTGCCGCCGGGAAGCGGGCCGTCCGGGGCACGGTCGCCGGGCTGGAGCGGGCCGTCCCAGGGCTCGGCGGCGAGGCTCGCGCCGCGGTAGGTGATGCCGAGCTGCTGGGTTTCCGAACCGCGGCGCTGCGACCGGGAGTTGTGCAGGCGGGTGCTCAGGCCGAGCACGTCCGCGGCCACTGGCAGACGCTCCTCCTCGTAGGTGTCGAGCAGTGGATCCCCGCCGAGGGCGAGCTTCCAGCCGAGGTTGTAGGCGTCCTGGATGCCGGTGTTGAGGCCCTGCCCGCCGGCCGGGGAGTGCACGTGCGCGGCGTCGCCGGCCAGGAACACCCGGCCGACCCGGAACCGGTCGACCATGCGGATGTTGGGCCGGTACAGGGACAACCAGGTGAGGTCGTGCAGCCGCAGCTCGGGTTTGTCCACAAGGGACTCGACAGTCGCGAGGGTCAGCGCGGGCTCGGTGTCCGCGTCGACGGGCGCGACGAACTGGAAGGCGTCGGTGCCGGGCAGCGGGCAGAGGGCCACCCAGCTCTCGTCGGGCTTGGCCCAGGCGTGCCAGTGGTCGCGATCGAGGCCGTCCACCCGGACGTCGCCGACGAGCATCCGCTCGGTCTCGTAGGTCTCGCCTTCGAAGCCGACGCCGAGCCGCTTGCGCACGGTGCTGCGGCCGCCGTCGGCGCCGACCAGGTAGGCGGCCCGGACCGGCCCGGTGGAGAGGATCGCCGTCACGCCGGTCTCGTCCTGCTCGAAGCCGGTCAGCTCCACGCCGAGCTCGACCGTGCCGCCCAGCTCGGCGAGCCGGTCGCGGAGCAGCTGCTCGGTGCGGGCCTGAGGGAGCATCAGGATGTCGGGGTAGGGCACCTCCGGGGTCGGCTCCTCGGGCTCGTGCATGCGGCCCTCCCAGATGACGGAACCGTCGGCGTAGCGGCGAATCGGCGGGTACTCGGCCGCCTCGGCCAGCACGGTGTCGATCACCCCGAGGTCGTCGAGCACCTCGAGGGTGCGCGGCTGCAGGCCCTTGCCCCGCGAACCGGTGAAGAAGGCCGGCGCCTTCTCGATGATCCGGAACGGGACGCCGCGCCGGGCCAGGTCGCAGGCCAGCACCAGCCCGGTCGGTCCGGCCCCCACGATCAGCACCTGGGTATCCATGCCTCCTCCTTAACATCGTTAAATTGAACGTCGTTAAGGTAGCTGAACAGTGTTAAGGTGTCAACCATGGCGTTGGACCGGGAGACCGTGATCCGCACCGCGCTGCGGGTGCTCGACGAGGTCGGGCTGGACGGCCTGACCCTGCGCAAGATCGCCGCCGAGCTGAACGTGCAGGCGCCAGCGCTCTACTGGCATTTCAAGAACAAGCGGGACCTGCTCGACGACATGGCCACCACGCTCCTCGTCGACTCGCTGGCGAAGTTCGGCGTGCCAACGGAATCCACGAGCTGGACGGAGCTCGCCGAGAGCTACGGGCGCGGGCTGCGGGACATGCTGCGCGGCCACCGGGACGGCGCCAAGATGTTCGCCGGCACGTTCCTCACCGACGACTCCGTCTATGCCTCCATGGAGCGGGCCATCGGGGTGCTCACCGGCGCCGGCTTCTCGCCGCAGGACGCCGTCCGCGGGCTGAACACGATCTACTGCTACACGATCGGCTTCACCATCGAGGAGCAGGCCGTCCACCCGCGCCCGGACGAGCGCGACGAGCGGTACGACGCGTCGGACCGGGCCGAGCGGGCCGCCGACCTACCGCTGGTGCGGGACACCAGCGACGAGGTCGTCGGGAACTTCGACGAGCGGTTCGAGCACGGACTCCAGGTGATCATCAGAGGTCTGGCGAGGGCTACCGACGACTGAGCGGACACACGCCTGGCCGGTGGATCGGGTGGCGTCGGCGGGGGCGGGGTGTGGGTGGCAGTGGGTTCATGATCACTGTTGGGGACGAAAGTGCTTGGTTTTCAAGCACTTTCGTCCCCAAACGATGATCATGGCCACCGTTGTGCGAGAGCGAACCCCGCCTCATCCGAAGTTGCTGTGACTCTGCGTAGAACCTCGGTGGTTCACCTGCGAAGGCGTGTCGAACACCGAGTGTGGCGAAGGCGTCCTTTGTCACGCCCAGGGTGACCAAGGACGCTTTCGTCGCATCAGGACACCGCCGCTCGAGATCGTCTGCCCAGCTCAAACCAGATGTGCAAGCAGTTGATCATTCGTGACTTCGGCCTAGTGCCCGAGCGCCGAATTCGACACGGCCGCCGCTTCGCGGGCGTGCAGATCCCTGACCGTGGGCGAGGTCGCCACGGCGTCCGGGCCGGGGTGGGTGCCGAGCACCCGGTCGGCCGTGCCCGCGGTGGTGACGGTGAACCAGTAGTGCTCGTTCTTGTAGTGGTGCAGCCGGTGGTTGCGCCACACCGCGCGGTAGATCCGGGAGACCGGCCGGTAGTCGCTGTGGATCAGGTAGTGCGTCCACTCGTAGCCCAGGCCGAGCAGGCCGATCATGGTGAGGAAGGTCAGACCGAGCCCGAGCCGGGGGAAGGCGAGCAGGCCGATCGAGGTGTAGCCGGCGATCAGCCAGATCAGTGCCTGCCACGGGATGAACACCAGCGGCACGTCCCGCGGGTCGGCGTGGTGCGCGCGATGTTTGCGCGCCAGCAACGGATCCAGCCGCATCCGGCCGAGCCGGCGGGGCCGCCAGTGCAGGATGCAGACGTGCACGACCCACTCGAAGAACGGGAACGCCGCGATCATCACGGCCGGCAGCCAGGCGTCGCTCCACCGCCAGTCGCCGGCGATGATCCGCGCAGTCACCGCGGCGAGGAGCATCGTGCCGATCAGCCACGGTGACGGGTGCCGCCAGAACGCCAGCCACGCCGCCCCCAGCGACAGGCTCCGGCGCCGCCCACCCGCGCCGGTGATCGCCGCCTCGTCCGCCTTCACCCGTGCCCGGGCCCGCCCCTCCACCTCCGCCTCGGCTGCCCGCCGAGCCGCGAACCGTTCCCGCAACGTACCCATGATCACCTCCAGCTCTCCGGCCGACTTGTCGCGGGAAGTGCCCACGACACGTCGGTCTTGTCGTGGGAAGAACCCGTGACAAGTCGGGTAGTCATGCCTGCTCCAGTTGGTGGATCGCGGTGAGGAAAGCGTCAGTCGCTGGTTTGAGGAGGTGCTCGGCAGCGGTGTGGGCGGCGTCGGGGGTGCCGGCGGTGATGGCGGTGGCCAGGGCGCGGTAGGCGGGGACGCGGTTGACCTCGGCGGCCATCACGGTGGCCAGGGCCTCGAGGGCGGGTTCGTAGGCGGCGCGCAGGCTGTTGAACATGAGGCGGAACGCGATCGAGTCGGCGCCGTCCACCACGTGGTCCCAGAAGGTGAGGGCGTGCCGCTGGCGGGTGACCGGGTCGTCGTCGGCCTCCAGTGCGGAGATCGCGGTGTCCAGATCGCCGGCGAGCCCGGCACCCGCCCGTTCCGCCGCCAGCGCCGCCACCTTGGGGCCGACGTGCAGGCGGGCCTCCAGGACGCTGCGGGCCACGGAGAGGTCCAGCTCGCCGCGGGGGAGCAGGAGGCGGGGCAGCAGGTCCAGCCCGGCGTGCCGGCGGAAGTCGCGCACCGTGGTGGCGTCGCCCTGGCGCACCTCGACCAGCCCGGCCTGGGCCATCCGCTGCAGGGCCTCGCGTATCGCCGGGCGGGACACCCGCAGCACCTCGGCCAGCCGCCGCTCGCTGGGCAGCGTCGCGCCGGGGGCCAGCTCGCCGCGCACCACGTCGGCGACGATCTGTTCGAACACCTCGTCCGGCACCGACCGGCGGGCCACGGGTTGCAGCGGCATGCCGCCGAGCATGGCTGGCAGGTGGTCAGAGGTCAAGTGGTCAGACCAGATCACTTCCGGGTTCTTCGTACATCTGATCGACGTGTTGGCTGACGAATGGCCCATTAGGAGCGTTAGGGTGCGGGTGTGTCCGTCGCACGCGCCGAACGTCTGGTCAACCTGGTGCTGTGCCTGCTGTCCACCCGCCAGCACCTCACCGCGGAGCGGATCCGGGGCATCGTCCCCGGCTATGCCGACGCGCCCAGCGACGACGCGTTCTTCCGGATGTTCGAGCGGGACAAGACGGAGCTGCGCGAGCTGGGGATTCCGCTGGAGGTCGGCCGGAACTCGGTGTTCGACACCGTCGACGGGTACCGCATCGCGCGGCGGGACTACGAGCTGGGGGACATCGACCTGGAGCCGGACGAGGCGGCCGCGGTGGCGCTGGCCGTGCGGCTGTGGGACTCCCCGGAGCTGACCGGCGCGGCGCACGGCGCGCTGCTCAAGCTGCGGGCCGCCGGGGTGGACGTGGACGAGGCGACGCCGGCCGTGGTGGAGCCGAAGGTGCGGACCACCGAGCCGGCGTTCGGGTCGCTGCTGGCCGCGGTGCAGGCGGCCCAGGTGGTGCGGTTCGACTACCGCCGGCTGATGCCGACCGAGCTGCGCACCCGGACCGTCGAGCCCTGGGGCGTGGTGTCCTGGCGCGGCCGCTGGTACGTCGTCGGTCACGACCGGGACCGGGACGCGCCGCGCTGCTTCCGGATGTCCCGGATCGCCGGCGAGGTCCACACGATCGGGAAGCCGGGGGCGTTCCGCCGGCCGGAGAACGTTGACCTGATGCGGTTCGTGGCCAACCGGGGAGGCGACCCGTCGACGCCGCACACCACGACCGTCCGGCTGTGGCTGGCCCGCGACCGGGCGGCGGGCCTGCGCCGGCGGGCCACCGTGGTCGGCGAGCAGACCCTCGGCGGCGAGCCCGGTGACGTGGTGGAGCTGGAGCTCTTCCACCCGGACTCGGCCGCCAGCTGGATCGCCGGCTTCGGCCCGGACGTCGTCGTGCTCGAGCCGGAGGTGCTGCGCAAGTCCGTGCTGGAGCACCATCTGGCGGTGGCCAGGTGACCTCGCAGGAACGACTGCCGAGGCTGCTCGCGCTGGTGCCGTACCTGATCGCCCGGCCGGGTATCGCGATCGAGGAGGCGGCCGCGGATCTCGGTGTGACGGCCCGGCAACTGCGCAAGGACCTCGAGCTGCTGTGGATGTGCGGCCTGCCCGGGTACGGGCCGGGCGACCTGATCGACCTGTCGATGGACGAGGACACCGTCACGGTCACCTACGACGCCGGGATGCGCCGCCCGCTGCGGCTCACCGGTGCCGAGGCGACGGCGCTCCTGGTGGCGCTGCGGGCGTTGCTGGACACGCCGGGGATGGTCGACGCGGACGCGGTGCGGCGGGCCGTGGCCAAGATCGAGTCCGCGGCCGGGCAGGCGCAGCCGGCGGGCGTCGCGGTCGGGCTCGGGGTGCGTGAGGGCGGGAACACGGCCACCGTCCGCAAGGTCGTGCAGGAGGCCCTGCGGGACGGGCGGGCGCTGCGAATGACGTACTACACCGCGTCCAAGGACGAGATCACCGAGCGCACGGTGGACCCGATGCGGCTGCTGATCGTGGACGGCCGCGGGTACCTGGAGGCGTGGTGCCGGCGGGCCGAGGCGGTGCGGCTGTTCCGGCTGGACCGGGTGGACGACGTGACCGTGCTCGACGAGGCCGCGGCGCCGCCGCCGGACGCGTCCCAGGTGGACGTGTCGGCGGGGCTGTTCCGGCCGCAGCCCGACCAGGAGGTGGCGCAGCTGGTCCTGGAGCCGGACGCGCGCTGGGTGTCGGAGTACTACCCGGTGGAGTTCCTCGAGGAGCTCGACGTGGGACGACTCCGGATCCGGATGCGCTACGCCGACGCCGCCTGGATGCTGCGGCTGCTGCTCAGCCTGGGCGGGGACGTGACGGTCGAGCGCCCGGCCGTGCTGGCCGAGGACCTGCGCGAGCGGGCGCGGCTGGCGCTGCGCCGGGCCAGTCACCTGATGGCCACCTGACCATGGACGTGGCTGTACGTTCCGCTCACCCTGGCCCAGTACGGTATGAGCCGTGGTGTTGTCCGTGGTGAGCATCGCGCTGCCGGTCCTCGGGCTGGTGGTGCTCGTCGCCGTGCTCCTGCGGGTGCGGCGGGCGGTCCGAGGGCTCACCGGCGCCGCGCGAGCATCTCAATACCGAGTGTCCGATGCGTCCGGTCTGCTCCGGGCAAGGTCCGCCGCGTTGGGAATAGCCATCCGACAGCGGCGCCGCGTACGAATAGAGAGCGACCTCGCCCGCGTACCATCGGGGGAGCCAGCACAGACGGGAGGACGGCCGTGGGCAATCTCGGACCGTGGGAAATTCTGATCATTGCCGGAGTGATCATCTTGCTCTTCGGTGCCCGGAAGATGCCGGAGATGGCCCGGTCTCTGGGCCGTTCGGCGCGGATCCTCAAGGCCGAGACCAAGGGCATGCGCGAGGACGAGTCCAAGGAATCGCCGGCCATTGACGCCGCGGCGGCGCCGACCGTGTCCGGCAAGGACGACGAGGTGGCGAAGCTGCGGGCGCAGCTGGCCGACGCCGAGGACCGGGCGACGGCCGCCGAGCTGCAGACGCAGGTGCCCAAGGTCGCGCCGCCGATCGAGCAGACCCAGGCGAACAAGAACGCCCGCTGAGAGGATCGGTCGAGGCGGTGGCACGCGACCAGGAAGACCGAGCCGGCCGCCGCGAGCGGAGGCGGCTGCGCAGCCGTCGGCACAACCCCGACGGCACCATGACCCTGCGGGACCACATCTACGAACTGCGGCACCGGCTCGGGCTGGCGCTGCTCTTCATCCTGATCGGCGGCGCGTTCGGTTTCTTCTGGTTCCAGACCAGGTTCGGCCCGGTGCCGTCGCTGAGCCAGCTGCTCATGGATCCCTACTGCGCGCTGCCCGCGGGCAAGGGCGGAGTACGGATCGAGTTCGACGGGAACGGCTGCAAGCTGCTGCAGACCCAGCCGTTCGAGGCGTTCCTGACCCAGTTCAAGGTGGGTGTCGCGGCCGGCATGGTGCTCACCGCGCCGCTGTGGCTCTACCAGGTCTGGGCGTTCATCACGCCCGGCCTGTACGCGCGGGAGAAGAAGTTCGCGCTGAACTTCGTGCTCTTCGCGTCGCTGCTGTTCGCGGCCGGTGCGGTGCTGGCCTACTTCGTCGTCCCGCAAGGGCTGCGGGTGCTGGTCAGTTTCGGCGGTGACGCGTTCATCACGGCGCTCGCCGCGGACAAGTACATCTCGTTCGTGCTCGTGCTGCTGCTGATCTTCGGGGTGAGCTTCGAGCTGCCGCTGCTGATCGTCATGCTGAACAAGATCGGCATGCTGCCGTACGCCAACCTCAAGAAGTGGCGGCGTGGGATCCTGTTCGCGCTGTTCGTGTTCGCCGCGTTCGCCACGCCCGGCACCGACCCGGTCTCCATGGTGGCGCTGGGCTTCGCCATGGCCGTGCTGTTCGAGCTGGCCGTGCAGATCGCCCGGATACATGACCGGCGCAAGGCGAAGCGAGAGGCGCTCAGCGAGCTCGGCGGGTTGGACGACAACGAGGCGAGCCCGGTGTACGAGCCGGAGCAGGTGGAGCCCGAGCCCGTGTCGCCGGGCCCGGGCCCGGAGTCCCGACCCGGCTCCGAGTCCCGGCCGGGCTGGGACGACGTGACCTGACCGTGGGCATCCGTGCGGCGCTTGCCTTCCACGGTCCGGCCGCCCGGCATGCCACGGCGGTCGCGGACCGGCTGCGGACCGCGGTCGATCATCTGACCCTGGTCGAGGCGGACACCGTCGAGGGAGCCCGGGCGTTGATGGAACGGGCCCGGACCGGCGGGTTGGACGTGCTGGTGGTGCTCGGCGGGGACGGCTCGGCGCACCACGGCGTGCAGTTCTGCGCCGGGACCGACGTCGCGCTGGGCGTGGTCCCCGCCGGCACCGGCAACGACCTGGTGCGGGCGCTCGGCCAGCCGATGGAGACGCTGGCGGCGGCCGACGCCATGGCCGCGGCGCTGGCCGCCGGTACTCGGCGGAAGATCGACCTCGGCCGGGTGGACGGCGGCGAGTGGTACGCCGCGGTGCTCTCCGCCGGCTTCGACTCCGCGGTGAACGAGCGGGCCAACCGGATGCGCTGGCCGCGCGGCCCGCGCCGGTACGACCTGGCCACCATGATCGAGCTGAGCCGGCTGCGCCCCGGGCCGCTGGTGGTGGAGGCGGGGGAGGAGCGGCTCGAGCTCGAGGCGCTCATGGTGCAGGTCGGCAACACGGCCTTTTACGGTGGCGGCATCCCGGCCTGCCCGGACGCCGACCCGTCCGACGGGATGCTGGACGTGACGGTGGTCGGCCGGCTGAGCCGGCTGGAGCTGCTGAAGATGGTGCCCGGCATGCGGGACGGCGGGCACACCGAGCACCCGATGGTGACCACGCTGCGGGCGGACACGGTGCGGTTGGGCGGGGACAACGGCTGGCTCGCCTACGCGGACGGGGAGCGGCTCGGCCCGCTGCCGGTCGAGGTGCGGTGCGTGCCGGGCGCGCTCACGGTCGTGGCCTGACCCCGGCTGGGTCGGAGGAAAGCAACGTCACGTTGCGTTCAGCCGCGACGTCAATCGCGCTCGCTCCGCGAAATAGCAGCGGAAGACGACGCCCATGCGCACGGTCCCGTCGGCCCGTGTTCGCGGCGCGAAGAAGGACCGCAGCGCCGCTTCGACGACCGCGCGGCCGGAGTGCCGGACCGCCGCGGCGACCGGGCCGGCCGGCAGCTGGGCGGCGACCGCGTCGTCCTCGCTGTCGAAGGCGACGTCGAACGCGATGTCGGCCATCGCCACGGATGCGAACCCGGCATCGAGCAGCGCGCCGCGCGCCGCGTCCGCGCCGGCGAGGTCGAGCGTGCTGCGGTCGGGCACCTCGTCGTGGCGGGCGAGCGGATTGATCAGCGCCGCGCTCTCGGCCTGCTCGGGACCGGCGCCCACGGTCACGACCGCCCGGCCCGAGGGGGTGGTCACGCGCGCGATCTCGGCGAGCGCGCGCCGCGGGTCGGCGGCGTAGAGCACGGAGTTGAACGCGGTGACGACGTCGAAGGCGCCGTCGCCGAACGGCATGCGCTCGACGTCCTCGACGACGTAGCGCGCCGCCGGGCGCCGGCGGCGCGCGTACTCGACGAGTCCCGGGGCCGCGTCCAGCCCGATGACGTCCGCGCCGCCCTGGGCGGCCAGCTCGGCGAACAGGCCCGATCCGCAGCCGGCGTCGAGGAGCCGCGTCCCGGGGAGAAGGTGAAGGCGCTCGAGCACCCGCTCGTACAGCGGCCGGATGCGGCCCTCCGCGGCCTCCGCCCAGCCCCGCGGATCGCTGCTCCAGAGCTCGCCCTGGACGGTCGCACTCATCGGGAACTTCCGAACATGGCAGAACCGTATGGCCGGACCCGCCGCGCGCTCTTGAACAAACCGGGCGTCCTTCTCGCGGCGGACCACCGGGGCCCGGCACACTGGGTCACGTGTCCGGCCAAGCGTTCTCCGCGCCCGCCGCCGGCGGACAGAGCTACGTCGAGCGCTCGCCCGTCCCGGCGCGGCGCGAGCTCGCCTCCTTGGTCCGGGTCCAGCAGGTCGGCCGCGACGCCGTGCCGTACGTCCACCGGCGCATCCCCAACGGTGCCGTCGAGCTCGTCTGCCGGGTCGGCTCGGCGCCGCAGGTGATCGGGCCGCGCACCGAGCCGGTGGTCGAGGTGCTCGAGCCGGGCACCACCGTGGTCGGTATGCGCTTCGTGCCGGGCGCTTTCCCGGCGATCGCGGGGCGGCCCGCGTCGGAGGTGGTCGGACTCGCGCTCGACGCCGAGCAACTGTGGGGCCGCTCGGCCGCCGCGCTCGGCGAGGCGGTCGGCACCGCGGCCCCGCCCCAGGAGGCGCTCGCCGCCGTGCAGCTCCACGTGCACGAGCGCGCCGGCGCCGGCGTGCCCGCGGACCCGCTCGTGTCCCAGACGGTGCGCGGTCTCATGCCGTGGCGCACGGCCGACGTGACGTCGCTGAGCGCGTCTCTCTACATCTCCGAGACGCAGCTGCGGCGCCGCTGCCGGACGGCCGTCGGGCTCGCGCCCAAGGCGCTGCACCGGATGCTGCGCTTCCAGGGCTTCCTCGCGCTCGTCCAGCGGGCGATCGCCCAGGGCCGTGCGCCGACCGACGACGGGCTCGCGCTGCTCGCCCTGCGCGCCGGCTACGCGGACCAGTCCCACCTCACGCGCGAATGCGTCCGGCTCACCGGCGTCCCGTCGCGGGTGTTCGTCGCCGAGACGCAACAGAACTGCGCGTGCGGGCACGATCACTCGGCGTCGTTCGCGCCCGTGCTGCGCGCCGGGACCGAGACGCGCCCCACCCGGAAGTAACACGGCCCAGCGGGAGGATCGCGCTGGGCTCGTGCCGTTCGCCGGTGTGCCCGAGCGTCGGACTCGCGGTTCTAGGCTGGCGCGATGACTGTTGAGGTTGGGGTGTCGCTGCCGGTGTTTCTGGCTCGGACGGGTGGGGCCGTGCCGGATCTGGCCGCGGTGGCGCGGCACGCGGAGCAGGTCGGGCTGGACGCGGTGTGGTGCGGTGATCACCTGGCCACGGACGCGCCGCTGATCGAGAGCACGGTGGCGCTGAGCGTGGCGGCGGCGGTGACCGAGCGGGTGCGGCTCGGGTTCGCGGTCATGCTGCTGGCGCTGCGGCAGCCGGCGTGGGCGGCCAAGCAGATCGCCTCGCTGCAGCTGGTCTCGGGGAACCGGTTGGTGCTGGGTGTGGGCGTCGGCGGGCAGTGGCCGGGGGAGTGGGCGGCCGGGGGCGTCGAGCTGGCCGGGCGCGGGCGGCGCACCGACGCGATCCTGGCGGCGTTACCCGGGCTGCTGGCCGGTGAGCCGGCGCGGTTGACCACCGAGCCCGGCGAGCCGGAGGTCACGCTGGCGCCGGGCGTGCCCATGCCGCCGGTGTGGGCCGGCGGGATGTCGGAGGCGGCGCTGCGCCGGGCGGTGCGGTTCGGGCAGGGCTGGCTGGGCTCGATGCTCGCCCCGGACCAGCTGGCGGGCCCTGCCGGGAAGTTGGCCGAGTTGGCGGCGGCGGCCGGGGTCGCCGGGCCCGAGCTCGGAATGATCGTGTTCGCCGCGCTCTCGAAGCAGGACACGGCGAGCGCCGACGGTTTTGCCGCGTACCTCACGAAGACCTACGGGCTGCCGCCGGAGCAGGCGGCGCGGATCGTCGTGGCCGGGACGCCGGCCCGGCTGGCCGGGCGGCTCGACGAGTACGGGGAAGCCGGCGTGAGCCGGATCGTGGTGGCGACCATCGGCGGGGACGTGCGCGGGCAGTACGACCTCGTGGCCGAGGCCAGAGGGGCTCTGGTGGCCTAGCGCGTTTCGAAAGTGCGCTGAGGTCGGCGAATCTTCGGCGAGGGCGGCCGCCTCACGATGACCAGGGCAGGGTGAGGAACGAGCCCTGCCCGCAGGCATCGTTGGCCGACCACCTACGACACCCGACCACCCACCCCGGCCCGCAACCACCCCGCCAACCCGACCCGAGGCCGTCGCCGAAGGCGATCGGCGGCCTTGCCCGAGCTATGAACACAGCCTAGGCAGACGGGCCGCGGCCGGATGTGAAAGCCTGTTGAGGTGGCCGCAAGCCCTTCACCATCCCCGGCCGAGGCCTACACGGCGGCGCGCCGCCGCGCGGCCAAGCCGAGGCTCACCGAGTTCGCCGGGGAACTCTCCTTCGAGCTCGACCCGTTCCAGGAGCAGGCGTGTGGCGCGCTGGAGGACGGGCACGGCGTGCTCGTCTGCGCCCCGACCGGTGCCGGCAAGACCGTGGTCGGCGAGTTCGCCGTGCACCTGGCCCTGGCCGAGGGCCGCAAGTGCTTCTACACCACGCCGATCAAGGCGCTGTCCAACCAGAAGTACGCCGACCTGGTGGCCCGCTACGGCGCCGGGACGGTCGGCCTGCTCACCGGCGACACGAGCGTCAACGGCAGCGCGCCGATCGTGGTGATGACCACCGAGGTGCTGCGCAACATGCTCTACGCCGGTTCGTCCACTTTGGACGGTCTGGGCTACGTGGTGATGGACGAGGTGCACTACCTGGCCGACCGGTTCCGTGGCGCGGTGTGGGAGGAGGTGATCCTGCACCTGCCGGAGTGGGTGCGGCTGGTCAGCCTCTCCGCCACGGTCAGCAACGCCGAGGAGTTCGGCGAGTGGCTGGTCGAGGTGCGCGGCGACACCACCGTCGTGGTGGACGAGCACCGCCCGGTGCCGCTCTGGCAGCACATGCTGGTGGGCGGCCGGATGCTGGACCTGTTCGCCGGGGAGGACGCCGAGGGCAGCGTCAAGATCAACCCCGACCTGCTGCGGCGCACCGACGACGTCGGCCGCCAGCAGCTGACCTGGGGCGGGCCCCGGCAGCGCGGTCGCCGGCCGCCGCCGCGCGGCTCCCGGTTCCGCCCGCCGTCCCGGGTGGACGTGGTGCAGCGGCTGGACTCGGCCGGGCTGCTGCCGGCGATCGTGTTCGTGTTCAGCCGGGTCGGCTGCGACGCCGCGGTCGGCCAGTGCACGCGGTCCGGGCTGCGGCTCAACACCGAGGCCGAGGTCGAGGAGATCCGGCGGATCGTGGACGCCCGGACCCGGGAGCTGCCCGACGCCGACCTCGGTGTCCTGGGGTACTGGGAGTGGCGCGAGGCGCTGGAGCGCGGGTTCGCCAGCCACCACGCGGGCCTGCTGCCGGCGTTCAAGGAGACCGTCGAGGAGCTGTTCGTGCGCGGCCTGGTCAAGGTCGTGTTCGCCACCGAGACGCTGGCCCTGGGGATCAACATGCCGGCCCGGACGGTGGTGCTGGAGCGGCTGGTCAAGTACAACGGCGAGGCGCACGTCGAGCTGACCCCCGGCGAGTACACCCAGCTCACCGGGCGGGCCGGGCGGCGCGGCATCGACGTCGAGGGCCACGCGGTGGTGATCTGGCAGCCCGGCGTGGACCCCAAGCAGGTCGCCGGGCTCGCCTCGACCCGGACCTACCCGCTGCGCTCGTCGTTCCGGCCCGGCTACAACATGGCGGTCAACCTGGTCGAGCGGGTCGGCGCGGAGGCCGCCCGGGAGCTGCTGGAGCAGTCCTTCGCGCAGTTCCAGGCGGACCGCTCGGTGGTGGGGCTCTCCCGGCGGATCGAGCGCAACCACGAGGCGCTCGAGGGCTACCGCGAGCCGATGACCTGCCACCTGGGCGACTTCGCCGAGTACGCCGCGCTGCGCAAGCAGATCGCCGACCGGGAGAAGGCGCTGTCCCGGCAGAACAGCGTGGCCCGGCGGGCCGAGGCGGCGCGCTCGCTGGAGCGGCTGCGCAAGGGTGACGTGATCGCGATCCCGGCCGGCCGGCGTTCGGGTCTGGCGATCGTGGTGGATCCGGGGCTGGACCCGATCGGCGAGCCACGGCCGCTCGTCGTCACCGAGGACCGGTGGTCGGGACGCTTGTCCGTGGCCGACTTCCCGGCGCCGGTGGAGCCGCTGGGCCGGGTCAAGCTACCCAAGCAGGTGGACCTGCGCTCGCCGAAGTCCCGCCGGGACCTGGCCTCCACGCTGCGCAACACCGGCATCGTCGCGCCGGACCGGTCCCGGCACCGGTCCGGGGCCGGGGACGACGCGGAGCTGGCGGCGCTGCGCCGGGCGCTGCGGTCGCACCCGTGCCACGGCTGTGACGACCGGGAGGCACACGCCCGCTGGGCGGAGCGGTACTACCGGCTGCTGGCCGAAACCGAGCAGCTCGAGCAGCGGGTCGCGGCCACGACCCACTCGCTGGCCCGGGCGTTCGACCGGATTCGCGCGCTGCTGACCGAACGGGGCTACCTGGCCGGAGGTAAGGAGTCCGAGGTCACCGGGCACGGGCGGATGCTGGCCCGGCTGTACAGCGAGTCGGACCTGCTGACCGCGGAGTGCCTGCGGCACGGCGGGTGGTCCGGGCTCGGCCCGGCTGAGCTGGCCGCGGTGGTGTCCGAGCTGGTGTACGAGTCGCGGCGGGACGGCCCGGGGGAGGCGCGGGTGCCGGGCGGTGCGGTCGCCGACGCGCTGGCCATGACCGCGCGGCTGTGGGCCGAGCTGGAGGAGGACGAGCGGCGGCACCGGGTGGAGCGGACGCGGGAGCCGGACGCCGGTTTCGCCTGGACGGTGTACCGCTGGGCCCGCGGCGAGTCGCTGGAGAAGGTGATCGCCGCGGCCGAGTCGGCCGGCAGCGAGTTCTCCGCCGGGGACTTCGTGCGCTGGTGCCGGCAGGTGATCGACCTGCTTGATCAGATCCGGGACGTGGTCGGTTCCGAAGACCCGGTGGGCGCGACGGCGGTCAAGGCGGTCAAGGCGATCCGGCGCGGCGTCGTGGCCCTCGGCACGGTCTAGGGTTTCCAATAGTTTGGAAACGCTTGTCGGGTCGGGTAGGGAAACGCCCCGCGGCTGTGGTTTGATCGCGCAGCAGCGGGAGATGCGGTTCCGTCACGTGACGTGAGTGCGGAGGCAGACGATGACCAGCCCCTACGGGCCAGGCGGCGGGCAGGACCCGCAACAAGGGTGGGGGCAGCAGCCTCAGCAGCCCTACGGTGGTCCTCCTCATCCTGGCACCCCGTCCGGTGGTTTTCCCGCCCAGGGCCCGCCGTCCGGCGGCTTCCCCGCGCAGCCGGGCTACGGTCAGCAGCAGTCGTACGGCCAGCCCGACCAGGCGCCCTACGGCGGGTACGGCCAGCAGCAGCAGCCCTACGGCGGCTACGGTCAGCAACCCACCCAGCAGTACTCGCCCTACGGCCAGCAACCCGGCGGCTACCCCGGCGTGTCTCAGCCGAAGAAGAAGGGCGGCGCCTGGATCTGGATCGTGGTCGCGGTGATCGTGCTCGCCGCCGGCGCGGTGGCCATCCTCGGCTTCGTGCAGCCCGGGTTCTTCACCAAGAAGGTGTTCGACCAGGGCGCCCTCGAGGGGGACAACGGCGTCAAGAAGGTCCTCATCGGAAGCTACGGCGTGCAGAAGGACACCATCCAGAGCGTCAGCTGCCCGGCCGACCAGGAAGTCAAGCAGGGCAACAAGTTCCAGTGCACCGTGAAGCTCGGCGGCGACAACCCCAAGGACCTGGTCGTCGACATCACCGTGCGCAACGACGGCGGCGAGTACGAGGTGGGCGCCCCGCGGGACAAGTGAAACCCGGTCGCGTTCGAACGGGTCGGGTCGGCATCATCTGCGGGTGAGCGAGCTTGCGAGCGAACCATTGAGCACTGCCCTGTCGCCGAGCGTGCGAGGCGACGGGGTCGCCATCACCGAGCTTGCGAGGTGATGGATATGAGCGATTTTGTCATCCGCCTGGTGGAGGACGGCGAGTTCCGGCCGGCTTACGACGTGTTCGCCGCGTCGCTGCACCGCAAGCCGGCGTCGGACGAGAAATGGCAGTACTCCCAGCGGATCCACGAGCCGGGGCGGGTGTTCGGGGCGTACGTGGACGGTCGGCCGGTCGGTGTCGTGGTGACGTTCGCGTCCAGCCTGGCGCTGCCCGGCGGGCGGGTCGAGCCGTTCGCGGCGGTCACCAGCGTCGGGGTGCGGGCGGATCACACGCGGCGCGGGGTGCTGACCGAGCTGATGCGGGCGCAGCTCGCGTCGGCCGCGGCGGCGGGGGACGTGTTCGCCGGGCTGCACGCCAGCGAGGGCGTCATCTACGGGCGGTACGGCTACGGCGCCGCCACCACCTCGCGCCAGCTGAGGATCCAGACGCGGCGGGCCGAGGTGCGCCCGGAGGTGCCGCGCGGCGGCGAGGTCCGGCTGGTCGACGCCGACGAGGCGCTGTCCCTGCTGCCCGGGCTGTACGAGCGGATGCTCGGCGGCCGGCCCGGGATGATGGGCCGGCCGCCCGGCTGGTGGTCGATAGCCTACGAGCGGCGGCTGCGGTGCGAGGACCAGATGCTGGTCGCCGTGCACACCGGTCCGGACGGTGCGGACGGGTTCATGCTGTACACGCCCACCGTGGACGACCAGAGCGGCTGGGACCTCGACGCCACGCTCGCCGTGCTCGACCTGCACGCGGCGAACCCTCTGGCGCGCAACGACTTGTGGCGCTTCGTGCTGGGCGTCGACCTGGTCCGGGAGGTGGCCGCGTTCCTGCGTCCGATGGACGAGCCGGTCGAGGCGATGCTGATCGACCAGCGCGTCCTGAAGGCCGAGGTCGAGGACGAGATCTGGCTGCGGCTGGTCGACGTGCCCGCCGCGCTCGCCGCCCGCAGCTACGGAGATGCCGAGCCGGTGGTGCTGGAGGTGCGGGATCCGTTGCTGCCGGCCAACTCCGGCCGGTATCTGATCAGTCCACAAGGGACGGAGCGGACCGGGGAGCCGGCGGACCTGGCCATGGACGTGGACGTGCTGGCCATGGCGTACCTCGGCGGCACGCGGCTCTCGGCACTGGCCGAGGTCGGGCGGGTCGACGTCACCGAGCCGGCCGCCCTGGCCCGGGCCGACCGGCTGTTCGCCACCGATGTCGCCGCTTGCTGCGGCACGATGTTCTGATCCGGGGGAAGCAATGTGACATTGCCGCGATAGAAGAAAAGCAAGGTCACATTGCTTCCCAGGGTGCGGTTTTAGCCCGAAGTGACTCTGCTACAGGACGCGCCTGTTCGTCGGCTGTGGGCCGAGCGTGGCGAACGCGTCCTTCCTCACGCCTAGGGTGACCAAGGACGCTTTCGTCGCAGCCTCTCGGCCGGCGACTCGTGGTCAGGCAGCCAGAATCCCGACCGCCGCAGGAGATCGCCTGCCCAGATCAGGCCCGATGTGCAAACAGTTGATCATTCGGAACTTCGGTTTAGCCGAGCGCGTCGAGCAGGCGGTCCACCGAGACACTGAGGTTCCATCGTTCCTGCAGGTCGCGCACCCGGTCGAGGTCGCGGGGCTTGGCCGGCACCCGGTCGTCGCGGTCGACGGTCACCTCGGCGTCCGTGGCGACCCGCACCACCAGCGGGGCGGCGGCGACGTACTTCGCCTCGGCGGCCAGCGCCTCGCGCCAGCGCTGCGGGACCGGGGAGTTGTCCTGCGCCGCGGCCGCGACCAGGCCCTCCAGCGAGCCGAACCGGGTGATCAGCTTGGCCGCGGTCTTCTCCCCGATGCCGGCCACCCCGGGCAGGCCGTCGGACGGATCTCCGCGCAGTGCGGCCATGTCCGCGTACGCCGGGCCGGCGTTGGCGACCGGCAGGCCGTATTTCGCGGCGATCTCGGCCGGGCCCATCGTGGCCACCTTCGCCCAGCCGGCGCCGACGTAGACCACGCTGACCGGGGTGGGCTCCGCGCGCACCAGCTGGAACAGGTCGCGGTCGCCGGTCACCACCTCGACCGGGTCGGCCGTCTCCCGGGCGGCGAGCGCGCCGATCACGTCGTCCGCCTCGTAGCCGTCGGCCTCGGCGGTGGCCAGACCGAAGGCGTCCAGCAGGTCGAGGATGATCGGGATCTGCGGGGTGAGGGTGTCCGGCACCTCCTCGATGTTGTGCGCCATGTCGGCCACCCGGTGGGTCTTGTACGTGGGCAGCGCGCGCACCCGGAACGCCGGCCGCCAGTCCGCGTCCAGGCAGGCCACCAGGCGGGTCGGGCGCCGCTCGGTGAGCACCCGGGCGATCGCGTCGGCGAACCCGCGCACGGCGTTGACCTGTTGGCCGTCCGGCGCCGTCATCGAGTCGGGCAGGGCGTAGAACGCCCGAAAGTACAGGCTGGCCGAATCCAGGAGAGCAAGCACCCGACGAGCCTAGCGACCGGAATTTCCGGTGCGCTCTAAGCTCTCAAACATGTCCTCCATGTTGCGCGCACGGCTTGGCCGGGCCCGTTCGGCCGCCTCGGACGCCGGGGTGGACGCCCTGCTCGTCCCGCCCGGCTCGGAGCTGCGGTACCTGCTGGGCGGTTCGGGCACCTCGTTCGAGCGGTTGACCTGCCTCGTGCTTCCGGCCGGCGGCTCGCCGGTGCTGGTGGTGCCGAAGCTGGAGGCGCCCGGGTACGCCGCGGTGGCGTTCGACGCGCTGGGGGTGGACGTCGCCACCTGGGTGGATGGTGAGGATCCGTACGCGGTGGTGGCGCGGCGGCTGGGGCGGCCCGGGCGGGTCGCGGTCGGCGACATGATGCCGGCGCTGCACGTGCTGGGGTTGCGGTCGGCGATGCCGGGCGCGGAGCAGGCGCTGGCCGGGCCGCTGCTGGGCGAGCTGCGGATGCGCAAGGACGCGGCCGAGATCGAGGCGCTGCGCCGGGCCGGGGCGGCGATCGACCGGGTGCACGCGCGGATGGGTGAATGGCTGCGGGCCGGGCGCACCGAGGCGGCGGTGGGTGCCGACATCGCTGCGGCCATCGTCGAGGAGGGGCACGTCCGTGCGGAGTTCGTCATCGTCGGTTCCGGCCCGAACGGGGCGTCGCCGCACCACCGCGTGTCCGATCGGGTGATCAAGCCCGGCGACGTGGTGGTGATCGACATCGGCGGCCCCGAGGCGGACGGCTACAACTCCGACTCCACCCGCACCTACTCCGTGGGCACACCGCGCGACGCCGACGTGGCCGCCACCTACGCGGTGCTGCAGGCGGCGCAGGCCGCCGCGGTGTCGGCGGTGCGCCCCGGGGTCCGGGCCGAGGACGTGGACGCGACCGCCCGGAAGATCATCTCGGACGCCGGCTTCGGGGACTACTTCATCCACCGCACCGGCCACGGCATCGGCCTCGACGTGCACGAGGACCCCTACATCGTCAGCGGCAACGCCCGCCCGCTCGAGCCCGGCATGGCGTTCAGCATCGAGCCGGGCATCTACCAACCCGGCCGCTGGGGCGCGCGGATCGAGGACATCGTGGTGGTGACCGCCGGCGGCGTCGAACCGCTGAACAACCGCCCGCACGAACTCGTGGAGCTGCCGGGGTGAGCGAGCTTGCGAGCGATCTGGAGCCGATCGACCGGGCCATCGCGCGCGAGCTCTCGGCCGACGGGCGGTGCAGCTTCACCGACCTCGCCGAGCGCGTCGGCCTGAGCGTTTCCGCCGTGCACCAACGAGTTCGCCGCCTGGAGCACCGTGGCGTGATCCGCGGCTACTCGGCCCGGCTGAATGTCGACGCCGTCGGCCTCCCCCTGACCGCGTTCATCTCGCTCACCCCCACCGACCCCGGGGCCCCGGACGACTACCCCCAACGCCTCGAATCCATCCGCGAAATCGAA